>CAYLHI010000005.1:0-91581 GCA_964383575.1 uncultured Pelolinea sp.
TTAACAATATACTACCATATATTTATTTCTTGTCAAGAACGAAATATGAGGGTGTGGAAAAACAAGATTTCCCTTGAAAATTACCACGTTTTAGCGCCATATATGGTGGTTTTTACCTAAAAAATATATTGCATTTGCTCATTAATGTGACTTTTTCCACACCCTCAAATATACGGTGATCAGGAGATACTAACCGCTTTGGGTATTAAAAATACATTTAGTTATTATTGTTATTTTCGGAGGGATTTAACCACCTCCATGAACTCTTTTACGCGTTTTTCGTCCACGTGGTTCTCGAAGACCCCATCGACTTTAAATGTGGTGCCCACCACTGCCCCGTCAGCGATATTTAATTGTTCCGCGACGTTCTGCAGACGGACGCCTGTGTTCGCGAAGACAACAGTATCAGGTACAGCTTCTTTGACCAATTTAAGGGTCTGGGCATCCGTTTCCGCGCCAGCAGTCAGGCCAGAAACGCACAGCGCATCCGGGCGGTGATTGAAAACCGTTGATGTGGCAATATCCACAATATCACGGTCCCCCAGGTAGCGGGCAGCTTCAGGGACAATATTAAATAATAATTTCACATTCTGGGCGCCGATGGCGTGCTGATGGCGGATGGTCTCACCGCAGTTGGTATCCCATAAGCCAAAATCAGAAGCGTACACGCCCGAAAAGATCTCACGGATGAATTTTGCGCCTACGGAAACTGCCAGGTCAAGCGAGGCAATCGGGTCCCAGAGGACATTGACACCGAAGGGCACACGAATATCAGGCATGAGTTCGCCGATAATGCGCGCCATTGAAGCGGTTGTGACTGTGTTCACTTTGGTGAGATAGGGCAGGCTGAATTCATTGGAGAACATGATCGCGTCCACGCCCCCGTTCTGCATCGCAAGGAGGTCTTTACGGGCCCAATCGATCACAGCTTTCATGCCGCCATCCTCATCAAAATAAGGATCACCGGGAAGCGCATTTAAGTGGCACATGGCGATCACGGGTTTCAACGTGCTCATTACCTCTTCTGTCCAGAATTTTGTCATTTGTTTACCTGCCTTTTCCTAGATACAGCTTTTTATAAAAAAATCCGCAGTGCGATTTATAACATAACCTGTAATTTCGATGGTATTAAATAGTATTGCAATATATTGCAATTGAATGTAGTAAAATGCGAATATATGAACAGTATAGTTATTTTTGTGTGTGATGTCAATGTTTTTAATGAATAAGAAGTCGGGATTTGAAATTAAATGAATGGAAATGGAACAATCAGATATTCCCTGAATGCAGCACCGACAATGAAGTAAATGGAATCATTTGATCTGAAAAGAATAATAAAATAAGAAGAATTTATTCAAGGATAGGTATTTCGTAAACCAAGCATTAATACCAAAGAAGCAGCGATAATCTATTCATATGAGGCGAGGGCCCTGCGGAAAGCGACGTCTCCTGTTAAATCTGATTTAACACTGACTGCTTTTTCTAATTCACTTAGGAGATTGATGCTGACATCTTCACCGGTAACGGATCGTACCAGCCACACCGCATGGGCTGCATATTTCAAGCTATTTATTGGTTCAATGTTGGCAAAACCGAAGAAGAACCAGGCATCTGATGAATGCATGCGCAGGCGCTCATACTGAGATTCAAGCATGTGCGTGATCATTCCGATTTCATTTTCATTGATGGGCTGTTTCGCATAATCGCTGATCAGATCTTCTACTGAAACCGATCCAAGGAGTACCTCGATATAGGCATCACGCAGCGCCCACGGATCGTCAATATACTTCTTCGTGAAATCGAAATATTTTTCGTCGAGGTCCAGCGCTAATCGGTCCAGGAAACGCCTTAAAGGCGCCTTCCAGAATGCAGTGGGCGCATCGCCGCACACACCCTGCCAGCGCTGTATGCCGTGGTGGCAGCTCCAGGATGTATTTTCGTTGATCTCAGTGGTTTGATCAGCTGGATGCAGCTGCAGCCACTGTGCCGGAAAGGTGGGTTGAAAATCAGCCAATTTGAGAGAATGGTCAAAGAGGTAGGCGAGAAATTCCTCGCGCTCCGGCATGTGGTGCCCATAGAGTTCACCGTCGGAAGCTGCCATGAACAACTGGTCCCGGTCCCGGTGCATGTTTTTATACTGGGGAATGAGCCAATCTGAAACAAATTCATCCGCATCCATAGTGGTGCTTGTATTAAAGCTGATCTCACAGGAAAGGAAACTGTTATAAAAGAACGCGATGATCTCTTTGTCATTCTGCAGGCGGATGCGATAGGGTTGGGTGATATCCAGAGAGGAATCTTTTGCCTGCCAGGGAGCTAAGATCGTGAATTGGATGCCGTGCTCCGCGAGTACTTCTAAAGATTCCAGATCCACAGCAGTTTCGGGCAGCCACATTCCCTGAGGGGGATGTCCAAAACGGGTCTTATATTCATGGATTCCCCAGCGAAGCAGGGTTTCTTTTTCACGGCGGGGAATGAGCGGCATAATAACATGAAAGTACGGCTGTGCTATCGCGTTGCTTATTCCATACTTTTTAAAAACCGCGTTTTCCTGCTTGATAATTTCGGCGAGTGTCTCCGGATGGTATTCTGCCAACCATGCAGAAAGGGTTGCGCCAAAGTTAAAGCTGATTTTCTCGAAATTCCCTTTGTTCGCATTAGGCAGATAACATTCATGATAAATGCGCTCGGTCCAGTTCGGGAATGGCCCTGCGCCTGCTTCCTGAGGTATTTGACCGGTTCTGGGATCTACCCGGGGGGGTTGGTAAAAATGTCCATGGATGCTGAAATATTTTTGCGGCATTAATTAGCAGTGTTCCTTATCATATTGTCTGGTGTTTACCCCTGCCATTTTACCGTAAAATAAATGAAAATGGCCTGCAACTGCAAGCCATTTTCACTGGGGTGAGAGTGAGGGTAATTTATTAATCTTTAAGGGTGATCTTGACCTTACGTTTTTTGGGTTTCCTGTTTCTAACCGCAAGGATAGCTACCGGAATAAACAGCAGCACAACCAGCACTGCGAGAATGATTCCGAATGTCAGCCAGGAAGCGGGCTGGGCTACTTCAGGCACCAAACCGCCCGGGTTGAAGCTGGTTTGAGATTCACCGCCCACACCGCTGTACCGGTCAGATAAGGTTACCGTCAGCGCGCGGAGCACACCATCACGCAGATCAAGCGGTGTTACATAACTGATGACCACTTCACTTTGCAGCGAACGCCGTATCTGGTCATACAGTGCGGATAACTGCTCTTTATTTTCGGCATACCCATATTTACCGCCGGCATTATCAGCAATATAACGCAGTGTAGTTTCATCTATACCGCTGTAGGCATCCGCCTCTTCTTCGCCTTCAGGCACTTGCCCGAAGCCAACAGTAGAGATGGATAAACCACCAAAACCAATGCTCGCGAGTGCGGCGTCTGGGTCTGCTACGCTTTGATTGTCCATGCCATCCGTGAGAACGATGATCGCTTTACGGCCGGGAAGGGGATTGAGCGTTTCAACCGCGGTAACAAGGGCATCGTACATCGCTGTATCGCTGTTGGCTGAGATACCATCAATCGCTTTTTCCAGTGAATCTTTATCGACAGTAACTTCCTGCACTGTTTTAACTTGAGTATTGAAAGTGATAATACCCGCCTGGTCTCCAGCGCGCATTTGATTGAGGTATTCCTTAGCCACTTCTTTGGCGCTGGTCAGTTTTTCAGCGTAATTCATGCTGCCTGAGTTATCGATCAGCAGTAATGTGGTCAGAGGGCCGACATTACCGGTTCCCTGAATGTTCTGATTGCTGACCGGCTGCCCGTTCTCTAAAAGTTGAATTTTTTCTGTGTTTACTACTTTTGGCTCTCCATTGGCATCCTGAACAGAGACATACACATTTACAAGCGGGAAGTCGGTCGTATCGATCTGGGTGATCTGAAGCGTATAGGTACCTTCGCTTTTAACCTTCGGCGAGGGTTGGCAGGCAGCAATGATGCCTGTAAGCAGCAATAGAGTTATTGTCAGAAATGGTCTTATTTTAATTTTCATCATTATTTACCTCTTCTCATGGTAGACCATCTCTGATTTACCCATACGGATGCGCTGGTTAGGGTGCAGGCGGGCTACTTCAATCTTCCTGCCATCAATAAACGTACCGGTCATGCTGATATCTTTCAGCGTGAAGTAGGTCCCTTCGCCTTTTAAGATCGCATGCTGCGACGCTATGTCCGGATCAGCTATCACAATATCGGACTTTAAGGGGCTGCTGCCAATTGCGGCGGATGGGGCTTCCTTGCCGAGGAATTTATCTAAAATGAATTCCATGCCGCGCATCTTGCCATTTGTGATTTCAAGCCATACTCGTGAGAGCATGAATACGATCAGCGCGATGAACACGCCGACCGAAAGACCCAGCAGCATCAAGCCGGCTGCTTTTCCCATCAGGGGGTCAGCGAACATGGAACGGGCAGCTTCTAAAAGCACGCCGCCTAGAGCGCCGCCGATGAGGCCGCCCAGGCCGCCTTTCCATAGCTGCGCACCGCCGGTAATACCGGTCGCGAGACCTGTAAGTAGTCCGAAGATAGCCCATCCAATCGGCCGGCTCCATACCTGCCCACCAATAAATAGAAAAACACCTTCGGCGATGGGCAGCGCAATCGCTCCGCCAACAGCACCCAGGAGGGCACTAAGCAGGGATTTTTTTAATCCATATAAAAAACTCTGGGCTGCAATGCCTTCTCCAAAACCAATCAGCAAACCAATCACGCCCCCCAGCATTGCTCCAATGATCACTTCACTCAGGAAAAAGTTATCTGTGAAAGATAAACCCAGGATATTACTGATCTGCCATCCGATCAATCCGCCGATGGCACCCAGAATACCGTAAGTATAAAAACGTGTTAAACGACTCATTTAGATGTAACCTCCTCTTGTATGTTGGTCTTTTCAACGGCAGGCTGCAGGTTCCGCCAAAAGACTACGCTTCTCTGGCGCTTATTGGTCAGCTCATAAAAGCCAAAGTAATTCTTCTGGTCTAATGTACCGTCAGGTTGGTGGATAAAGAACCCACCGATCGATTTGTGTGGTTCAATCACCAGGGCAACCTGCCATAGTTCTGGAAAAAAGTTCTGATGCAGCCATGTGTCCCATTGGGAAAAGAATATGCCCATGCGCGGGTGGGTATGATACCAGCCTAAAAAGACTTTCTCGGGAAAATGTTCTTCAAGATGATTGTACAGAGCGATTTGGGTATCACCCGTGAATGTTAGATGCGCAGCACCATGCTCCGTGTAAACAGCCGGCAGGATTGTGTCAATAACAATGAAAGGTGTATCATCCTGAGAATCACGGCAGTATTTCCCTGCCATCCATCCCCCGACCTCATTATCCAGGTCACTGCCAGCATGGGCGCACATGCGCACAAAGGCTATCTGTGTCAGGAAGATAGCCAGAGGGGGCTGCAGCAGGTTCATTTCCTCGTCTTTCGGCTGCCAGCGGACAGCCCGATGATAGGGAATTCGAGAGTTCACCGGTTGTACCTGGCTGTTCTCTGATAACCTTACGCGCGGAGTAATATTCATGGCGGCTGCTCCGGGGTATTTACCTATTAACCGGCAGTGATATCAGCTGTGATCATCAGACGGTCATCTTCAGGGACGCCTGCTGCTTCCAGCGTTTCATCTTCCTGCAGTTCACGGCCCAGGGCCTTGCTGTCCAATCGGTAGCTAACGGGACGGCCATCAGGACCGACAGTTGGCAGTTCCAGGGTGGTCGCCAGTTCAGGCATCAATTCTTTCACCGGGACATCATCCGGAACTTCCGCGTTGCGCGTACCTCCAGAAGGTAGTACTAAAGTAATATTCTTATCAGCCATTTTTCTACTCCTTTCAATTATTTCAATTTGATTTTTGGTTTCGCCCGCACCTTCGGTTTGCTGATCTTGACCCGTTCAGGGCGCAGCAGTTCGCGCTTGTCCACTGGGAAATAATTAGGATGGGTTCTCCTGAACTGCCTTGTCCAGCGGGCGGCTTCCATATCCCATGGAAATGGGGGTTTGCTGGGATCGTCATGAAAATTCTTATACTGCACCATTTCTCCCAGCATGATCACCAATCTATCTAAAGACCGACTGGCAGACCACCATGCAGCATCGATGCACACGCTGCCATTGGCGTGGTTAATATTTGGGTGCCAGATTGGAGTAAGCCATTTCATTCCTGGCCAGCGCTGTGGGTACTGGCTGTGCAGATAGATCTCAACCTGGTGCCTTGCACCGATTATTGGATTCCCTCTGCGGTCAGTACCAATGATGCCCTTGCATTTGTAGGTAATGATGTAGCGCTCCGGTGGCAACCCCCTCCGTTCAGATTTTGCTTTAATCTGGATCAGGTCGCTGCGCGCGGCAACTTCCTGGATAAGTTCATAATCTTTCCGCAGGCGCCTTAGGCGGGGGTTGGAATTGACGGAAATTGCTCCGGCAGTAATATCTGTAGTGATCATCAAGCGGTCATCTGCCGGGATGCCGGCCATGCTTAGTGTTTCACTCTCCAGGAGCTCGCGGCCGAGCGCTTTGCTATCTATTCGGTAGCCCATCGGCCGCCCGTCTGGACCCATTGTGGGGAGTTCCAGGAGCGAAGCTAATTCCGCTAGTAAGTCCCTTACCGGGACATCATCCGGAATATCCGCTCTGCGGGCACCTCCATTTGGTAATACGATAGTTACTGCAATATCCGCCATGCGTTCCTCCAAAAATGAGCAATTTCAAAGTTCATTGCGGTGTGCCACTCCACAAGCGCCTGTCACATCCCAGCAGTCCTTATGGTGCCAGGTGCCGCATTCAGGACAAATAACTACGCCCCGGGGGTCATTCTTTACCACTTCTTCAAGGCAGTATGGGCATACATGCTCTTCTTCGCCCATTAATTTCACATCGTTATTTATGTGATGCGGTCGGATGCCTGGAAGTTTGATCTTTTTTGTTAAAGTTTTCTTATGTGTTGTTGATTTCAGAGATGTTCGATTTTTTATGCTTTTTGAAGAAGGGGTTGAGACATGCACCGAAGAAGCTGCAGATTTGTTACCATTCCTGACAGCAGTAGATTTGGATGTTTTTTTACCTATTTTAGGAAGTCGAATATTCCAGTTCATAGGGTTTACTTGATATGTAATTGGTTTTATCCGGTCAGAAAGGGTCCGGCGGGGTTGTTGGGGTTCTTTTTTAGATACCCTGGGCTTTTTCTTGCGCCGGAAAACCAGAATTGCGGGAAGTGAGATCAAAAATAAAAGGATGATTTGGGCGGCATCACTCGCGGAAGGAATTTGAAATTTAAAGTCTTTAGTTACAAAGGAAAGGAAATACTCCGTTTCATAAAAATAATCAATTATTAATACTGCCAGGACATTGGTTATTAATCCGATCAAGATGAGAACAACAGCGAATACTTTTCTGAACAGGAAGCGCATGAATAAACCACCCATAAAACCAACTGCCAGTAAGATCAATATGCGTAACAGAAAAGTGTTGATTTGCGGTTGGTCGGAGAGAAAAATGATCACCAATAATCCAGCGGATAAGCAGAACGCCAGAACTGCCAACCATTTTAATAACCCATTTAAAACCCTCATGATAATTCCTTATCCTTTTTGCGACTACCGGACATTATTTTAATGACCTGTTCCTGCTGTTTGTCATCTTCTTTTGAACCAGCGATTTTAATTCCAGGTTCGTGAATGATGATCTTCGGGCGCTTTTTCAAGACAACCCTGTCTTTGAGCTTTATCCGGCCAGTGAGTTTGATAGGTGCTTCGGATGAAGGACGTTCAAAGTGGTTGAAGTGAAGCGTATCCTTAAGGTCGCCGTTCAATTCATAGAACCGATATTCTTCGGTGTTGTATGCTCTGAGGATGTGGAGCGGAGGCACTCCGATATTGGCAAGTGTGCTTGAGAGAAAGTTCTCATCGCCGGAGATGGTGTGCGTCATTTCTATTTCACGCAGCAGTCCACAAGTGGGGCAGTGGGCGCGGTTGAACCCTACTGCCGAGATTGGCTGTAAAACCTCTTCGCGTGTGCCGCACTGCGGACAATTGAGGGCTAACACCAATTCTTGATCTAATTCAATCACTGCATCCGGTCCGAGATCACGATGGGCGATCTGAAGCATATCTTCAAGCGTGGTAGTATCAGCCCGAAGGGGAAGTTCGGTGATATCGCCATAGGTCCAATGACTTTCGCAATCTTCCACCGGCGTATAAGCGGTGGTGTGCACCTCGTTGGTCATGCCGTTAAAGTGGAAGACTTTGCCGGGCTCAACCGGTTTATTGTGGATCAGTTTAAGAGCTTCCTGAGATTGTATACCCGCAATAATTGACGCGATTGTTGGCGTAGTAGGAACTTTGCCAAGGAGTATATTTTCGCGGGCTAAGAGCGGGCAGGAGTAACGAATAGAAAGATCTCGGCGCGCTTGTTCAGTAAGCGTGCACTCGAAACAGGCGCCTTCGCCCGGAACAAAGACACGCGCTAATCCGAAAAATTCTTGAATAGCGCCGTCAACCCACGGCTTGTTGATCCAATACGAGAACCGATTGACCGCTAACCGCGCTTCCCGGTTGTCAAGGCAACCGATGATGACATCCATCCGGCGGAAAACACCTAAACCAAGGGCGGTTGTGATATCCCCATTGAAGTACTGCACATGCACATTTGGATTGAGCTCTTTTGCGCGTGCGGCTGACACTTCCGCTTTATTGCGCCCTGAATCACTTTCACGGAAAAGGACAGAACGGGATAGATTGGCAAATTCGATTGTATCAAAGTCCACGATGAAAAGATGCCCAACCCCCATGAGGGCAAGGTTCTTAACCACTTCGTTTCCCAACGCGCCCGCACCGACAATCATCACTTTGGCATTCTCTACTTTTTCACGTTCCCACCAGGAGATGAAGGAGAAAGTGCCCAATCTGTCTTTTTTTAAATTGGGGATAATCAATGGTTTCTCTGGTGTTACGGGCAAACGGCGGGGTCCTTCTGGTGAATCTTCACTTGTGAGGCGAACATGGGGAGCATTCTCATGGCTTTCACCATCACTTGCCATCTTGTTTGCTTGGGCAAGGTTCTTTTCGTTCAATTCTGTGATAAAACGGCCGACACCATGGCGAGATTCGATCAGGTTGATCTCTTCAAGTGATTTAAACGCTTCGCGCAGAGTGGAACGGCTTACACCAAACTGCTTTATAAGATCACGCTCAGCTGGCAGCTGGTATCCGCTTTTATACGTGCCATCTAAGATTTGTGCTGCAATCTGGCTGGCAATAATATCTGCTAATGATTTCCGTGGAATTTCAGCCACATTCACCTCTCTTATGGTATGTTGGTCAGACCACTAAACCATATTATAGATGATTTTCAAAAAAAGTCAATATGAAACCAGGTAATATGTAACTATTGTTTGTTTTTACTGTTATGATTAAAAAGTAGTTATTTATACTAGATGAAGGAGTTTTCAATGGCAAAAATTGCAATAATAACGGATAGTACAGCATATTTAGAAAAAGAATATGTTAAAAAACACAGCATTCGAGTAATCCCTTTGAATCTGCACTGGGATGGAGATACCTTTAAAGATGGCGTGGATATCTCACCAGATCAATTCTATGATCGGTTGAAGACATCTTCCACAATCCCATCCACCTCACAGCCGACGTATGGAGAGTTTGAAGTGATATTTAAAGAATATGCGCCGAACTATGATGGTATTATCGTCGCGTTAATATCTTCAGGGATCAGCGGCACAGTAGATTCAGCCTTAATGGCACAAAAATCCTTTAAAGATATTCCGGTTGAAATCATTGATACCAAAACAGCCGCGGCTGGGCTGGTATTAGTCGTTAAAGCGATCGTTGCAGCTGTGGAAAACGGAAAATCAGTGGGTGAAGCTGCGGATCTGGCGCGCACGATCGCGGACTCAATGGGAACGTTTTTTATGGTTGACACATTGAAATATCTGCATAAGGGTGGCCGTATTGGCGGCGCTTCACGCTACTTTGGAACTGCGTTAAATATCAAGCCGATCCTGTCCCTTAATGAGGAAGGGAAAATCGATGCGCTGGAGAAAGTGCGCACCAAAAAGAAAGCCGTTAGCCGTTTATTAGAGTTAGCGAGCGAAAAAGCGGCTGGGAAAAAGTGCCATATTGCTATCATGCATGCTCAAGCATTGAAAGAAGCGGAAACGATGCGTGAGGAACTTCAACAGAAGTTGGATTGCAATGAAATTGGAATTTACAATTTAAGCCCTGTTATTGGCACTCATGTTGGACCGGGTACTTTGGGAATTTCTGTCCATTCGATTGCTTATTAAAAATCTACCTGATAATATAAAAACAGGCGCTGATGTGCCTGTTTTCCCTTTAATATGGACAACGATTTTCACTAAGCATGATGAATGCTGCTGTGATCTTTTAGCTATCTCCAAGTGGTTATTCTTTGTGGAATACCCCATAGCTTGCAGCGGTGATAGGAATTTTGAAGATTTTGCCAGTTTATTCGTTAATCAATTTTTAACATTTTATTAGAAATTCTATAGTTCCGTAAGAAAATGTTTACTGATGGTAAACTTACAGCGTATCCAAAAAGTATAGATAGGAATGATTGAATGAGGATTGTTTATCCATTTACTGCAATTGTTGGGCAGGAGCGTATGAAACGCGCATTGATCTTGAATGCGGTAAACCCGCGCATAGGGGGCGTACTTATCCGTGGAGAACGCGGAACAGCAAAATCAACCGCTGCCAGGGCACTGGCGGCCTTACTACCCAATGTAAGAGTTGTCGAAGACTGCAGATTTGCCTGTGATCCAGATCGTCCGGAAACATGGTGTACTGAATGCCGGGAACGCGCTGAGCGTGGAGAAGAATTGCCAATCGCGATCCGCAGGACACCATTTGTGGATCTGCCTGTTTCCGCAACCGAAGATAGGGTTGTTGGCACTCTGGATATTGAATCGGCTATCCAGCGTGGAGAACGCCGTTTTGACGCTGGTATTCTTGCTTCAGCAAACCGCGGTCTTTTGTATATCGATGAAGTCAATTTACTGGATGACCATGTGGTGGATGTTTTATTGGATTCAGCCGCGATGGGTATGAATATTGTTGAGCGGGAAGGTATCTCTTTTACCCATCCTGCCCGTTTCATTCTTGTTGGGACGATGAATCCAGAAGAAGGGGAGCTGCGGCCTCAGCTATTAGACCGCTTTGCGCTATCTGTAGAGATCCACGGCATCCGAACGGCACGAGAGCGTGTGCAGATCATGGAGCGCAATCTTGCTTTTGAACAGGATGCAGAACTTTTCCGGCAGGAATGGTTAGCAAGAGAAGAAGAATTATCCAAGAGAATTGCTCTTGCACGCACGCTGGTTGACCAAGTAAATCATACTGAGCGTAACCTATTAGCGATTGCATCACTGACTGCGTCGCTAAATGTGGATGGCCATCGATCAGACCTGGTTATCCTCAAAGCCGCCCTAGCACATGCAGCACTGGAAGGGCGGACCCATCTTACAGATATGGATATTGCTTTAGCGGCAGAATTAGCATTACCGCACCGAATGAAAGGTGGACCCCTGCAGCATAACGATATGGGCGTTGAGGAAATTAGCGAGCGTATTGAACAGTTGGTTGGCTCACAGGGGGAAAGCACGCAAACTTCTGAGAGAAAAAAAGAATCAGCAGAAGGATCGGACTCCCCAAAAAAAGTCTGAGGGGGGAAGAAGCGGGGGAACTTCCCTCCCAACAAGGTGAAGTCCCAACTCCTACCCAGAATGTTTTTGAACAATTCAATGCAAATTGGTGGGAAGGGGGGCAAAAGGTAAAATCAGGGGAATCTTTCACACCCCGCCGCTTGGATACACCATTAGATAAAATGGTGCGCAGTTATGGCGGGCGGCGTTCCCGAACACAAACAGAACGGAAACGCGGCCGGTATATCCAGGCCAGATCGGCAAATGGCAGTTCATTTGACCTTGCATTTGATGCTACTTTACGTGCAGCTGCCCCTTTCCAGAAAGAACGGAAAAAAACTAACGATACGATCGCATTCCATATCCGACCCAGCGATTATATGCGCAAGATCCGCGTGCGAAGAGCAGCGAACCTGATCCTGTTTGTGGTCGATGCATCCTGGTCAATGGCGGTCGCGGAACGGATGAGCGCAACAAAGGGAGCCATCATGTCGCTGCTAACTGATGCGTACCAACGACGCGATCGGGTTGGATTGATCGTTTTTCAAAAGGACCGGGCGACGTTGGTATTGCCCCCTACAAATTCAATACAGTTAGCCCAACGCGCGTTGAGTAATATTCCCGTTGGTGGAAAAACCCCACTTTCGGCCGGGCTAAAATTAGCGGCGGATATTCTTGAGAAAGAATCTGTTTTACACCCTGATATTATGCCTTTATTAATAGTACTGACGGATGGCGCAGGTAATGTGTCAATGGAAAATTTTGCACCTCTTGAAGAAGCCCATAAAATTGCTAACCAGATTGCTAAGAAAGACATTGCCAGCATTGTAATCAACATGGAATCTGCCACCTATGACCAGGGATTGGCTTCTGAACTTGCTGAACATCTTAATGCACCTTGTTTATCAATCGGCGAATTAAGAGCAGAGTACCTTTATAGTGCTGTTAGACAGGTAAGCGACAGCTTGAAGAGAAGCGAAAGTGGAAAATAATTCGTTCAAAATAATATTATTTTCATCTACAAATCGTTATGATGCTTGATAGGTTGAAGGAAATCAATCGGGTTCACCTTTATCTGGGAATAGCAATTCTCATGACGATTCCATGCTATTGTTTTGGTTTATTCTTGTATTGGAATAGTAAGAATTTGAATACTGACCAACAGATCACGGCGACCTTATTGCCATCAGACCCATCTGAAATTATTTTATCTCCCACTTTCACCTACCCGGTTGTTACCCAAACATTGACCTTGTCCCCAACAGTGACTCCCACATTTACTTTAACAATCACCTATATGCTTCCTGATACTGAGACTCCCACACCATCCCCATCCCCAACAATCACCAGCACGCACACACCATCACCGGAACCAACCGAGACATTCACGCCTTCTCCTCAACCTACTGAAACATATACTCCAACCCCATCGGAAGCTGCCACTGATAATAATGAATAAATGTATAATCTGTTGTCCTTTGCAATATTGTCAAGAGATAAGAATTGGTAGAATAATGAATTGAAAAATGATTAATTCAAATGACATCAACTTGAAGCAAGCAATTCGAAACATGGCTGCTAGTCTAATGCTTGTTATCATATTCTTAGTGGGATGCAATGGACAAAATATCCTTGATGCCGTTTTTCTTTCTGAAGATGCCACGCCAGATGAGAATTTGACACAAGAACCCCTGCAAGAAGAGAATGTGATTGCAACACCAGCACCTACGGAAAATTTGTTTGCCAGCAATAGCCTTTCTATCTGGCTTCCGCCGCAATTTGATCCGAATGTGGAAACTGAGTCTGGAAAAATTATGCTCGCGCACATTGAGTCATTTCAGGAACTATACCCGCAATATAATATTGATATACGTGTAAAAGCGGATAGCGGATCTAGTTCTTTATTAAACGCTCTGCTGACTACATCTTCCGCTGCGCCAGGAGCATTGCCTTCTGTTGTTCTTATCTCTCGATCTGATTTAGAAATTGCAGCCGCACAGGGAATCATTCAACCTATTGAAGCGCTTTCATCCGCAATCGATGAAAGTGATTGGTTCCCTTTTGTCAATGAAATGGGAATAATTCACGGTAAAACATATGGGCTGCCTTTTGTTGCGGATGCCATGGGGTTGGTAATGCACGAGGATATGTTTGGTAGTGAATATGTAACACTAATTGAAGCGAGCAAGAGATTGGGTATTATTGCCTTTGCTGCAGGTGATCCTGATACAATGGTTCCTTTCATTCTGTATCAATCGATTGGAGGAAATGTAGAAGACAAACAGGGGCAGCCAACGATTGAATTAGAGTATCTAGCAAATACGTTAGCATCAATTGAAGAAAATCGCAGGTTGGGTGTTTTTTCCCCCGCTTTAATTGAATATCAATCTGATAACCAGATTTGGGCAGCCTTTTCCGAAAATGAATTTAAGGGTGTTCTCACTTGGATTAGCCGCCCGCTGGCTGAAGCAGAAAATTATTATATTTCTCCATTACCTGGAATTGGAAAACAACCATATACATATGCGAGTGGGTGGATCTGGTGTCTTGTGGATAAAAAAAATACTAACCGAGAGATAAGTATTTCATTTGCGGAACACATGATTGATCCGCAATTTTTATCTGAGTGGACCCCAAAAACCGGGTATCTCCCTGTTCGCCCATCATCAATCACGGGATGGGATGAAACCTTGCAGGCAACTATCACAAATATATTGTTTTCTGCAGACCTGATGCCGAATGAGATGGCGCTTTCTTTTGCAAAAAGCGATATTATTAAAGCAGTTCAGGATTTGCTGCAAGGTTTGAGTACATCTGAGGAAAGCACTCAGAAAATACTGGAGAGGTTGGAATCAGCACAAGCCCAATGAAAAAAGATCTTCCAGAATTCACTGACCGTATACATAAAAAGTTGCCGAAATGGATGAATTTTCAGAACCTGATATTTCTCATTGTTATTCTGGCATTTATCATTATCGTGGTATGGAGTGAATCCCTTTCACATTTCTTTGCGGATGAGCAGTCTGCAGATATGATTCTTACTACAACTCCAACTGCATTACCGTGGATACCAACATCTCTGTCTGAGGAATGGATTAGAAGCACAGAACAAACCAACGGGGTGATCTTAGGGGCGATCATCATCATCCTTGCAGTGGTAGCCGGTACAGTAGCTATATTAATCAGAGATAGAGATTAATCTTTAAACTGATATTAACTTCTGAAGATTGCCTGTTGGCAACCTTTTTTTATTTCTTGCGTATTAATTAGAGAAACAGTTATTTATTTAAAGGAGAAATAATGGTTACAAAGCAATACTTAAAAGCAAAGTGGATGCTTGCAGTCAGTTTAGTCTTCGTTTTGGTTCTTTCCGCAGTTGGAGCTGTCAGCGCGGCTGAATTCCCGAAAGGCGAGACTATTCCAGCGAATGAGACAATTGACGATGATGTTTTTATCTCGGGAAATAATGTGGTTATTGATGGGACGATAAATGGCATTTTGTTCGCCAGTGGGCAAACCGTGACACTCAACGGTACAGTCAGTGGGGATGCATGCCTAATGGGTGAAACGATCATTGTGAGTAATTCCGCGGTAGTTAATGGAAATCTTGTGCTTGCTGGCGCTGATATTACAATGAATGGATCGGTTTCGGGATCGGTTTTTGGTGGGTCAGCAGCGATGGTACTTGAAAAAGACGCTGATGTGGGCAGGAATTTCTATTATGGAGGTTTCAGCCTTTCTACTGAGGAAGGATCGGTTGTAGGAAAGGATCTGTTCAGCGGTAATTATCAAAGTTTGCTCTCAGGCGAGATCGAGCGAGATTTAAAAGTCGGCGCGGGAGCGGTGGAGCTCAACGGCACAGTTGGCAGAAACGCAGTCCTCGAAGTGGGCGATGAGCAAGCTCCTGAAGGATCAATGGAATGGTTGCAGTTTAATCCGTATCTCAGCCAATATGTTCCAGTTGTTGTTGAGCCCGGGATGCGAGTAACAGATAGTGCCTCCATAGAAGGGAAATTGACCTACACAAGTTCGGTGGACCAAACCAGCGCAATGGAAAACATAACAACCGGTGCTGTGATATACCAAACGCCTGTTCCCTATGATGGAAGCAGCGTGCGTTCAAATTATTCCGCCGATGAGGTCCAGCAGTTCAGCCGAAACTTCCCGAACTTTATTTGGCGAACAGCAGCGATGAAAGTTGCCCGAAATTTCATTAAATTAATGGCGCTTGGTGCGTTGGTTCTATGGCTGCTCAGAAAATCCTTTAAGAAAATTGTGGATGCATCATATAAAGAGCCGTTGAAAGCGATGGGTTGGGGATTCGTAGTGATAGCGGTTGGCTTCCTTTCAGCTTTGATCGTTCCACTAGTCTTCATTATGGTGGGCGTAATAATCGGATTTGTTAGCCTTGGAAGTCTTTTACACATATGGTTTGGATTAGTAGGTCTCACATGCCTATTGGCTTATGCAATGTTCTTCTTTGCTGTATTTACTCTCAGTAAATTAATCGCAGCTTTTATGTTTGGCAAATGGATAATGAAAACTGTGTTTAAGGAAACAGAGGAAAAAGTCTGGCTCAATCTATTGATAGGCGTATTTCTCTACGTCATCATTAGAGCGATCCCATTTATTGGGTGGTTAGCCGCACTCGCCGCTATATTGATTGGTACAGGTGCATTCTGGTTGACAGTGACGACAAAAAAGAAATAAGGTTAAGAATAAGAAAGAAAATCTCCGCGAATTTGCGGAGATTTTCTTTATAGTTCAATAGCGAAAAAAGGCACAAGCATTTCCTGAGGGGATAAACCACCGTGTCTTCCACGTAATATATTTTCTTTATTAACCCACCACCAATACGCATTATTCCTTGGGATAACAACCCAATTACCGATGCGATCTCTAGTCCTTTTATATACTTTTCTGAATCCCATCAACCCTGAATTGAGAAATTCAGTGGAGGGGACCATTTTAAATTGTTGATCCCAATGCATGGAAAGATATTTAGCCACCTTTGCTTCATGGTCATTTTTGATGAATAGGAAAGGAAGACGACTCTCACCAGTAGGCTTCATGATGAGGTGATCGGTCAACCCTGTATGTTTTTTCAAGTCATATTCGGGAAGAATTTCTGTTGGAATTTGCCCATGATCAGCTGTTAGTAAGAATAAGGTTTTTCTGTGTTTTGAAGATGCCATAACGGATAGGAATTGGAATAGAAAATGGGCGAAGGTATTCCATTCATCTCTCACGCGTGGGTGCAGCGGACCGGAATGGTGAGAGCGGGTATCCAATTCACCCCAATAAATATATGTGAATGTTTTTGTATTCATCTTCTCCTTGAAAACCTTCCTGACGGAATACCATAAGTCGCTTTCAGTCCGAAAGGAGTGATTTTCAACATCTCTAAATATCATTTGCGATAAACCCGATCCAGCGATGGTGTGGTGTTGGAATATGTGTACTTTTACTCCGTTATTTCGAAAATGAGTGCCAAGAGTGGGAACAGGGAGAAAATTCGAGGGATCAAATCCTGCCCCAACAATATTCGCTGGTTGCCTAATGAAGGATGCCGCAGAGTGAGTGATCATATTTGTGATGCATCCAAATTCCTTTAGAAAAAGCTCATATCCAATAATGCCGTGTTCGATAGGAAGTTTTCCAGTCCAAAGTGTTGTCAGTGCGGCACTGGTTGTACTGGGCACGATGCTGGTTAAGGGAGTATAAATGCCTTTCGAGAGGAAAGGTTCCCATTCTTTTTGCTGCTTACCCTTGATTACATTATCAAAAAATTGATTGAAAATGGAGAGGTTTAGACCATCCATCAGCAGCAGGATCACCTGGTCAAATTCCTTATCGAACAGGTCCATTATGATGGGTGCAAATGGAGGGCTGTCCTTTAATGGACAGCCAAGCCAGCGGCAAATGCTCCCCGGAAAATTAGCTATGGATAGCCCTTCATAAGCAGGGACAACAAATTCTTTTCCAACCAGGAAAGTGGGTTTTTCTTGGGAAAAAATAGTATTTAAGATCTGATCGTATATGTTTTGCATTGACAACTCAATATAATAAAGCTATGTGGTATCGGGTTAATTATGCACCAGAACTGTATTTTATTCGAAAATTGTGATAGGTAAGAATTATGATGAAGACAGGATACCTAAAAAATCGTACTGATGGGAACATTTATTTATTTCATCTTGATGACAATCCTTTTTAGTTGGTCATTATCAAGACAGATAATTATGCATAATGCAGGTTGTTAGGCTGATAACATATATTTTATCTGGCAGATAGAATGGATCAAGCGGGCGGTTTTTGATTTGGATGGAATGCCATTGACAACGAATATCCTTAATTACCCTTATGGATACAGCCTGCTAACAACAGAGATTACACCTCTGCAAATATCGTTAGCGCTTCCCTTCGCTTTAATGGGAGAACAAGCCCTCAGATACAACATATCAATAATGAGCACCTTCTTCCTGGTGGGTCTGACCATGTTCTTTTGGGTGTATGCAATAACTGAATTGTGGCAAACATTAATAATCTCTGGGACTGCATTCGTTTTTCTTCCTTCTGATTTATTTCTGTGTTTTGGAAGGTTATTAAATAATTTTCCTGATCTGAAAAGTTTTGAAACTCTGCAGGGTGAACAGATAACCTATATAGTGATTGACGAAAATGAAATTACAGACACAGATGCGATCCTTATCGCTGCCGAAGATATTGGTTTGAAATATGAAGGATCTTTTTCCGGGCAGAGTATGTCTGTCATAGAGTACTAATTCTTTTGTATAATCATGTCAGAAAAAAAAGAATGAATATACGCCGCGAACTGCTCACCTGGGATGATGTTGATCAATTAATTGACCACCTCATTCCCCAATTCGATCATGAATTTGAGGGAATGGTCATCATCACGCGCGGCGGCATAGTGCCTGGCGGGCTGCTGGCTGCAGCGCTTCATTTGGAGAATATCCTGACCGCATCGGTGGATTTTCCTGCCGAAGTTGAGATGGATATTGCCCGCCAGCAGAGCCGATTTGTTTCCTGGCCGCAGTTCATCCAGTTCCCGGAAGAAACTGTGTTGAATGCCAGGCGGATCCTTGTTGTTGATGATGTGTGGGGTTCTGGGCGAACGATTACTGCTGTTAAGAACCGCATTTCAGGATTGGGCGGACTACCCTATACCTGTGTTCTTCATTTCAACCCATACCGCAACCTATTCGGTAAATGCCGACCTGATTATTACGCTGCAACAACAGATGCATATATCGTGTACCCTTGGGAAACGCAAAGAAGCAAAGAAAACCCAATCGTGGGCGGTTTTGACCAGTAACTAAGAGGGTAAACTTGGCAGGTCATCGAGTAGGACCTGGCGATATTTTTCCACCATTATGTCCACACCAAAATACATCTCTGCCCGGGCCCGCGCTGATTTCTTGAATGCAGATAAATTATTAAGGATATTCTCTGCGGCTTTTACCAATGGCTTGGTTTTTGGCGCTTCCAGGTTCCAGTAATTTGTACCGTATGGCACGACTATTCCACCATCTTCCCCAATGAGTTCAGGAAGCGATCCAGTAGCATAGCTTACGACTGGTAGACCACATCCCAGTGCTTCAATGAGTGAATTCGGGCATGCGGCGTTGATCTCCGCGGGGAAAAGAATATGTGCTGATCGGTCGAGTGTGGGAATTTCCTTATGTGGGATCAATCCTAGCCAATTAACGTTAACCTTGCGATTCGTTGAGACTCTGTTTCTCATGGACAAGGGCACATTTCCCGCGACCTGCAAATCCACTTGTTTGTGTGTTCGATCAGATAAGGCATTTGCTAGATCAACCGCGTTGAGCAGATCACGTTCATGCCCGCCTTTAAAACTGCCTTCAACGACCAACAAACGGATTGTTTGCAAATTTATTTTTTTACTGTTCGAGGGAGAAAATTCTTTAAGGTCAATGCCATTATAGATAACAGTGTGTGGTGTCGAAAGTGATCCGTGTACTGTGTTCCACCAATCCCGTGTGAAGTTACTCTGGTAAACTACCGCGTCTGCCAAATAGCGGCGGGTGAATGATAATTGGAGGTTCATTCTCTCAGACCGGAGATAGTGCTTTAGCCCCGTGGATTTTTTCTTATGCAGCCAATTCATTCCATCTAAACGCTGCACAATGCGGACGCCACCACGTTTGGCATAGAAGAGGTCATTAAGACGACGAGTGCCACCGATGATTAGAACAGCTGCCGTTGAAGGATCACGAGGATTGTGATTGACTGGTATGCCTAATTCCCCCAACCCTTTCTTGAGCTTTAACTGGAAGGAAGAAGGTCCACCAAGACCACTTAATTTTGGAAGAATACAAATAGATGGATTAGCCACAATAATCAAATTATCCTTTAAAGATATTTCCCGGTTCGAAGAAATACTTTCTTAACGAATCATGGATGAGTATGTGCTATTTTACTGGATTTAAGGATAAAATAGGGCAATTTATACTATGGTAAACGAAAAACGCATCGTAATAAAAATAGGAACATCTACCCTGACGGGCGGGGGTACGCATTTGCTCCTACCACAGGTTGTGGACCTGGTACGCCAAATCTCTGAATTAACCGCACACGGTGACAAGGTAAGTGTAGTTTCTTCCGGTGCGATTGCAGTTGGACGAGAAGCTCTTGAATTTCCAGACCTGCCTAAATCGATACCTGTCAAACAAATGTTAGCTGCTGTAGGACAGCCGCGGCTCATGAATGTATATGAGCGATTATTTGAGATATTCGGCTGTAAAGTTGCCCAAATTCTTCTGACTCGGGAAGATGTACGTGACCGCCGCAGATATATCAATGCACGCAACACGCTGAACTCGCTGCTGGATCACAAGGTAATACCTATCATCAATGAAAATGACAGTGTTGCCACGGAAGAAATTCGGATTGGAGATAATGACAATTTATCTGCGCTCGTTGCCAATCTGATTGAAGCTGATCTGCTGGTGCTGCTGACAGATCAAGAAGGGCTGTTTACGGCTGACCCTGACAGGTCAGAAGGGGCTGAATTGATCTACCATATAGATGACGAGGATATCCCTGAAGAAATATGGAAAGCCGCGGGCGGCACACGAAATGGATTGGGAACCGGGGGTATGCTGACGAAACTGCAAGCTGCGGATACTGCCCGGCAGACAGGAACGCATGTAGTGATCGCTAAAGGAAATGTGCCGAACGTGCTTACCAGAATTGCAGGTGGAGAAGAATTAGGCACTCAAATATATTCCCCCGTTGATACTCTAGAAAGCCGGAAGCGGTTTTTGCTGGCTGGTGCGGATCAGCATGCAGCTATCATCATTGATGCTGGCGCGAAAAGCGCGATTCGAGCTGGTGGATCGCTACTTCCGGTAGGGATTTCGACGGTAACAGGTGATTTTGATCGGGGGGATATTGTGCCTGTTAGGGGATCTGATGGAAAGGATTATGCGATTGGACTTGTTAATTATTCATCCGAAGAGGTAAGGAGGATCAAGGGCAGGCAATCAGGAGAGATTGAAGAGCTGCTTGGGTTTGCTTTTGGGGATGAAGTGATTCATCACAATAATATGACAGTGCTTCGATAAAGGTGGAATCATGCTGAATGTGGAATCCATTTGTAAACGCGCGAAACAAGCCAGCCGATCTCTGGCGCTGATCTCGACTGAAAAAAAGGACCGGGCATTAACCACGCTCTCTGAATGGTTGTTGAATCACCAGGATGAGATTATCAGAGAAAATGAAATAGAAATCCAGAATGGCCGAACCGCTGGATTGTCACCAGCGATGATAGATCGGTTAACTCTCACACCTGTTCGCATACGCGGGATGGCGGATGATTTGCTAAATGTAACCAACCTGCCTGATCCGGTAGGCGAAGTATTTGAAGAAAAAAATCTGGAAAACGGACTGCATCTTAAAAAGCAGCGTGTACCGCTGGGTGTTTTGGCAGTTATCTATGAGTCTCGGCCAAATGTGACTATTGATATTGCCTCATTAGCATTAAAAAGTGGAAATGCGGTCATTCTCAGGGGCGGGAAAGAAACAATCCATACCAACTGCATCCTTGTGGATGGGATCCACGCTGCTCTCCAAACTGTGGATATAGACCCAGATGCAGTGCAGTTTATCAGTGACTCCGACCGGAAATTAGTGGAACAACTGCTTACAATGTATAAGTACGTGGATATGCTTATTCCGCGCGGTGGCGCTGGCTTACACAGCTACTGCCGTGAACACTCCACCATCCCGGTCATTACAGGCGGAATAGGTATTTGCCATCTTTTTGTGGATGAAAGCGCGGATCTCAGCAGTTCATTCGATGTGATCAGAAACGCTAAGATTCAGCGTCCAACTGTCTGCAACGCATTGGATACTGTGCTGGTACATAAAACGGCAGCAGCAGATTTTATTCCGCAGCTCATCCTTCATTTGAAGGAAGACGGGGTTGCATTCAGGCTGGATGACCGGGCGATGGAATTCCTGCCGGAAAAGTATGATGCGGAAATCCAATTAGCCGGTGAAGATGACTTTGATACTGAATGGCTGTCTTTGGTGCTGGGTGTGAAAGTTGTTGATGGGATCGATAGCGCGTTAATGCATATTTCTCAACATTCCACAGGGCATTCAGATGGCATCCTGACAGAAAATGAGGAGAATGCAGCGAGATTTACTGCGGAAGTGGATTCTGCCGCGGTGTATGTGAACGCCAGCACCCGGTTCACTGATGGATCCCAATTTGGGTTGGGCGCGGAAGTGGCTATCTCTACCCAGCGGCTGCACGCGCGTGGACCAATGGCACTGCGGGAATTAACGACATATAAATGGGTTGTAAATGGGGATTATCACATTCGGTATTAACGATTAACAATTTGATCTAACTGTTTAGAAGTCTTTTCACGATTTTAATCGCAGCTTTACCATCACCATACGGGTTAGAAGCGTGAGCCATTGTTTGATAATCGGATAGGTCATCAAGCAAGTGGGCGGTTTCATTGAGAATAGTTTGGGTATCTGTCCCTATTAATTTAAGCACCCCCGCATCAATACCTTCTGGTCGTTCCGTCAATTCCCGCAGGACAAGGCAAGGGATACCAAGCCCAGTGGCTTCTTCCTGGATGCCGCCAGAATCGGTCAGGATTAGATGAGCGTGTTTGAGAAGGTGTACCAAGGATACATATTCTAACGGGGGAAGAAGGGTGATGTTGGGAATATTGTTGAGCAGTTCGTGCACTGGTTTATCTATGTTGGGATTGAGGTGAACGGGATAGATGATCTCTATTTTATCTCGATATCTTTCCACCAGCGACTTCAGCGCCGCGCAGATGTTCTTGATCGGTGTTCCAAAGTTCTCCCGGCGGTGTGCGGTAATGACGATCAACTGTTTTTCTCCTGAAAGGATTTCCTTCTTTCTTAATAGATCTTTAATCTCCTTTGGTGCTGGTAATGCAGTAATCTGGGTGAGCGCGTCGATGATGGTGTTGCCGGTTACTTGGATGAGATCGTCTGCAATACCCTCTTGCAGCAGGTTGTTTCGAGCCCATTCAGTCGGCGCGAAATGCAGATCGGCAGTTACACTGGCTATCCGGCGGTTGATTTCCTCCGGGAAAGGCTGCCATTTGTCCCCGGTGCGCAGACCGGCTTCCACATGCCCGACCTTTATGTGACGGTAATAAGCGGCTAAAGTGGCCGCCATGACGGTGGTTGTGTCGCCCTGCACAAGAAGCCAATCAGGTTTGAATTCCTCGAGCACCGGATCAAGGTGGGTGAAAATAGAAGCAGTTAGTGAAGCCAGGTCCTGATTGTTGCGCATGAGGTCCAGGTCACGGTTGGGTTTGATCTTAAAGAGGTTAAGCACCTGATCCAGCATCTCACGGTGCTGGGCGGTGACAACGACAATAGATTTGCATCGAGGGTTTTTCTCTAACTGCTGAATAACTGGCGCTAATTTGATGGCTTCTGGACGGGTGCCGAAAACGGTCATTATGCGAATGAGGTCCATCAGTTGTTTTTCCCGTCCCCTAATCGGAAATAAGTGAAACCAGCAGACTGCCACGTGTCTCTGTCCCACCCATTAACTGTATCTAATACAACACGGGCGCTGGTGCTCTCTGCGAATTTATAGGAATCAATTTCCTTCAGCTGAGTATGCCCGACAAGCAGGAGGATTATGTCTGCCTGAGCTGCCGCATGTTCCAGCGTGCGGGCAGTTTTGACACCTTCAATAGAATAATCTAAATTAAATGGTTCGTATGTATGTACCTCAGCACCCGCATCACGCAGGAGTTTGACGGTTTCGATAGCCGGAGATTCTCGCAAATCATCCACGTCCGGTTTATACGCCAGACCTAACGCGGTAACTTTTTTCCCGCTAACCTTTCCGATTTTCCGTTCAAGGAAATCCAACACATATTTTGGCTGGGTATCATTTACCGTGCGGGCGGTATGGATCAAGTTTGTAAGATCCGGGGCGGCTTCAACAAAGAACCAGGGGTCCACACTGATGCAGTGCCCACCAACACCAAGGCCTGGATTGAGGATTCTTACCCGCGGGTGGCGGTTCGCGAGATTAATCGCTTCCCAAATATCCACGTGGAAGCGATCAGCCAGGCGAGCAAATTCATTGGCTGTTGCAATGTTAATATCACGGTAGGTATTTTCCATCAACTTGACCATCTCCGCAGTCGTTGCGTCGGTGAGGATAATCTCTCCGCGTACAAATGTGCTGTACAGAGCTTCGCCAGATTTCGCGGAAACTTCATTAATTCCGCCGATCACTCGAGCGTTTTCGATCAGTTCTCTAAGTATTTGGCCGGGCAGCACACGTTCCGGAGAATAAGCAAGATGAAAATCCCTCCCCGCTGTGTACCCACTTTTTTCTAAAATTGGCGCCACAATGTCAACTGTTGTACGGGGTGGGGAGGTTGATTCCAAAATGACCAGATTGCCTTTTTCTAGATATGGAGTAATGGCTTCGGCCGCAGCGGTAACAAAGGTGAGATCGGCTAATTTACCTTCTTTAAACGGTGTGGGTACCGTGATGATAAATGCATCCGCCGGCTGCGGTTGATCCTTAACAATCAAATTACCAGAACGGATAGCTGCCTGAACCAATGTTCGCAGACCGGGTTCGAATAGATGCACCTTTCCATTGTTGAGGCTTTCAACTACCGAGGGATTGGTGTCTACCCCGATAACTTCTAACCCATGTGTAGCAAATGTACTTGCCGTTGGCAAGCCAATATACCCAAGCCCTAGTATGCAGAGTGTTTGATACCTCACAGATGATATCTCCTCGTAAGAATTCGCCCTTATTATCCCATAAATTACATTAGCAAATATGACAACCGTAAAAAGAGGAAATTATCATAAAAAATCTATATTTAATTTATAATAAAAAAAATCAACCTAATCGAAAAATTAGCCAAATTTTTTACAAGAAGGTAGGTCAGTGAATTATGAACCGAAATATTATTTTTCTCCTGATTTTTTTAATTATCCTAAGCGGCTGCGCTGTCATTGAAGGTGAAAGTTCCCCTGGTAGCAATGTCGTCTCCGGTGAGTCGGAAAAAAGATGTGGGGATGGGGTGTGTGATGGTCCAGAAAATGCGGATACATGCCCTGAAGATTGCGAATTACCATCTACAGCGAGTTCGAATGAAGAGACCGATCTGGGTATTCCTTCTAATGAGGATAGTGTATTAGCTCAGTTATTTATTGACATACAAGTAACTCGTGAGGGAGGTGTGGGAAACTGCGGTCAAGCACCATGGGGTGTGGATCATATTGATGGTGGGGATTTTTCATGCCAGCCGCCAAAGTACTGGTACAACTACGAACTCTCTGCTACTGCGCTGCAGAATCTTAAAGTTGTACCCAGTGGGAATGAAAATTGGATGATTACCGGAGAGAAGATTGGGGGGGAACATACCAATCTGTTTCCGCTTCATCAGATGGCCAGCGTATTTGTGCACCTAAGTCAATCGTTGGTAATATTTTTGAAATGAATGCGGAGGGAAATTACAGGAATAGTGAAATTACAATAGCTTTTGAAGCGAATCCTGTTGAAGTTGCAAATTGGGAATGCAGTCAGGGGCAAGGTTACGAGCGGGAGACTACTCTCTTGTTAATTGACTGGGCAGTTGCAATGACTGGAAATTATACTGACCTGTCAGTAGTGCTTAACGAAGAAGATCGGGTCAGCCCGGGCGTGTACCAAAAAATTATCACGACATCTACAAATCCAAGTCCTGATAATAGGGATAGAGTCAATTTAACAATAGACTTCAAATGTATAGAGGGAGATGCAAATGGGATCTATAATTCAATTCTATGCCCGTGGGAAAAATAAAACGCGTATAGTAGTTTAACTAAAAGGAATATATTGAATGAATAAAGAAATGAAAGATAAATTATTGAAATCCGCGGTGGAAGCATCAAAAAATTCTCACTGCCCATACTCAAATTTTCGGGTGGGAGCAGCATTATTGACAAAATCTGGGAAGATTTACAAGGGCGGCAACATTGAAAATGTGTCTTATGGAGCGACCGTATGCGCAGAACGTGTCGCAATTTGGAAAGCCGTATCGGAAGGTGAAAAAGAATTTGAAGCAATTGCAGTGATCGGTCCGGGAACAAGCGAAGGATATCCCTGCGCGCAGTGCCGCCAGGTGATGGTTGAGTTTGGTTTAGATTGGCTTGTGATCAGTGGAGATAAAGAAGGGAACTATAAGGGTGAACTATCTGTACGCGACCTGGTTCCATTCCCTTTTACACCGGATGCATTGTTAGGATAAGGTTGTAAAAATATTAAATATATTCTTTGTTATAAACAGAAGTGATAATAGAATTTAATTTTTATTTTCTAAAACACACAATATATTCAAAGCTTCTAACTGGGAGACAACGGGAACTTACCTGAAGAAACCAGTTGAAAGATATGCGCTCATTACTCCCAAACTGACTGACTGGATGGAGGTTAATATTCCAGAAGGATTCATAGTTTTCTCTTTTCCAAGAGCACATCAAAGACGTTGGCGAACATCTAATTATCTTGATGGAAGTTAGTTAAGAATGGGAATATGTTGGATTGTATTTGAGAATGGCGACTAGCGAAAATAATGGTTGAAAATGAAAGGCCTCTTGATCAATTTTGCGAAAAAATTGTTACGGAGTTATATTATTCATTATCTGATCATTCTTTTTTTACAATGATCGTGAAATCATAAAGGTCATAATCATGCAGAAGCGCAACGTTTCTTGAAAAAGTTTTCTTGCAATAATCGAAATAGAAGCAAGGATCTGCATAATAGAGATTAGCACGCATATACTCCGGGTCGGAATATTTTGTCAACATATTGAAAGCCAGACCTTTTTTTGCTAACTCGTTCATCCTATTAATTGTACTGATTACATGATCTGTCCAACATCTTTCGTCCGTGTCCAGTTTTATATTAAAAATTCCGCTCTCTAGCACATAATCTGCACCTATCAATTCGCTTTCTTCGGTTGTAAAATGGCAGTTAGATATGCCTGCATGTATTTTTTTACCTTCAAGGATCATTTTTTCTACAATATCAAAGCCGGAATAACTGAAACCATGCCCAAATTCTTTTAGATAGTCAAAAAGAGCACCGTAGCCGCATCCATAATCAATAATTGAGTATGTTTCTTCTGGATTGATGACTTTGGCAATCTGCTCAAATCTGCACCGTTGTGATTCATCCGAGTTCCAATCCATTCCCATAGGAGTCGATCCGTGTTCATTAAACTTCTTAAAAAAGTACCTTCTAATTTTTGATAAATCAGGACTAGTCCCCATATTTTTCCCCGGTGATAAAAGATAATGATTTTGGCCCGGTCATTAACATGAGATCCACAATTGAAACTTTAGGTTCATAAGGAGGATATAATTGCTTATATTGAGGATACTCATACGTCATGTATTCCAACTTTATTCTGGCATTTTCAAATTTTTCTGCTTCAATATAGTTCCTGGCAGAGGGTCCGGAAATATAATGGTCTGCACCTACATGCTTTATTAATTCAATAAGGCGATCAGTTTTTTCTCCCGTTATCCCTTTTATATTTGAAGATCGTAAAAACTTCACATTTTTCATCCCAATTTCTTGCGCAATTTTGATGGTTGTGCGGATGGTAAAATCTGCAAGAAATTTAGGTTTTTCCCTATAGATCTCCTTAAAAATATTTTCATAATGATCGAAAAACGGAGCTTTCCGATAAGCGAACTGAATGCCTTTCCAGTGATGTTCATTCCAGGGTTTATCCCAGCATATTTCTATTTTGTTGATAGGTATTCTTTCTTTAACAACACCTTTTGTATAGACAGGTATAGTTAACCACTTCAGCCCTTGGGCGGTTTTTATTTGATTCCTGTTTCTCCACCCTTCCTTATCATACTGAACATCATCGTAAAATATGAATATGTCGGATTTAAAGATTTGGTGGAAGTAACCTCTCCAGGGGATATATGAGGGTTGAAGAATAACGCATTTCATGTTGTCTGTTCGTTTATTGTAGTATCAATTATATATGAAGGATGATTCATTGAGCGGTTGAAAATCCTTGCCAAATACTCTCCGATGATGCCAAGAGAAAAAAGCTGTGCCCCGCTGAAAATGCTGATGATTGAAGCAAGAAATGGAAAACCAGGGATGCTGCCCTCGAGGAATGTCCGGACAACAGTATAGGTCAATATTCCAATACCAAATATGGTCAATGCAAAACCGATCACGCTGGAAATTCTCAAGGGTATAGTGCTGAAACCCGTCAGAATAATCATGGTGATTTTGACTAATTTAAAAAAGTTGTAATTGGAGTGCCCCTGTGATCGCGGCTGCTCGTTTACTTCGACAGTGCCAAAATTTTCAGTGCCCCATGTAAGCAGTGCGTCAATTATTACATTTGGGTTGTCAAATTTCTCGAAAGCCTTTCGGACTTCCCTACGCATGACCCTGAATGCACTTAAATATTTGATTCGTTTGATCCCAAGAAATCTTGCCAGTAGGTTCTTTGTTATTTTGGAGGAAAAATTACGCCATTTTTTATGGACAAGTTTTTGCGGTATTCCATAAACCACATCAAAACCCTTATGAATTTCTTTCAACAGTTTGTGTATCTCCTCTGGAGGATGCTGCAGATCGTCATCCATTGTAACCAGGTACTCATTCTTGGCGCTCCTGATACCGCACAGGAGCGCATTATGCTGTCCATAGTTCCTCATGAGGTTGATCCCTTTTATGGCAGGATATGTACTCGATAAAGATTGGATGACCTGCCAACTGTTATCCTTGCTGCCATCGTTGATCATAAGGATTTCGTATTGATCAGTCAGCGCGTTTAACGACTTATTCAACCGTTCTGCGAGTTCTGGCAGAATCTCAGCACTGTTATAAATTGGGATGATAACAGAAATAGAATTTACCATAAGACATCCTGGCAATTATATACCTGAATGAACTGTCCAATTTTATTTTTATGCGGAAAATCTATTATCAAGGGTAAAGCGTGAGTAAATTACACTTTGGAAAGCAAGCTTTTCTAATTGGGAAAACAGCAGGGAGCTGCTGTATAGTTCGATTTTTGGTAGCGGCATACTATCCAGTTTGATGTTCTTTAGGTTGATCTAAAAAGTTGTTTTCTTATCTACCAACATACCGGAATATTTTTGAAAAAAGTATACGTGTATTTTAATTCTGATGCTTAGTATACAAGCTGAAATCCTTTTTGACACATTTCTGTCAGGATTGAAGCAAGCTGATTTTCCTGCAGAGAAGTTGGAATGGTCCTGCCGGTCTTGATTCCAAAAAATTCTGTACCCCAGGTGAGCAATTGGTAGTTCATAAGATCGCTATAATTATCTCATACGTGCATCTTGAAAAGTGGAATTATGAGTATTTACTCCTAATTAGAAGAAAAATAATGATGATTATAAATATTTACAGGTAAAAGCATTATTTATGTAAGAATTCCTTTGTGGTGATTAGAATAAGTTAAAAAAAGGTAGAATTTATACATGGCTAAACAATATCATATCCAGTTGGACGATGGAGACTGCGCTCCGTATGTACTGCTACCCGGAGACCCAGGGCGGGTAAAAATAGTTGCAGATACGTGGGATACATCCCATAAAGTGGCTGAAAACCGTGAATATGTAACATATTCTGGAGAGTATAAGGGCGTACCGATAACCTGCACGAGCACTGGTATAGGCGCTTCTTCAACGGCTATCGTTGTCGAAGAATTGGCCAGGGTCGGCGCAAAGACCTTTGTGCGTATCGGCACCTGCGGTACATTTCAGGATCGGGTCAAAGATGGCGACATGGTAATCTTTGATTCAGCCGCCCGATATGATGGAGCATCACGAGCATATGCACCGATCGAATTTCCGGCAGTAGCGCATTATTCTGTCATTCAGGCGTGCATTCAGGCAGCGCAGCAACTTGGCATTCCATATCATGTGGGAACAACACGCACTCATGACGGTTTATATGCGCGTCAACAGGCGCCCGGGGGATCTTTCAATGGGTACTGGCAATCCGATTGGGCACATCATTATGAAGATCTCAAGAGGTTAAATGTGATTACCTCGGAAATGGAAGCGAGCGTGATCCTGGTGTTGGCTAAGATTTGGGGATTGCGGGCAGGCGGCATTGCCACTTCTGTGATCAATATGCTAAATCCTTCCGAGGATGAAGGAGAGTATGACCCTGAAAAGGATTTTGATCATTCTCTGGGAAATATAAGGAATCTGGCACTGATGGGTAGTGAAGCGATTCGCATCCTGGCAAAGATGGATATAAAGTCAATGTGACTTTTGGTTATGTAAAGTTTGTAAGAGGTGAGGCATCTGATAAGTGAAATAATTAGATAGGATAAATATCGTTTTAGAATTGATCGCACATAGTACAATCAGTCCAAAGGATCTCATGCCAAAAACACTATATCTAATTGATGGTCATGCCCTTGCATATCGGGCATATTTCGCTCTAATGGCAACCGGTGCACGGTTCCAATCACGTTCCGGAGAGCCAACCGCTGCAACGTATGGATTTACCAATATTCTGCTCAGTATTTTTGATCGTGAGAAGCCGGAGTATTTAGCAGTCGCATTTGACACCGGAAAGACATTTCGCAATGAGATGTTCCCTGACTATAAAGCCACACGCGCGAAAATGCCGGATGAGCTGAAACCACAGATCACGCGCATCCGTGAATTGGTTGATGCTTTCAATTTCCCACGATTAGAAATGGAAGGATTTGAGGCGGATGATGTACTTGGGTCCATTGCCTATAAAGCTGCTGCGAAAGGAATGGGAGTGAAAATCATCACCGGGGATAGGGATCTGCTTCAGCTTGTGACTGGGCGGATCATTGTAAACCTTACGGGAGGAAAACAATCAGAAGCGAAAGATTATTTTCCTGAAGACGTGGTTGAGAAAATGGGGGTTAAACCAGAACAGGTAGTGGACTTGAAAGCATTGATGGGTGATGCATCTGACAACATTCCAGGGATCAGAGGAGTTGGACCGAAAACAGCAATTTCCCTGCTAGAGAAATATCCTACCTTAGATGATATTTATGCAAATATAGAATCGATCAGTGGAAGAACAAGAAAACTTTTAGAAGAAAATAAAGACGATGCGTATCTGAGTTATGATCTGGCTAAGATTGTAACAAACCTGGATATTGATATTGACCTGGAACAGGCACGTACGGACAATATCGACTTACAAAAAGTAACAACACTTTTTAAGGAACTCCAATTCCGGACTTTAACTGCGCGATTCGCAAATTTATTAGGGAAAGGCATGATTGCTGGAGGTGAACAATTGTCGCTGTTTGAAAATAAGCCGATGAAATTAGGGCTTCCGACCGTATATGATATTGATATCACGATAGTGAATGATACGGGAAAGCTTAGTGATCTGATTGATAAACTGAAATCCGCCGAAAAAATTTCCTTTGATACCGAAACGACATCGACAGACCCGATGCAGGCGGATCTTGTTGGTATATCTCTGGCTATTGAAGAAGGAGCGGCATTTTATATTCCTGTTGGCCATAAGCATGAAAAAAAGCAGATCGCATTACAAACCGTGATTGATGCTCTCCGAATTCCATTTACGGATCCAACCATCCAAAAAATTGGCCATAACCTTAAATATGACTGCCTGGTTTTACGTAATTATGGATTAGAAACAACGCCGCTCAGCTTCGATACAATGATCGCCGCCTGGGTGATTGAACCGGGATCCCGTCGATTGGGATTAAAAAAAATGGCTGAAGCTGAACTGAATGTAAGAATGACCCATATAGAAGAACTAATCGGCAGCGGGAAGAAGCAATTAACGATGGATGCTGTCGCGATAGAAGACGCAGCACCTTATGCAGGCGCGGACGCGGAAATCCCACTGTGCCTTGAAAAGATACTAGCAGAACGGTTATCAGCAAATCAATTAACTAACGTTTTTGAAAGCATAGAAATGCCTTTGGTTCCAGTTCTTGCAGATATGGAATATACCGGCATAGCGGTGGATGAAGATTTCTTTAAGGTGTTTTCAGATGAATTGTCTGCTCGAATTAAAGATATCACAAAAGAAATGTATGAGAAAGTTGGATATACATTTAATTTGAATTCAACCCAGCAGCTTTCAAAAGTGCTTTTTGATACATTAAGCCTTACCCCTCCAGATTCAAGCAATAAGACCAAGAGCGGGAATTATTCAACAGCTGCCTCTGTGCTTGAGGAAATGCGCGATCAGCATGTTGTTGTTGAACTGCTGTTGGAATACCGTGAGCTTTCAAAATTAGTTTCTACTTATTTAGATGCTCTCCCCAAACAGATAAACCCGAGAACAGGACGTGTGCATACCTCATTCAACCAGACTGGTTCAGTCACCGGTCGGTTAGCATCTTCTAACCCGAATCTTCAGAATATCCCAACACGAACTCCACTTGGGCATCGGGTGCGGAAAGGGTTTGTTGCGAGTGCTGGAAATGTGCTGCTTTCCGTGGACTATTCACAGATCGAGCTGCGCATCGTTGCACATATGGCAAATGACCAGGCGATGCTGGACGCGTTTAGAGCGCGTCAGGATATTCACGCGACAACTGCATCCGCAATTTACAATGTCCCCCTGGAAAGTGTCACGAAAGATCAACGTCGGCACGCGAAAGCAATCAACTTTGGATTAATCTATGGAATGAGCGCATTTGGACTCACCCGCAATACAAATCTAACACTCGCAGAAGCTGAAAATTTTGTAAAGGCATATTTCCAGAAATTTCCAGGAGTAAAAGCGTATTTAGATGGCATCCGCAAGAGCGCAGCAGAGATTGGATATGTTGAAACATTGCTCGGAAGGAAGCGGTATTTTCCGCAGTTAAAGAGTCCTGTTAATGCTCAAGTGCGGTCGCGGGCGGAAAGGGAAGCTATCAATGCTCCAATTCAAGGAACCGCAGCGGATATCTTGAAAATTGCGATGATCCATCTTCCAAATGCGATCGAAAAGGCGAGACTTCACGCAAAAATGCTGGTTCAGGTGCACGATGAACTGCTGCTTGAATGCCCTGAAGATGAACTGAAAGAAACGATCCGAGTTGTCCGTAAGGTTATGGAAAACGCATTTGAACTTACGATTCCTTTAGAAACTGATGTAGCGTGGGGAAAGAATTGGGGCGATCTGAAAGATATAGATTGATAATTTGTTGTATTCTTTCTTAATTGAGGGATGTATCGATAATTCCCTGGATTATTCTATTTATGTTTCATTCAGTGCATCCGTGCCGAATGAGAAATAAGCACGCGAATATCGATTCTTGATATTGTTTTTCTATGATTATCGCCTTTTTTTTCTGTGAAATGGATTATTTCTTCTTTATTTTTCCGCGATAAGGAGGAACGATGATCTTATAGATCTGACAAACACGTTCATCCATCATCCGACTGCGGATCCGCGGGTCTATCTCTTTCAGTGTAGCAGAGGTAGTTATCACAGTTGGAAGCTTTGTTTCGTAGCGATAATTTAGGATCTGGTATAGTTTTTCGCGTGCCCATGGTGTTGCGCTTTGGGTTCCCAGATCATCCAGAATCAGCAATTTGGTAGTTCTAACCTGATTAAAGATGCTGTCGTAAGAAACTGTGCTTGTAGGGCTGAAAGTTGCCCGCAGGTGATCGAGCAGATCAGGCACAACTGTAAAGATCGGATCGTCACCCAGAGCAGCTCGATACCGCCCAATAGCTGCGGCTAGATGGGTTTTTCCTGTGCCATATGATCCTATTAACAGCAGCCATCCTTCGGGTTTGTCTGCAAATTTCTGGGCAGCATAAAACGCTTCCTCTAAACTTTTTCGCTCATCAGAAGGAAAATTTTCAGATTTACGCGTGCTGAATTTCTCGAAAGTGCGGTGGTCGCTGATTTGTGATAATGAGGAAATTGGCGATATCTCACCATCAACCAGGGGATTTCTGAAATCCTGAGCGTCAATTTGTACTTTAACAACCAACTCGCGGTCCTGCAGGCGGGAACCTACACGGTCTTCAATCTGTGCCAAACTCAAATTGGTGGTGATGACTGTTGGTAATTTATGGATATATCGATAATTAATGATCTGGAATAATTTCTCCCGTGCCCAGGCAGTGGCGTTTTGCGTACCGAGGTCATCCAAGACGAGGAATCGTATTTTCCGGATCTCTTCAAACCGTTTTTCGTAGGTTGTTTCAGTGGATGTAAAAGTAAACCGGAGCCAATCCAGCAGGTCGGGCACAGTCAAAAAAAGGGTTTCAACATCAAGCGATACAACCTGATTCGCGATCGCTGCTGCCAGGTGGGTCTTGCCGCTGCCAAATCCACCCATCAACAGCAGCCATCCATTAAGATGGTGCGCGTAGTTTTGCGATGTGTTGAACGCAACTTCAAGGGTTTTATTTATTTCTCGGCTGCCGACAATACCATTGATATTAAAGGTATCAAATGTCATTTGTTTGAATGCATCCAGATTACTGACCTGGTATAAGCGACGTGTGCTTTCCTTTTGTTTTTTAGATCGCTGGCATTCACATACTTCCAGAATACCAAAGTCGGGATCATCAATTGATCGTTCACGGCGAACGTAACCGAATCCACCACAGATTGGGCAAACCCCTTCTTTTTTTGATGTTTTTTTCTTAGTGGTGGCCGATTTCTCCATATTCACCTTTGATGTAGCGTCGGTAATCCTCTTGATTGTGTTCCCGATCGGTTCCATCCCGTCCTTCTTTCTGCCAGCGGTCAAGAATGCGTTCAACATACCGCCATCGGCGTACATTATTCTGAACCGCGATCTGAATCGCTTCTTCTATCCACTCAATTGGATAGATATCTTCCGCTTCACGGAGAGCATCCGCAATAATTGGTGTAAGCGGGCCAATGTTTTCCTGATACAGCCGAAAAATGTTTGGCTGAATGTGATCCAAAGTTATTTTTGTGGGTTGAAATTTCCGTGATTTTTCTGATGCAGCTTTTCTTCCACGTGGGCTGTTGATGAAATAGAAATCGGGCTCTCCAACAGGTCCATTTTTATTCTTTAATAGAATATTATCAACAACCGCTCTTTCTAATAAGTCAGCAACTAGCCTTTCTGTTCCATCAGTAGATGATTCCAAACCATTAATAAAGATTTCATCTAATAAAATATCTGCGGCTGTTATAGGCATTCCAAAATCGCCGATAGTGTATGCTTTCCATAGGATATACAAGCAGAGTTTAATCTCATTGGTGTCTTCCAATTCTGGAAGCAATTCGCGGAAGAATGCATCGGGGATACACGTAAACTCTTTTTTATTTTCCTGAAATCCATTGAAGTGTGTACTCATTGGGAAACCTGTAGCTTAGATAGTTGCCGCGTTATAGAATTGCGCCAGGTCTTTGATAAATACTAATTCAATATTCCGAGTGGGTCCGTTCCTGTGTTTAGCTATCATTAATTCAACCAACTCAGTTTTTTCATTTTCGCTGGGGATCTCATCTTTTTTATGAATAAACATAACAATGTCAGCGTCCTGTTCCAGGCTGCCGGATTCACGCAAATCTGAGAGCAGCGGTTTTTTATCAGATCGCTGTTCAACTGCGCGGGAAAGCTGTGCTGCAGCTAGTACTGGTACGTTCAATTCCCTGGCGAGTGTTTTCAGATTTCTGGAAATATAGGAGACTTCCTGCACACGATTATCTGTGCGGGATTCACTGGACATCAGCTGAATATAGTCAACAAGTACCAGATCGATATGTTGTTCTAAGTGGAGCCGGCGGCATTTTGTGCGCATTTGAATCGGAGTGAGAGCCGGCGTATCATCAAGGTAAATCTTCGCATCCCCCAGTACTTCAATTGCTTTGGTAAAAAGATCCCATTGGTCTTCGTTAATCTTGCCAGAACGCAATGCTTGCGTATTGATACCTGTTTCCTGCGCGATCATGCGTTGAACCAACTGTTCATTGGACATTTCTAAGGAAAACATTGCGACATGCTTTTTGTGTTTCATAGCCGCGTTCTTAGCAACTGTGATCAGGAATCCGGTCTTGCCAGAAGCAGGTCGACCAGCTATGATTAGGAGGTCTGATTTTTGTAAACCACCTAGCAGTTTATCAAGATCAACCAATCCGGTTGGCACACCAAAAATCTCTTCGCTGCGTTGGTAAAGCTGTGAGACACGGTCATAATATTGGCTAACCACAGTTTGAATGCTTTGAAGATCACGCTTGATCCGGCGTTCGCTTAAGTTGAAAACGGATTTTTCTGCTGAGTCAATGATTTTCTCGATTGGTTTGTCCTGCTGGTAGGCCAATTTTGCCATTTCATTCGCTGATGCGAGCATACGCCGGCGCACTGATGTTTCTTCTACAATCTTTGCGTAGGCTTCCGCATTCAATGAGCTGGGGGTCTGATTAACAAGCATCAATAAATATGCCTGACCCCCAATCTCTTCAAACTGGTTTCTGTTTCCAAGTTCTTCGCTGACTGTGAGAATATCAATCGGAGACCGGTTCTCATGCAGATAGGTAAAAATTTCCCAAATCCATCGATTCCGGATGATATAGAAATAATCCGCTTCTAAAATCTGGGCAACATCATAATAAGATTCGGGATTAATCAGAACGGATCCAAGCACAGCCTCTTCTGCCTGGCGGTTGTGCGGCTGGGATTGAATTGTCTGGTTTTCAGAATCCTGAACGTTGAAGTTGTTTTCCATAAGATTATTTATTTGTATTATTCATCTGTATTTTTTGGTTCATCTTCATCTGTACCATCCTCTTCTTCGGTGTTGCTCTGATCGGTTTTTTCCCCCAGATAATCTTCAAAGATTGATAATCGATCTTCCCCAAGTGTTAATTTGTTGCTTTCTGGTTGTATTTCCTCTTCACCACCAATTAATTCATCTTCTTGCTTGACTTCTTCGGGAATGATTGATGCTTTGTCCATCACCTTTGATGCCACCATGATCGGAACGTGGGCACGGACAGCAATGGCGATAGCATCTGATGGTCTTGAATCGATTTCTAATTCTTTGCCATTAACTTTAACGACTAATCCACCATAAAAAATATCGTCTTTTAAAGCTTTAATAACTACTCTTATCAATTTTGCGTTTAAAGAAGTTATCGTGTTCTTCACTAAATCATGTGTTTGAGGACGGGAAACTTCAACTTCCTGCAGAGCGATCGTGATAGCTTCTGCTTCATAAGGGCCAATCCATATAGGAAGAAAACGGTCAGCATCAACCTGCTTTAAAACCACGATTCGCTGCTGATTTGTTAAACTAACCCGCAGGCTGTCAATCTTCACTTCAATGAGTTTTGCCATCCATTCCTCCGCTGGAATATTATTCTAACATGCTGATATTTTTTATCTTAAATAAAGTGGTTTTTTAAGTTAAGGTATAATATCTCATGTTTGATTTCTTTATTATTCATCTGGCGGGTAATACTGAACGTGGAAAAAATGTAAATAATAAAAGCAAGTTCTTTAATCTTATACCTTATTTTCTTTGATATATAAAGCAGTCATCTAATGAAGCATTTGATTCTACTCATTGAAGGAAAACGTGTTGACCGCCCATCCTATATGGCTGGTCTCAATAAGAAGGGCTTTATTGTGGAGTCTGTCTTAAACGGAGCGGCAGCCATTAAGAAATTAAATGAACTGAAACCCAATGCTGTTATTATTGATGCGGCGTCTATGCGTACAACCGGAACACGTATCTGCATATCGCTACGCAAAGTGCTCAGTAAGACCCCGATTATATTAATTTTAGCTGCTGATGCAAAGAAAGTGAAAGATGTATGTGCGGATGAAGTGTTGTATCTCCCCTTCACTTTGCAGAAGCTATTAAATCGCCTGCGCCCATATATGGGAATCAACAAGAATAAGAAATTGGTTTGCGGCCCGATCAAACTTGATCTAAAAGACCGCTGGGTGATCTGTGGAAATAAAAAAACCCGGCTCACCCCCCGATTATTTATGCTGATGGAATCTTTAATGAAAAAACCTGGCGAGATATTGATGCGGGAAGATCTATTTCGAACATTGTGGGAAACGGATTATCTGGGAGATACACGCTCATTGGACGTGCATATCAGTTGGTTGCGAAAAGCGGTTGAGGAGGATCCCCGCCATCCTGAATTCATTAAGACAGAACGAGGCATCGGTTATCGGCTCGAAGTAGAAAAGCCGCATCGCCCGAAGAAAAAACTCGATAAATAAAAAAATTTCCAGAGATCATTTCACCCCAAAAGAAAAATAGTATCTATTTTTTTTAATTACATAAAATTAAGTACCAGGGAAAGTAATAAACCACCGGCAATCACGCTTCCTAGCTGTCCCGCAGTGTTTGATCCCATCGCATGCATGAGAATGAAATTCTCAAAATCCTCATCCTGCGCCATTTTTGCAGATAGACGTCCTGCCATAGGGAACGCGCTGATTCCACACGCACCTATGAGGGGATTGATCTTTCCGCCGGTGATGAATGCCATCAGCTTTCCAAATAATAATCCAGCAACGGTGTCCAGGACGAAAGCCAAGAGCCCTAATCCGAGAATTAGCAGCGTATCAACCTGAAGAAAGCTCTCCGCAGTCATCGTAGCGCCTATAGTGAGGCCCAGGAAAAGAGTTGCAATGTTTATAATCTCATTTTGGGCAGATTTGTTCAACCGTTCAACAACTTCGGACTCCTTGAGTAGATTTCCAAGCATTAATGCTGCAATAAGTGGGGCTGCATCGGGTGCAAGAATACTAATACTGATAGTTACCAGGATTGGAAAAATAATTAGTGCTTTTTTACTGACAGCACGAGGAGCGTAGTCCATTCTGATCAAGCGCTCTTTTTTGGTTGTTAGAATCTTCATGACCGGCGGCTGGATGATAGGAATCAGGCTCATATAGGAATATGCTGCTACTGCGATTGGAGCAAGTATATTAGGCGCTAATTTTCTGGCAACAAAGATGGCTGTTGGCCCATCAATGGCACCAATCACACCAATAGAAGCCGCTTCGTTAAGGGGAAATCCCAATGCTGTTGCTATCAGTAATGTGCCATAAATACCAAATTGCCCGGCAGCTCCCAATAGAGCCAGGTAGGGTTGGGATAATAATGGGCTGAAATCGATCATACCTCCTACACCAATAAAGATTAATAGTGGAAATAGGTCTGATTCGATACCTGCCCTGTATAGAACAGAAAGGAAACCCTCACCAGTAGGAGTAGCAGCCATGCCTAAATTTGCCAGGACACAACCAAATCCGATGGGCAGAAGAAGAACCGGTTCATATTTTTTTACAATCGCCAAGAAAATTAAAACCAACCCGGTTGAGATCATAACCAGATCACCCCAATTGAGAGCTAAGAAATTGCCGGAAAATAATGATTGGGCTAACGTGAAATCCATGATTAGTCTGCCTGTGATTCAAATTTCATGAGGACCTGACTTTGACGCACATGATCTCCAATTGAGATAAAAATTTTCTCAATCGAACCGTCTCTATTCGCTCTAATTGAATTTTTCATCTTCATTGCTTCGAGAACGCACAGCTCTTGGCCGTAGTTTACTGAATCCCCAACATTGGCTGATATTTCAACAATAACACCCGGGATCGGTGCAATCAACGTATTGGTTTTTGCAGAAGGTTTAATGGGGGATCCGTTTGATTCAACCGGCAGCACAGGATGAGTGATCTGGGGTGCTGATGAAACAGTTAAGATTGTATCTGATGGGGCCAATGTTTCTTCTGGCCATACTTCAAATATTTCTCCGTCCACTTCTGCCTGAATTGGCCGTGCTTGAATATCACCTATTTTGACTTCGAAAATTTTATCTTGGATTTTCACGTGAATTTTCATTTGCTGCACCTGTTTCTGAATGTAGATTCAACCCTGTTATTAAGCTGCTGATTTCTATGAGCAATTTGCCAGGAACTCATTCCCTGGTTGCTTTTAAGACGAGACGATAAGAAAGAAGTATTGAGTAAGGCAATCGAAACCGCAACAGATGCAGCAGCAGCTTTTTGTTTATAAAGAAGATCATTCTCTTTCTCAATGTTGCTGGTATCACCATAGTCATCTTCTATATTTCTCTTTTTCTTTTTCCTTGTAACGCGGACAAGCAAATCCATCAAGAGCCATAAAACAGCCAAACTTAAGAAAACCAAACTGGAGCCGATCAATGAGATCCATAAAACATCAATCATATTATGCCTTCCTTAAACAGGAGAATTTCCATGTTTACGGGCTGGATTTTGGACATGTTTCTCTTTTATTACTGAAAGAGCGCTAATGATCTTCACACGGGTTTCAGACGGAAGAATTACTTCGTCAATAATCCCTGCTTTAGCTGCAGTGTATGGAGTGAGGTAATTCTCTTTGTATTCGTCAACCAACCGTTCGCGTTCAGCTTTTGGATCCTCCGCATTATTGATCTCTTTTCGATATAAGATATTCACAGCGCCTTCCGCGCCCATTACTGCAATTTCCGCGGTGGGCCAGGCATAATTAATATCTGTGCCAAGATATTTGCTGCTCATCACAATGTACGCGCCTCCAAATGCTCGGCGGGTTATGATGCTTACTTTGGGTACACTGGCTTCTGAATACGCATAAAGGATTTTTGCTCCATGGCGAATGATCCCTTTGTGCTCCTGGTTTACACCTGGCAAGAACCCGGGGGAATCAACAAACGTCACCAGAGGAATATTGAAGGTATCGCAAAAACGTACAAATCGCGTGATCTTATCTGAGGCGTCAATATCAATTACACCCGCAAGCGCGCTTGGTTCCTGAGCAACAATCCCGACAGGGCAGCCATTAAATCGTGCAAAGCCCGCTATAGAATTTATAGCAAAAGTTGGTTGTATCTCAAAAAAAGAATTTTGGTCAACCACTCTTCGGATCACTTCATGCATATTGTAGGGTTTTTTCACATCTTTAGGAATGATCGTATTTAATTCCTTATCAATACGAAAAGGATCGTCTGATGGGGCGATACATGGTGGGTTTTCTACGTTATTTGAAGGAAGATACCCTAACAGTGTGCGGCAGAGGGATAAAGACTCTAGTTCAGTTTTAGCGGATAGTGAAGCTACACCGCTTATGCTCATATGTACCTGTGCACCTCCAAGACTTTCAAAATCAATTTCTTCCCCCGTGATTTCTTTGATCACATTAGGACCTGTGATGAACATGTATGATTGCTTTTCAACCATGACTATAAAATCTGTCAATGCGGGAGAGTAAGCGGCACCACCTGCACAGGGACCTAAGATTAAGCTGATCTGAGGTACAACACCTGAATAAAGAGAATTACGGCGAAATATCTCCGCATATCCCTTGAGACTATGTACGCCTTCCTGGATTCGTGCGCCTCCGGAGTCGATCAGACCGATGATCGGTGCTCCATTCTGTGCGGCGAGGTCCATTACCCGGCATATCTTATGGCTCTGCATTTCTCCAAGCGATCCCCCCATAACAGTAAAATCCTGCGCGTATACAAATACAGTTCTGCCGTTGATCTGTCCATATCCTGTGATCACACCATTGACAACCGAAGTGGAATCATCCACCTCAGATGAATTAGAGTTTTGCGCAACAAATGGCTCCAATTCATGAAAACTGGCGGGATCAAGTAATTCAGCCAACCTCTCTCGAGCAGTCAATTTTCCTTTTTCGTGCTGCTTTGCTATACGTTTTTCCCCGCCGCCTAATTTTGATTTTTTTCTAAGTTCAATTAATTTTTCGTTCGTATCTTGGTTTGCCATGTTTTTTCCTGAAGAAGTTTTGCTTTATTTTAATCGAGAATATGTATAAATTAATATTTTATGGAAAAAAACCATAACTTTTTTGTGTATAAGTGATAAAAATCATTCTAAAAGTGTCTATACTTTGAAGGAGATCCTATGAAAAGTTATTCTGCTTATTTGTTAGATTAGTTTGATAGGAAAATCATCAATAATAATGCGGAGAAGGAGATGGGCAGGATCAATGCTGATGCGAAGATAATATAAGCAGCATTCCTGAACCCCTTTTTTCTGAAGAGAAATGAACCAAAGCCAAAATCAACAAAAAAAATAAAGAGTGATAAAAGGGGAAGCAGAATCAACCTTTCAGAAGAAGACTCTTCCCGATTAATCCCGATAGCTTCTAATCCCAGTGGGACGGTGGCACGGGTTGGGATAAAGAAACTGGTTGCGATCAGGAGTAAAAGAGAAAAGAAGGCACTCGATAGAAGAAATGCCCTTGCCGCTTTATCGCTCATGAGGGAACCTATAATGAACTGTAATTGAGAAGATTGTTTTTCGATCGGAGTGATTGATCCCATCTCAGCGCTGCGGTAAAAATCATTTTCAAAGGCATTAATATTATGTGGAGAAATAGCAAATACCCGATCCTTTGTAGCAATCAGGACAATTTGGTTGAAATCTGATGCGATGTATTCAATTATGCCGAGATCTCTGTGCTTGCGAGTTCCCAATACGGCTCCCGGAAGGATGATTCGCGGTAAAGGTAATTTTATTGCTAGATCATTTGGCAGACGCATCCATTCTATTTCTGTTATAGGAATGTCCTCTGTGCGCAGTCCCCACTGAATGCTTACACCGTCGCGAGATAGTGTATATTTTGCACGCAGAAGGGAAATCAGGCGATATAGGAAAAAAGGGAAAGGTAAAAAGACAAGTATGCTGGCGATTAAATAAAGGATAAACTCCCCTTGTATTTTTGTTATTAAAGCCAGCCACAGTAAGTATCCGCTTGCTGCTAAGAGAATTAGAAGAATGCATAGATGGATGATTGCTCCTAGTTTGATAGAAGGGCGATGTTCTTTTTTTTTATCCATCAATCCAACTCTTATTCAATTTCTAAGGCATTTTGATAATTCTTTGCATACGAGATCCACCTGGCTTTCGGCCATCTTTCCGGAAAATGGTAAAGCAAGGCTCCGTCTGCCCAGGTCTTCGGTTACAGGATAATCTCCAGGCAGATAGCCAAATTGATTGACCATGTAAGGCTGCAAATGGATTGGCAGGAAGTATGGACGGACAGGAATACCTGCTATATCTAATTTTTCTGCGATTTTATCTCGATTAAATCTTTCGTCAAGTCGGATTACATAAACAAACCAGCTCATTTTTGTTGTATTTGAAGAGATGAAAGGTTTTTCCACACCATCTATTTCGTTTAATTTTACGTTGTACCAATTCGCGACCTGTTGCCGTTTTTCCAGCAACAGGTTGATGCGATTCATCTGTGAAACGCCAAGAGCGGCACTTAGTTCATCCAGGCGATAGTTATATCCTAAATAAGTATGCTGCAGCCAGGTATCCCCTGGTGCTCGGCCTTGATTCCGTAAAGCACGCATCATATCAGCGTAACCGTCATTATCCGTGATGATCATTCCACCTTCACCTGTTGTGATCTGCTTGTTGGGATAGAATGCAAAAACACCAAAATCACCAAACCGCCCAGCTTTCTTGTGTTTAAACTCTGCGCCTAATGCCTCACATGAATCTTCGATTAAAGCTAACCTGTAATGGTCAGCAGTTTCTTGGAGTGAGTCATAATCTGCTGGCTGCCCGAAGACATCAACAGACAAAATTGCTTTCAATGGACCAGCTTCTTTTTTATGTTTTCTCGGGAGCCATTTTTTCAATTTATTAGGGTCATTGGAAGCGATATCAGCAGCTGCCTGGTTGACCTGAAGTGGATCAATATTGCCAGTCTTTGGGTCCACGTCAACAAAAATAGGTACAGCATGCTCGAATAAAATCACATTTGTAGAAGATACAAATGAGAAAGGTGCGGTGATGACTAAATCCCCTTCTGAAATACCGGCAGTTCGAACGCAGAGATGTAACCCGGTTGTTCCCGAATTTACACCAATGGCATGCACTGCCCCTGTATAGTCAATGAAGGATTGTTCAAAAGCCTGAATTCTTGGTCCGATACTCAAATAATTTGTCTGGAGTGTTTTTAAAACCGCCTGCTGGTCATCTTCACTAATATCCGGGCTGGACATTGGAACAAGATACTTTTTGACAGCCATATTTTTTCATGCCTTCCTGTCTAATTTATTCATCATTAACAATTACTGTGAAAAAGGTTCACTTAGGAAGTGGGGAGTTCTGCGGAGATTTCTTCTGCTGATTCTGATACATCATGATCGGTTTGTTTTAATCCGAGATCGACTTTATCCTGCATGGTTATTTGACCACGAAGGAATCCCCCTTCTTCTGTTGAAAAAGCAGAAACTGTGACATTTCCCCATACGCGCCCAGTTTTCCTGATCTCTAATTTCTCGGCAGTGATACCCCCATTTACCCCCCCAGCAATGATGACGTTATTTGCACGAACATTTTCGCAGTTTACTTTCCCAGTCTCACCGACAACGACAAGACCCTGAATAGCGATCTCGCCTTCAAATGTGCCTTCAATGCGCACCCCACCTTTTCCGGTGAGTTTGCCTTTCCAAATGATTCCAGACCCAAGCACAGAGGTTACCCGTTCAATACGTGCGGGCTGCTCTTGATTTGAAGTAGTATTTTTACGAAACATGTTTATTTATTAAGCGGTTTTGTTCTTATTAGGATCGTATTTTGGCCAGATCGATCCAGCGAAAACACGTGTTCCCGGTGGGACATCTTTTTTTACAGTTGAGCCATTCCCAATCAGGCATTCTTTCCCGACCCTGGCACCAATATTCACGGTTGCATTCATCCCTAATTGTGCAAAATCTTCAATGATAACATCACCGGCAATTTTTACTCCAGGAGATAGATTTGTGCATACGCCCAGTACACAATTATGTGAAACGACGACACTGTTGTTAATCAGCGTACCCATACCGACGACTGCGTTTCCGCTTACATAGCTTTGAGCAAGTACAAGAACGCCTGATTCTAATCGAGCGCTTGGGTCAATGTGGGCAGAGGGATGGACGATTGCCGGGCAAACGAAACCCTCATTTGCTAATTTTTGAAAAACATCCAACCGTACTTTGTAATTTCCGATCCCTCCAACTGAATTAACAGCCAGGCGTATTCCATCTTCCACTAATTGAGGCAGCATATCAGCCCCTCCGATCACGGGGGTTCCGATCACGTCAGTTCCCTTATTCATTTTATCGTCTATCACACCGATAATTTGATATGTGCCTAGAACTCGAACCGTTTCAATGATCATCTTACTTAAACCTCCGCCGCCATAGACAATCACTTTTGTTGGGTCGAAATCAAATTTAGGATATTTTGCATTTATCATGAGATTCGTCCTGAGATGATTATAACCAATTCTCAATAAAACTGGATTTTAGCTTTGAAAGGTCAGCAATGAATCGCCATGGTTTACTTTTCCAGGGCTCTGGCGTATTCTGAATCCCAATACGAGGGGTGGAACAGACCCACTTATCAGGAACAGAAAACCCAAGTTCAACGCGTAAGGGGCTGCCCCGCGCACATAAATCCACTCCATTCAATTCATTTGTGATCGAAAGCGCTTTTGTTAATTTAGCCGGTCCGTTGCACCAGTGTTCTTCATGGATGGGAGTACGCTGGTGGTGAATGTGGTCAATTCCTTCAATCGGATGGACTGCGCGAATTAAGACTGCTGCCGGGTAACCAATAGTTCCTGCCACACAATTGAACATCCAATGCATGCCATAGGTAAAATATACATAAGCATACCCCCCATCCCCATACATCACGGCATTGCGGTCTGTTTTTCCACTGCGCGCATGGCAGGCCAGATCATTTTCTCCATCATATGCTTCTGTTTCGTAGATGATGCCGCTTACCAGATTGTTGTCAATAGTCCTGACCAGCAGCTTTCCGATCAATTGGCGCGCGACAATAAGCGTTTCCCTTAGAAAAAAATCCCTATCCAGAGTTTTGCTATTTTTCATCAATAAATGAGAATATATCTTCGTTCTCGCTATTCCTTGATCTCTTTGGACATAACCAGAATATCATCGCGCATCTGCCAGCCCACTTTTTTCCAGAAGGCAACCCCTTCTTTATTATCACTGATCACGAAAATATGGCATTTCTGAATACCTGATCTCTTGAATTCATTCAGGCACAGGTCTACTAGTTTTTTACCAATCCCCTTATTTTGTTCGGACTGCTGTACAGCGAGATGGTAAATGTACCCTCTCCTCCCATCACTACCGCCCAGAATCGTGCCAATAAGATTTCCATCTTTTTGGGCTACAAAGCAGGTGTTGGGATTATTCTGTAAAAAACCATATATATTTTCTTTTTCATCTGCGCTGCTCAATCCCATACCCGCCAGAGACCGCCAGAGCTGCAATGCCTGTTCATAATCTGAACTGTGCATTGTGCGTGTTGAATAATTCATACTCCTCCAATTCTATTCCGCTGGATGGCAACTTGTAACATCTTACCGGACACAGCAAGATTAATCAATTGGTCATTTACTCTATTTTAAAGGTATTTTGACACAGGCAATGAAAAGCAATCATGTTATAATTTGCGCCGCTTGACGTGCTTGGAGAGGTCGCGTAGTCTGGCTTATCGCGCGCGCTTGGAGAGCGCGTGTACCGCAAGGTACCGTGGGTTCGAATCCCACCCTCTCCGCCTTCAGTCCCTTACGGGGCAATTTTTTCCCTCCCAATCTCAAAGGTATAATAAATTCAAACTATCCGTCATAAAAGGCAGGAAAAATTGCAGCCGAGAAGAAGAGTAATTTGGATTGGATTGATTATTGGGTCTCTGATATTAATTGTTGTCCTGTGTGTATCATGTGGATATTTTTTCAATTCAGTTCCCGAAATCATTGATTTTCCCACAATCACATCACCTCCCCAGCAAATTCAGGAAATAAAAGACTTTCCCACACCTGCTTTACCGGTGGAAGTACCTGCATTTGCCGAAGGGGAACTACCGGTTGGGGCGGCAGTCCAGATTCTTGTTGAGGGAATTGTGGAAGGATCAGTTGAGGAATGGAGTGGGTCTGGTACGATCATTTCTCCAGATGGGCTGGTCCTCACGAATGCGCATGTTGCGGTTGGCGATAGGTTCTATCAGGCAGATCGGCTGATTATTGCTCTAACTGTAGCCGAAGATAAACCTCCTGTTCCTGCATACCTGGCGGAAGTTGTGCAGTCGGATTCCGCTTTGGATATTGCCGTCCTGCGTATTGCATATGATCTATCCGGACAGCGGATTGACCCATTGACTCTCGACTTTCCATATGTCCAGTTAGGTGATTCTGATGAACTACGATTAGGTGACTCCATCACTATTCTGGGATATCCGGGGATTGGGGGGGAAACTATCACATTGACCCGCGGCGAGGTGAGCGGATTCACAGCAGAAGCTGGATACGGGAACCGCGCATTTATTAAAACTTCCGCTACGATTGCGGGCGGTAACAGCGGCGGGCTGGCAACTGATGAGAATAATAAATTGATTGGCATTCCCACGCAGGTTGGTGCGGGGGAGGTAAGCGGGGATATCGTTGACTGCCGCCCATTGGCTGATACCAATCGGGATGGATATATCAACCAATATGATACATGTGTTCCTACTGGTGGTTTTATCAACGCCTTGCGTCCAATTAATCTGGCAATGCCTTTGATCAATGCCGCGGTTCAGGGAAAGGAGCCGTATACTGCCGTAGAACTTCCGGAAGCAGAATTACCTGCCGGAGGGGAAGTCATATATCAGGATGATTTTTCTGATGAGGGAACCGGCTGGCCGCAGGGAAATTATAATGATGAGTCGTACGGTTATCAGAATGGACGCTATATCATCAACGTGAACAGCGAGAATCATATCCGGCCGATAACTGGTGGGGTAAATCTGGAAGATGTAATTATACAAATTGATGCCCGTGTTGAGCAATCCTCAGGAGACGGAGATTTTGGTGTGATTTGCCGCTATCAGGATGATAACAACCTATATATGTTTGAGATCACTCAGGATGCCTATTACGCAATCTATAAACTGGTAAATGCTAAATGGTACCCACTGATTGAATATACCTATTCCGATATGCTGGTCAACCTGAAAGAAGCCAAATTCAATGCAGCTTGTATTGGAGATACTCTTAGCTTTGCTGTCAATGGAAAATTAATAGGCGAAGTATCAGACCAATCTATCGGGGTGGGTGATTATGGGTTTTTCGCTGGGACGTTTGATTCCGGCGGAAACATGGTTTCTTTTGATAATATGATTGTCAGCCGACCATGATAACTCAATAATCATGGAACATACAGTAGAAATATCCTCATTAGTATATGAGGGTTGTGGTTTGGGACGTTTGCCTGATGGAAAAGCAGTTTTTGTGCCATTTGTGCTTCCCGGGGAAACTGTACGCATCAAGATCAGAGAAGAAAAAAAACGGTACGCACATGGCGAGTTAATCGACATTGTTAAAGAGAATGAAAACCGCATCTCTCCCAGATGTAAACATTTCGGTCAATGTGGAGGTTGCCATTATCAGCATATTCCATATGATTTGCAATTAAGATATAAGCGCGAGATTTTTATTGAGCAAATGCGGCGAATGGGAGGAATAGAAGAACCAACCGTTGAAAAAATAATTCCTTGCAGCCGGGAATGGAATTATAGAAATACGCTCCAATTTCATCTCACATCAAACGGAGAATTGGCTTTCATGGATACAGCGCGAGTGCATCCATTTAAAGTTGAAGAATGCCATCTTCCAATGGAAGAAATCTCAAAGATTTGGCCGCTTCTGAATTTTGAAAAAGAAAATAAAATCCATCGGGTTGAGATTCGCCAAAACGAAACGGATGATATTTTATTGAAATTGGAAGGAAATCAAGCCGCGATTCCAGCATTCGAAATTACTTCTTCAATTTCAGCAGTTTTTATTAGCTCGAACGATCAGGTTGTGATAGCGGGGGATGACCATTTGATCTTATCTTTATTGGATAAAAAGTTTCATGTGTCAGCCGGGTCATTTTTTCAAACGAATTTTTTTGGCACGAAAGCATTGGTTGATACAGTACTTGAGATGGCGGATGGGCTTAACGGTACTTTGATGGATCTGTATTGTGGGGTTGGTTTATTTTCCTCGTTTCTCGCGGACTCATTTGATCATATTGTTGGCATTGAAGCATCAAAGTCCACATGTGCAGATTTCGCGATCAATTTAGACAGCTATAAGCATATTTCTCTTTATGAGGGAACAGTTGAAAGGACATTACCAGTAATTAATATCTCGCCTGACTGTGTAGTGATTGATCCTCCTAGGAAAGGTATAAACCGATTTGCCATTGATGCTTTGGTTGAAAAAGGCCCTCAGGTAATAATATACGTTTCCTGTAACCCATCCACTCTGGCGAGGGATGTGAAACGATTGATGCGGTCAGGATATTTGCTCGAACGGTCGGTTCTGGTGGATATGTTTCCTCAGACCTACCATATTGAATCTGTGAATTATCTGACCTGTAGGAAAAATTTTTAAAAGAGGACGGATGCAAGTTCAGCACGGTATGCGCGTGTATCAGGGTTTTCCTCACCCATGATCTCCAGAATGCCTAAGATAACCTGCTGAGCTGATTTTCCACGGTAATGCTTATCCTGCCGAAGGATATCTAATAACCCATCCAGTGCAATTGGATATTTCGCCTGGCTGGCTAAATGGATGCTGTTATTGAAGATCGCATCCAGATCATTTTCATTCGGAAGGTTATCCTTGTGAAAACCAATTAATATTCTGGCAAGAGGTTTGAGCAGTTCCGCCTGGTTGACTTCACGGGCTGAAGGGATACTCTCCAATATCTCCATTGCTTCCTCAGGTTGATCCTGAGCCAACAATGTTTTTGCCAAGCCAAGCAGAGCAGCTGGTGAATCTGTCTTTTCATCCAGCACCTTTCGCAGGATCAATTCGGCTTTCTGCCAATCCTGCGAGAGTAAAAGGTTCTGCGCTTTGGATAAATCAAGGTCAACTGGGCTTGGCGGTGTGAGATTATTTATGAATTCCCGTAATCTTGTTTCGGGTTGAGCACCCACAAATTCAGTAGCGACCTGTCCCTCAATGAACGCTTTTACAGTTGGGATACTACGGACATTGAACCGTATAGCTAAATTTGGATTCTGGTCAATATTCACTTTGGCAAGGCGCAAACTTCCGTTGGCCTCATTCACGAGCTTCTCAAGAAGAGGGCTTAATGTTTTACAAGGATGGCACCATTCCGCCCAAAAATCAACCAAAACCGGCTTATTTTTTGAAAAAGCGATCACTTCATATTCAAAATTTATTTCATTAGCATCAATCACGAATTGTGAAGCCATCATAATATTTTCTCCAAAAATCTTTCAATTATTGTATGCTTAATCCTCGCCGTCAATTGGAGCGGCTGGCTGTTCAACACGGATTACATCACCATGGTAATTTACGATGATCTTGAACCCGAGCATACCAAGATACACACGGCCGTCCTCAGGAATACCGTTAGCCAGAAGATGGTCAAATTGGTCATCCAAGTTTTCCAATTGATTCTGGATGATTGCATGCGTGAAAATATCCACATCACCAATCATTTTTATGGTCTGTTCAGCGATGAGATCTTTGTTATCTTCAACCTGACAACGTATAGCATCAATAACCTGCCTATCAATTTTTTCAGAAGGAATGTGACGCATAAAACCATCATCATTGATCACGTAGCATGCTTCTTCACCGACGAAGGTTGTGCTTAGTGGTTGATCATTATCATCAAAGACCAATCCTTGAAAAACCGCTTTTGTTGTCATATTGAAATTATTTTAATGGAGATTTAATAAATTTCCTCTTAACAATTTCTATGAATGTTATATGACTTTAACCCGTGTGCCGTGCTGTGAAACATATTTCTTCACGCGTGGTGGAACGACTGGATTTGTCCATAAGTAAATCCAATGGGCGGCGTGGATAGGCATGTTCACACACCCATGGCTGTGGGGTTGGGAATAATCATTATGCCAATAGGTCCCATGAAATGCTATTCCGCTGTTCGTGAAATATGAAACCCAGGGAACACCGTATAGTGCGCTATCATTGATACCAACCTTGTCAGAATGGACCATATGCCTTGAGGGGCGTTTGTAATTGATTGAGTATTCGCCTATAGGTGTGGATAGGTTCAGATCATCTGAAAATTTACCAGAAGAAATGGCGGAAATCATAACGGGAATATTATCCTCATATGCAATCAATATTTGATTTTTTGTATCAACAAGAATGTTTTTACTCTCTGGTTCCAATTCCGGAGATAATGGAAGCAATTCTTCATCATCAATTATACGCATATGGGATGCATTTATGTAATATGTTTCTCCCCAGCGATCTTCAGTTACTAGATAATATAGATTCCCATCAGGGTCTTTCCCTAATCCATAAACCCAATGAGTGGATCCGTAGAAAAAGATCTGGTGAGAACGAGTATTTTGCTTGTCTCCAGGCCAGGCTTCGCTGAATGGAACAGTGATCTCAGCGAGTTGGCCTGAGGAGCTGATGTCTTCACGCGGATTATTTATTTTATTTTGAACAAGTTGGATATTCTGTGATTGAATATAGGAATCATTTTGCATTCTGAACCAGACATTATTTTTTAATGAATGTGAATATCCAATTATTGGCTGGGAAAGTGATACTACATCATTAAATTCATGAGTGCCGTTACTCTTACTTCGGTCATCTGGTTTTATGTAAGTGGGGGTGACGTCAAAAAGAACACGACCGAGTATCTCAGATGCGACGATTTCTGTATCGGAAGTCAACAGATGGGTAGGATGGTCAGCTGTTAAAAGCGGCCAACTGAATGCAGTTAGTGCAGATCTTTTTAGGAAATCCCTTCTCGAAACCATCTTATTCAATTATATGCATCATAATTAATAATGAATGAATACATAGGTGCCAATTGATGATTGGTTATAGAGCCAGGCAGCATCATTTGTATTCATGTTCACACATCCATGGCTCATTGGCGTACCAAAATTGTTGTGCCAATACGTGCCGTGAATGCTGTATCCCTTATAAAAAAACATGGAATATGGTACATCCTGTAGGTTATACCCAGGTCCCACCATTGTATATGTGGGGTGTTTGGCGTAGATCTTGTATGTACCTGTTACGGTTGGGTAGCTGTTGATTCCCGTTGATACCAAGAAAGAATTGATAATTTGGCTATCGCGGTAAGCGTACAGCATTTGCGCGCTCAGATCGACCTCTATCCATAAATCATTTGTACCCGATACTTCTTCAGGTATATCCCATGAATGGTAATAGTAAGAGGAATAGCTTATGTCCGGTGTTGGGGTTGACGTGGGTGTCATTGTTGTAGTTGGTGTAGGCGTTAGCGTTGGGGTGGGGGTTATCGTCGGTGTGAGAGTGGGTTTAAGTAAGGCATTCTCAGGCCGCGGTTCTTTTTGTACTGATGCCTGTGCCTGAAGAGCAGGTAATCCTAACCAGAACATCAGCACACTGCCGATAGAAATAATAGTGATGAATAACGATGCCCCCCACCGTTTTTGTAACTGCCCTTTTTCTTTATTATTCTTTTTTGAAGTATGTTTTTGCGGGGATCTGGATTTTCCTTGAACATTTTTCTGTTGGATCTCACGTAAACGTCGGGCTACCCAACGCATACCTTTACGCGCTTTCTGACTATCGGGATTGACCTCAAGTGCGCGATTGAGAAATTTGACACTATCTTCCAGGTTGCTCACAGAAGCAAGAATGAGCCATGCTTCTTCAAGTTTTGGATTAAGGTCAGCAGCTATTTTTGCGTGAAGGAAAGCCCCATTCGCATCCTTTTTCAGGAGTGCAGATTGCGCTTTATCAAGTGCAAGGCGCGCTTTTTCTTGCATCTTTGCGTTCATTCTTTATTCCCCGATGTGCTTTCAATATAACATGTAATACCTGCCGCAATTCCTTCAGCGACAGAGTTTGATTGGTTTGTGATGAGATCTCGATCAGTTGATAATGTTCCAATTTCAATTAAGACAGCCGGTGTGTTGGGGTGGATATCACGGAAAATGTGATATGAAGGGTGATCAGGATTAATTATTTCATAGGTGAATGGAAGGTGTGTGTAATTCTGGTAATTCTCTGCTAGGCAAACAGCTAAATCATTTACTTCCTCTGGATTCTCTGCGGTCAAACTCGTACCAATTTTGAATCCGCTTGGTGGCGGTGGATCTTGAAGGCAGGATCCGGAATATACAGCAATCAGTGCATCCGCTTCGTAATTTAAAAGATCAAGGTCAAACTCCGGAAAAAGATCTACTTGAAAATTCTTCTCTTCAAGGTTCAATTTGATCCGGGTTGCAATATTGTAGTTAATATCTGTTTCGATGACGCCGTCTGCACATACCTCACCGGTGCCGTTCTGCCAATGACCAGCTAATATTCCAATGCGAATATCTGTATCATCTACTGAAAGACTGTTATCAGAAGATGCAAGGGTTGCTTCTGATTGGAAAAGATCATATATGTTTGGAGTATTGAAAACCTTTCGAGGATTCCATAATGTTAATAATGTAGCTATTAGGATCGCGATACTCATGACCGATTGAATTCCTCGGAAGATGGTGTAATCTTCTTTTTCCACACCATCCTCTTGGTCATGATTGTTTCCCGTTGGGATTTTCACACTTGATTTGTCTTCTTGATTTGTATCCATAAATTTTATCTAATTTTATGGTGCAAGAAACTAGCCAAAAAATTGTATAATTCAGATTATATTAATGTAAATTGAATTATAACTGAATCGATTATTATTAATGTTAATGGATATGAGCAGGGATTAAGATAATAAGTTAAATGATAGATGCATCTCTCTCCGAAACTGATAAAAAGAAACTTCTCAAGATTGCACGGGAAGTAATTACTTGCGCAGTTAGAAATGAGCAATTAAAGAAAATCCAACTGCAGGAACACTCCCGACTTTTAAGAGACCCTGGTGCTTCATTTGTTACGCTGACCATAAGGGAGAAATTACGTGGTTGTATTGGCACATTAGAAGCATATCAACCGCTTGTTTTAGATGTTCAGGAGCATGCTGTTGCGGCTGCGATGGAAGATTATCGTTTCCCTGCTGTACGTGAGGAGGAAATACCATTAATCAACATTGAAATATCCAGATTAACGCCTATTCATCTAATTGATTATTCAACCCCTGAAGATTTAGTCAGTAATTTGCGGGTGAATGTTGATGGTGTTTTATTAAAAACCAGCGGGAGAAGAGCCACATTTCTTCCCCAGGTGTGGGAGAAAGTGCCAGACCCCGAACAATTTTTATCCCAGCTATGTATGAAAATGGGAGCACCGCCTGATCTATGGCGAGGAAATCGTTTACAAGTCTATACATATCAGGTTGAAAAATTCAAGGAAGCATGACAAATCCAGACGATAAACAAGAGTCCAATAGAAAAAAAACTGATAAATCTGCGAGTGATAAATTAAAGAGTATTCTATCCTCTCGCAAAAAGGATGAGCAGATCATACAGGATGTGAGTTCTTCTTTATATGAACAGGAAAAAACAGTAGAAAATCAACCTGAAAGCTCAATATCTCGAATTTCCAAACAATTAAATACAGAAAGTAATGAGCAAAAAGCTGAAATCTATCTGCGCAGTGAAGATGGCAAAGATATAAAAAAATCCTCCACAGATAACAGAGTAGTTTCAAACAGGAAAGATAACGGCATGGAGATGTCTGTTCTTTCGCGTTTTAAAGATTTATTCTCCAAGGGAAATGGCAAAGAACCGCCAAAATTACCTCCCAAAGACAACTTCTTGAAATTCTTCAAGAAGGATCCAAAAGGCTGCCTTGTGTATGGCGCCTTGGGAACTCTTCTTATTGTGATCATTACGGGAATCATCGTTGTATCATTTCTTATCTTTCAGTATTTTCGGATTGCATCAGATTTACCGAGTGTGGATGATCTGCGGGATTATGCATCCCAATTTGAGACAACACGAATTTATGACCGTAATGGCAATCTAATATATGAAATCCTTGATCCGAATGCAGGCAGAAGAACGTACGTTACGATCGATGAAATATCCCCATATTTGATCGCAGCTACAATAGCCACTGAAGACAAGGATTTTAACACGAATCCGGGATTTGATCCATGGGGGATCTTGCGTGCACTCTGGCAGAATTACACCAGCGGGAGAGTGGTTTCCGGAGCATCCACGATTACCCAACAGCTGGCGCGCACTTTGTTGTTATCTCCTGAGGAGCGTATGCAAATCACTACCAAACGGAAAGCACGGGAAATTGTTTTAGCGGCAGAGATCACGCGTCAATACAGTAAGAATGAGATCTTAGAACTTTATCTCAATGAAAATAATTATGGAAATCTTGCCTATGGTATTGAAGCAGCAGCGGAGACGTATTTCAATACAACTGCTGACCAATTAAATCTTGCCCAAGCATCGTTCTTAGCCGGGTTACCGCAAGCCCCCGCAATTTATGATATTTTTACGAATCCAGACGCGTCCTTACTTCGGCAGATGGATGTCTTGAATCTGATGTACAGGCTCAGCTCTGAACGGGATTGTATTAATACTACGCAGCTACAAATTCCAGTCTGCGTAACGCTGGATGAAGCAGTGGCAGCCGCTCAGGAAACCGAAAATTTTGAATTTGAGCAGCGTTTAATATCAATGCCTTATCCTCACTGGGTTAATTTCATCCGCATACAGTTAGAAGAGCAATTTGACCCGCAAACTATTTACCGCTCTGGGTTCAAAGTGTATACAACTCTTGATCCAGATCTGCAGGAATATGCTCAGGCAGCAGTGACCAAGCAAGTGAGTGAGCTGGCAGCTAACAACGCGACTGATGGGGCATTAGTAGCAATCCAACCTAATTCCGGTGAGATATTATCGATGGTTGGATCGGCTGATTTTTTTAACGACGAAATTGCGGGACAGATTAATATGGCTGTTGCACCCAGACAGCCGGGATCTTCTATAAAACCGCTCACATATACAGCCGCTTTTGAAAAAGGATGGACACCATCAACGTTAATCTGGGATGTTCCCAGTAATTTTCCTCCATCTGGAGATCCAATTGATACTCGCCCACCATATGAACCGGTCAATTACGATGGAAAATTTCATGGACCAGTACTCCTCCGTACCGCTCTTGCCTCTTCATATAATATACCTGCTGTGAAGGTACTTGATTATGTGGGAATCTATGACGACGCAAATACACCTGAGAAGGATGGTTTGATTGCATTCGCTGAGCGGTTGGGTATCTCAACTTTAACAAGGGATGATTACGGTTTGTCCCTGACGCTTGGTGGTGGAGATGTATCGTTATTGGAGTTGACAAATGCTTATGCGATCTTTGCGAATTCCGGTTTAGATGTAGACGCTTATGCTATTGAAAAGATAGTCGATCATTTTGGGAATGTGGTTTATAAGCACGAAATAGGAAATCAGGAACAAATAATTCAAAGAAGCTATGCTTATTTGATTAGCAATATTCTTTCTGATAATAACGCACGAACCCCTGCTTTTGGTGCTAACTCGATCCTTAAATTGCCTTTCAGCGCAGCTGTTAAAACAGGCACAACGAATGATTTTCGCGATAATTGGACCTTAGGATATACGCCGGATATTGCGATCGGAGTGTGGATTGGGAATGCAGACTATACACCAATGAAGAATATTAGTGGCGTTACTGGTGCCGCACCGCTTTGGAATGACATTATGCAATGGGTGATAAATACCTATCAGAAAGGCTCTCCCACAAGATTTTCCCGACCAGATACAATTGAAGACCAAATTATTTGTGCTGTATCTGGGACCAAACCATCAGATAACTGCTTAGACCAAAAAACAGAGATCTTCACGAATGATCAACTTCCCCTGGATGAAGAATTTGACTTATGGCAAGAAGTGGCGATTGATACATGGACTAATTTAAAGGCAGGACCAGCATGTTCAGAATTCACTGAAGAAAAACTCACCCTCAACGTTTCAGAAAAATGGGCTGTCAAATGGATAAAAGATGATAGCAGCGGTCAGGCATGGGCAAAAGATAATGGTTTTAATACACCGATTCTTTTCACACCTTCTCGAGAATGTACGGGCAGTGATCCGCGCCCAACGATTGTATTTGTAGGTCTGACGGATGGCATGAATATTAATACGTCCCCGATGGATATTTATGCGGTTATCACGGCTACGAAGAATTTCAAGCAATACACTCTGCAGTACGGGATCGGAAATAATCCAAGCAAGTGGAAAACATTAAAGGAGGGAACAAATACTTTCGACCAACCAAAAAAACTCATCACATGGGATGTTTATGAAACTGATGCTGCCCGCATAACACTTAGAATTCTTATAGAAAGCACTATAGATACAGAGGCGGAGAAAAGAATTCATCTGAACTTGATGGTTCCAACCAGAACGCCTACGGCAACTTCAATACCTACGCAAACGAGTACACCTACCGAAACGATCGAACCAACCAGCATATTGGAACCCACAAACACTTTGGAACCGACCGAAACCATTGAAACGCCGATAATGACTGATACTCCCATTCCTACCCCCTTGCCATGAGTTCCAGTGGATTTTAACCGTGATACAATAAACTTCCGCAAGGAATTTGCGGAATTATTTTTAAATTTGAACCATTTATATATTTATTATTTTTTGTGGAATACCACGTAGCTTGCTATGCGGGTTCCACGCTATAGCAAAATCTGATCCCCGAAGGGACAAAATTCTGTAATACACAGCAGCTTGCTGCGGTGATAAGAATTTTGAAGATTTTGCCAGTTTATTTACCTTAAAAAAATATTTTTTAGGAGAGATCGGATGAAGGAATCAAAGATCATTGTGAACAATAAAGTAGGATTGCACGCTCGGCCAGCTTCGTTGTTTGTGCAGGCAGCCGCAAAGTTCAAATCAGATGTCAATGTTTATTGCCAGGATCCCGAAACGAAAGAAGACCGGAACGCTAACGCTAAGTCGATCCTCGGTATTCTTACTCTGGGTGTGTTTCAGGGAATGGAAATAACAATCAAGGCGGAAGGTGAAGATGAGGATGCCGCAGTGAATGTCTTAGTCGCCCTAGTTGAAGATGATTTTGGAGAAAAATAATGAGAGAGCTAACGGGCATCCCGGCTTCAAGAGGGATTTGTATTGGCCCAACATACCAATTTATTCGCCAAGAATTAATTATTCAGGAAAGATCAAATATCCAACCAGAAGAAGAATTGAAACGGTTGAATGCTGCACTTTCTACAGCAAAAGATCAAATTGACAGCATTTATGAAAAAGCGTTGAAGGAATCGAGTGATGCAGATGCGGAGATCTTTCAGGCACATCGAATGATTCTGGAAGATCCAGAATTGCTTGCAGAAGTGGAAAAAAAGATCAAGAACCAGGGTAAAAGTGCAGAATTAGCCATACAAGAAGCTAGACAGTCATTTTCTGACATAATGGCGGCTATGAAGGATGAGTATTTTGCTGCTCGCGCAATAGATATTTTGGATGTGAGCAATCGGGTATTAAGGATACTTTTAGGTATTGCCGAATCACCTACTGCTGCATTAAAAGAACCTTCTGTAATTACGGCTGATGACCTTACTCCATCAGACACGGTCATGCTCGATAAATCTCTTGTAATTGGTTTTTGCACTTCAAGAGGATCGGCTACTTCTCATACAGCTATTTTAGCCCGTGGATTAGGTATTCCCGCTGTAGCTGGCGCAGGAGACGAGGTTTTTTCACAAGAAAATGGTATCGAAGTGATTCTGGATGGAACAAAGGGCATTGCAATTTTTGCGCCTGATAAAGAACTGATAGCAGAATACCACCGGCGGATCAACGCAGCTAATACAATCCATGAAGAAGCGATGAAACATGCCAAAGAACCGGCTAAGACAAAGGATGGCAAACAGGTTGAAGTAGTAGCAAATATTGGCAATGTAGAGGGTGCAAAAAGCGCAATCGACAATGGCGCTGAAGGCGTCGGGCTGCTGAGGACAGAGTTCGTTTATCTAGAACGAACGAAATTGCCGACTGAAGAAGAACAGTTTCAAATATATCGAGATATTCTAGATGTATTTGGGGATTTGCCTGTAATCCTGCGTACTTTAGACGTTGGCGGAGATAAAGAGATTCCTTATATGGGTTTAGAAGCAGAATCAAACTCATTCCTCGGCCAGCGTGCGCTTCGGCTTTGCCTGGTTCGGCCAGATATTTTCAAACCACAGTTGAGAGCAGCGCTGAGAGCAAGCGCAGGTTATAACCTGAAGATTATGTTCCCAATGGTTGCGACAGCAAGCGAAGTCAGAGCTGCCCGGAAAGTGCTGGAAAAATGTGCTGCTGAACTTGAAGAAGAAGGCCTGCAAGTGGCTGAGGGCATTGAAATTGGCATTATGGTCGAGATCCCCTCCGCGGCGTTGGTGGCAGACCAACTAGCGAAAGAAGTTGATTTCTTTTCAATCGGCACAAATGATCTCAGCCAATATACCATGGCGGCAGACCGCACGAATCCGAAGGTGGCGGAGTTATCTAATGCATTTTACCCTGCTGTTCTACGGTTGGTGCGGGAAGTGATTCGAGCTGCGCATAAGGAGGGGAAGTGGGTTGGTATGTGTGGAGAGCTGGCAGGCGAACCACTCGCTCTCCCAATCCTGTTGGGGCTGGAATTGGATGAATTCAGTATGAATCCTCCCATGATTCCTCTTGCCAAACAGATCATCCGCAATTTAGATACGCGTGAAATGAAAGAGATTGCTGAGCAAGCACTGGAATTAGAGTCACCGGCTGACATTCAAGCATTCATAAAAGAAAAAATATCTTTCATAGCGGAAATAACCGGATAAAGAACAAAGACGCGGGGAACCGCGTCCTTGTTATAAGAATTGTAATTGGGTGGGTGGATTCCATAAGGGTGGGTCACTGTCAAGTAGTTCTATCCATAGCTGGAGATCAAGGCCGTCCTTTTTAGCTAAACGGCGCAGATAGCGGAATTTAAGAAAATGCCAACCATTTTCCACAGCAGAAGCAAAGCGAGGATCATGCTGTAGGCGGTAATAGATCCAGGAAGAGCGGCTGCCAGGGAAAACAATCACTTGATGTGCATTCCCAAGAGATTCGTGCTTGAAAATAAATTGTGATATTTCTGCAGAAACAGTTGGGTAGAAAATATACGAGTAGTTCTTTGAAAGAGGATCTTTCCAATTAATAATTGAGTTCCCTGTTGCCTGAAGATCAAATGATTTACCAATTTTTAATAGCATATCCTTGACTTCTTTTAGATCTCTTTCGCGGGCGTTGGCTGATTCATTTGTGCGTAATCTAAAAAGGTAGGGATCATCTGGCTTGGGAGCCGCATAGGATTGGAGAATTGTGTTAACTAATTCAGGCTCTGGTGTAAGTTCACCTGTAAACTTTTCACAAATTTCCCGATCCAGATCTTGTAAATGTATTTCTTTTCTAGATAATAAAATTTTTCGGATAACAGACTCGACTCTTTCTGATATGGGTGGTTCTATATCTTTTTCATTCAGTAGCCACCATCTGCTTCCGCCCGGGAGATCGGAGGGAAAAGGTTTAAGGAAATTTGCTTCTGCAAGCAATTGTTTTAATAAATTTTGAATCCGTGAAAAATCAGATTCCTTAACCTTAAAAAGGTTAACAGGAATCCTATTTTTTTGGGAAAATTCAATGATTGTTTGCATAATAATACGATGATATTCTGCAGGTTCCCCACGATCCATTAAAAATTGATTAATTACCTCTCGAAGATTAACTTCTGATTGGAGAATACTTTTCATGGCAGGACGTTTTTCCCATTGGCATTGAAGCATTTCATCTGATGCTCTAAATGCGGATCCCCCCAATTCAAAACCTGCTGTATGCATGCCGGTAAATAATCCGAAAGCCAAATTAGGAGTGTATTGTGGAAGTATGCCCAGGACCAATGTATTATCTTGAAGGGAGGTGGCAATTCTTTTCAATGCAATATGAACTGCTTTGGTGAACCAATACCAGTCGTATCTCCTCCTGCCTAAAGCACTGCGCATGGGGTTGACAGCTTTTCTTCCCCATAACCAACCGGACCACAGCGCTGATAAGGTCCAAAATGCCTGACTCGGGCGTGGAAAAATAGTCGTAATCGCAGCAGGGGTGTTATTAAAGATCAACTTGTTTTTCTTAGTTAAGTCTCGCTGATAAAAACAAATACCTCCGCTTTCTTCAGGAAGGTTTGGCCAGTAACTTACTTTAACGGCAGAGTTTATGTGCTTCCAATGCTGAGATACAGTTTGAAGAGATGAAAAAAGATTGTGTTCAAAGAATTTTGTTGGAACGGATAATTGCAGGAATCGGTGATCACGCGGCGGCCAGTGTCTTAACGAATGAGCATCATTAAAGACAGATAACAATACCGCACGGATATATTTCGCTTGATCCTCCTTCAAGGATAAACTTTCCAACCGATTTGCTAGCAACATACAAACATACAACGAGCGTGGTAAATAACAATCCAATGCAGCATTAAGAGATGCTTGTTCATATTCTCCGCCAGATACTACTCGTTGAAATGCACGTGAGCGGTGAATACCTAAATTTCCAAGCCGCTTAAGGTTTTCCAGATCAAAATCGCTGATATCTTTTTCACCTTCATCTGCACAGAATTGGCAGTGATATACTCTTGAGATTGGCTGGTCTTTTCCCTTTTCCCAAACAAACCCATCCGGTTGGATCATTTTCCCGCAATTTACACAGGGTGTTATATATAACCCTTGAAGATGGTCGAATAGAGTTGCATTTCCATGACGGGTATTAAGAAGCCTATTTATTACAGTTGAGAAATCCTCTTCTGTTGGTGCTGAGGCCGCAACCTCCGTAATTAACCAAATAATAGGGTTGCTGCGTGCACATAAGACGCGGTAACCAGAAGAAGCCAATTCTACTGGGAGCAGTGGATTTGCGCTGATGGGGTCAATTAATAAATGAGCAGAAAGACCCATTTTTTCAATCCAAGATGGAAAGATACTTTTAGGTAAAGGAGGGATAAATTTTTCTAAAGGCAGATTATACCCCTTGATGCTGCCTGGTATAAAGGAGTAATTATTTACACTCATAAGGGTTTAAAATCAGTATACAAGAAAATTCTTAGTGACAATAATTAAATTTTATAAAGTCCAATGAAGAAAGAGTGTTTTTTAATGGGGTGTTAAATTAATCTCAAAAAGTTGCGTGATGGGTTCAAAATTGATAACTCCGATTTGTGTGATTCTCAATTCTAAAGGCAGCTTTATTTTCATGCAGATTTTAAGAGCTGTAGAAAGTTTATTTTTATTAATATCACGGATCAAAGTTAAGTGGGGTATCCAATTACCAGGCTGGTACATTTCCCATGAGCCTTCAACGTTATTCTTAAGGGTTTGATGGATTCTTTTTTGAAAATTCATTATTTCCCTATTTGGAGCTGGTGCTATAAAAATCACGGGAGAGGCATGCGGAAAAATCCCGAAATGATCGGCATTAACATTAAGTAAGCCAGAATTATCAGCAAATTGTCTGATTTCTTTTTCACATGCTATACAATTAAATGAATCATAAACAGCTAATGTAATATGCGGTCGGATGCCGATTTTGTTTATTGCCCGCGAAATGTTCTTTTTTTCTAGCTCTTTCCATACATCTAGGATGGGCTGCTCAGAGATTTTATCAAAGTAGATTACGACAGCGTAAGCCATAATGAGATTTAGGATATTAATGATATTCCAAGGAACTTCCGCCAATAAATTCCCGAATGACCGAATCACCTGGGACAAAGGAATCATCTTCCAGCGCGGGAATCTCTGAAAGCATTTCATATATACGTTTGGAACGGGTATATGCATCTTTACGCAAAGGATCTTTTTTGAATTTTTCGGACCAATCCTTGAAACTATCAAACAAGCGCGATTTGTAAATAGATAACTCGTACGGCATCGCACTGTTAATGATGAAATCAGCATGAACATTATTAGGAATGATATTACGCATTTCGCCAGACCGGACATAGTGCCAGTGGGTGAGAGTTCGCTCAGGATCATATCCCCTATGTGCTGCATCCCGCAGCATACGGCGCATTAATCGGATATCTGTCCATCGGACATACTGCCCTTTTGAGTCTTTCATTTGCAGCAAGGGTTCTAGATACAATTTAAATTTCTTTTCGGGAGCAACATCTTCTGTCATTGGCGGATAAAGGCCATGGAGGGAATCGATCAGGATAATATCATTTTCCCCGATTTGCATTTTGGTTTGCTTATGCCCTCGTTTTCCTTCCTTAAAATCATAGAAAGGTATGTATACTTCTTTTCCCTTGATGAGTTCAGATAAGTGCCGATTGATCAAAGATAAATCAAGTGCCTGCGGTGTTTCAAAATCATAATCGCCAAATTCATCTTTTGGATGTTTTTCCAGATCAAAGAAATAATTATCTACGTTCAATGCGACCAGACTGATTCCCATTTGTTTGAGAATTTGACCAATTTTAATAGTGGTTGTGGTCTTACCAGAAGATGAAGGACCTGATATCAAGACAATTCTTAGATTATTCCGCCTTTCACAAATCTCATGGGCAGATAGTTTGATATCTTCTTCATAGAACATCTCGGATTCTGAGACAATTCGCTGCAGTTCATTGTTTTCCAATCGATTTTTATAATGTTTTATGGAATGCAGGTCATGTGATGCGGTCCAATCCAATACTTGCCAGATTTTTGCCCAAGGAATATTGGTTGATGGGCGAATGGTCTGCAATTCGCGCTGCTTGCGCATCCGTGCCCGTTCATCTCGGTAGAGAATATAGGCTTTTGCTACTTTTGCGTGGCCGTTTTCAATGAGTATCTTTTCAGTAGCATCTTGGATCTGTTCAACTGTCGGTATTTTATTTTCCGGGATCGTTTTTTCCATATATTTGATCACCTGAAGAGTGAGATTTTCAGCGGTCTTTTTATCTCTTCCGCCTACTGCAACCGCAGCTCGATAAATGGCATTCATAATTCGGTTGGGGGTAAACGGGACTTTAACTCCTGAGCGCTTGATCACATGTGTAAACCGAGTCATTTTCAACCTCTTTTAATTAAATTTATTATAGCAAGAGAGCATTTGAATTGCTTGTTAGGATATTTTTAAAAAGAAGTCATTTTCCAGTGACTGCCAGGTTTCATCCGTATTATTATTAAAATATGGAGCGAAGAGAGGATGTTTATTACGGATTTCTTCCGTAATTCTTTGAACTGCGCGGCGCATGGCAAAATGTGCGTTTGGTGCTGACCGCAGTTTAATCAGGTGGAGAGCTGTACGAAGGTTCATCTTTAAAAAGACGCGCCGGTTATATGCATTGGGAAGTATATAGGCAGCTGCGTGTGGATGAATTTCGTGAATGGCATAGAAGGTTTCTTTTGCTTTTTCCATAGCGGTTTGATAATTATCCAGAAGACCCGCTTCACTTATTATTTTAGGAATGGCATATCCTAATTGTGGGGAAAACAGCTTGGGAGTTTGAGCCATCATTCGATGGCGCTTTAGTTCATAATATGCGCCCTGGTCAATGATCAGATCAAAGCTAATTTGTGCATATTCCATTTCTCTAACTGGATTATCGTGATCGCCCAGTTTTCCAAGTAATGATTCTGCTAAACTTTCAAGTTTTGGCTGAGGCAATTGTGAAATGTGTCCATATGCTTCTTTAAACGATAAATCGCCGAATCTATAAAACAACGCAGCCAAAATTTGAAATTCGCCATCCTCATCATAATCCGCACATTCACACCAGGAATTATCTAAGGTACCTGTTGAAACCATCTTTGAACATCGCTTTGTGATCTCACTTTCAATTTGGATAAGGTAGTCATTACGATCAGCATATTTAACTAAAGTTGGAATGTTTTTTAAAGATACTGCTTTTAGCTCTTCTCCGATCTGACGGACCTCGCTTAACGGATATGAAAGCATTTTCCGAAGTGCATGTTCAAGTGCCCGGGCATTGATTGATACCCCCAAGTTTGCCAAGGAACTAGTGGGGAGATAGTATCGGCAAACATCTGCGCTGCAAGCACGAATACGGTTGGTATATGCTCGTTCGGACTCCTTTTTTTGGCGTGGTTTGATCTTTGATAAATATTTACTTACTTTACCAAAAGATGTCTGATAATCGTTGAAAAGCAATTTGCAGGTTTCTGTATATTTTTTTTCAACATTGCTGCCAAGGATCTCTTCGGGTATGAAGTAATGGTCTTCGTCCCAGATTTGATATCGAGATGATTTTTCAGTATATGAAGCAAGACGGTTGGACTCTAAACATTCAACCGCTAATCGAGAGATATTTTCAACAGCGATATGCAGGACGGCGTGTTCAGCGACAGAAGAATGTCCATATCCCACAACCCATTTTTCATGAAAATCTGCGGAACGCTTATCTGATAATTCCTCTGCGATCTCATTAAAAGATTTTGGTGAACGGGAGGTTTTCGCGAAAGTTACTGCTATGGTTTCCGGGCTGAGTATTTTTTGGTCAAGAAGATATATACGTCGGGGTTTTGTCATTGGCTAATACCTCCTTAGCGTTGCTGATGTCTGTACGAATTTGCTTCATTAATCCATTCACAGATCTGAATTTCTTTTCTTTCCGCAACCGCGAGATGAATTGGAGTTCCATTTGCATACCATAGATTTGATTAGAGAAGTTTAGAACATGTGCTTCAATTGTTTGTTGTTCTGGTATTTCATAAAAAGTTGGCCTAAATCCTATACCAACTACTGCAGGAAATCTCTTTCTGTTGATAAACGCATATGAAGCGTATACCCCCGCCGCAGGTATTAGTTTCTTTTCCCACACGGAGAGATTTGCGGTTGGTATGCCGATGTGTTTACCTCGCCCGTCTCCATGCACAACTGTACCTTTGATAGAGTATGGATGACCAAGCATGGTATTTGCGGTGTTTAGATCATCGTTCTTGAGGGCTGCTCGGATAACACTGGATGATATTGGTTTTGACTGCTGTTGCAGTGGTGTTATTGCATGCACACAGAACCCTATCTTATTGCCCAAATACTCTAGTCTTTTCAAATTACCTTTCCGATCTGCCCCCAAACGGAAATCGTACCCAACTAATAAACAGGTGAATTTTAACTGATGGTGAAGTGTGTTTATAAAATCTCGTGACGACAATCGAGAAATAGAATGGTTAAAATGCACAGTCAGGATCGAATTAACACCTAACTTAGAAAGAATTCGGTCTTTTTCTTCTGGTGAAGTTAGGTAATATGGATCTGTGATGTTTCTTATGAGAACTGCAGGGTGTGGAAAAAATGTGATAACGATTGAAGGGACATCCATTTTTTTTGCACCTTCAATTAATTTTTTTATAATCTTTTGGTGCCCTAAATGGATACCATCAAATGACCCAATAGTAATCCAGGCTCCCTTCATTGATGATTTTCTTTCTTTACACCCTTTTGCCATTTAGGTGAAAAATACTTTGTGCGGTTGAAACTCTTTAATTTCCGGATCAAATTGCATCAGTGCAACCAATTCACCCTGCTCGGTGATTGCGCGGACCATTACTTCAGGACCTTCCTCGCGAGGAATGCGGTGCCCATGCTTTACTAATTCCACTTCTTCATTAGATAAAGTAATTGAAGGCCAATCTGAAAGTGCTTCTGCTGCAGGGATCAAATATTGATACCATGAATTAGCCTCAAATGCCTCTGTGAGTTTTCTGAGCGGTACCGAATTGCGAAGTGTGAAGCGTCCGCTTTTTATCCTCCGCAGACCAGTTAGATATGCACCGCACCCCAGCATTTCCCCTAGATCATACGCCAATGATCGAACATATGTGCCTGATGAACAGTGTATATCTATGACTGCTTCTGGTGGATTCCATTCGAGGAGATCAAGACTGTGTACATTAATAAGGCGCGGTTCCAGTTTTACTTCTTCACCTTTGCGCGCCAAGTCATAGGCGTGTTTGCCTTTTACTTTTACTGCGGAATAAGGTGGGGGCACCTGTTCGATTTCACCGACGAACTCCTTTAGTGCTTTTTCAAATTGGGCGTGAGTCACATCTACCTCAGAAGTACCTGTGATTTTACCTTCGCCATCGTATGTATCTGTTTTTTCACCTAGTTTAATGGTTGCCTGATAGCGCTTATCCTCCGCAGAGATGTATTGCGATAATCGAACTGCGGGACCAACGAGAATCACGAGTACTCCTGAAGCACGTGGATCCAGAGTACCTGTATGCCCTGCGCGTTTAATGCGCGTTCCCCTGCGAATTACTTGAACAACTTGATGTGAAGTCATACCAATAGGCTTATCGACAATTAGCACACCTGATATCGTATTTTTAATTGGATTCTTAATTTCTTCCATGTGAATATCTCCTGATTATTTTTTCCCATGCATGAATTTCTTTGTTTCCCCTAATACTAGTTCCATCACTGTTTCAAGACTGCCTGTTATTTCAGCCCCGGCGGCGGGAGGATGGCCTCCACCATCAAATAGCATTGCGATCTTGGAAACATCAAATTTTGTATTGGACCGCCAACTTACTTTTACTTTACCATCTTTTTGTTCATTGAAAAGGATAGCTACATCGATTTTTTCCAATGAGGATAGATGATTTGTGAGATCTGCATCGTCCTTTCCTTGATATCTCGCGTTGGCTCTATCTTCAAGCGTGATGGTTGTCCAGGCAAGGTTGCCTTCGGATTTGATTCGTGAAAGTGAATTTCCCCAAATCATACTGGCGGATAGGGATTGTGCGGTTAAAGCTTGGTGATATAAACTTGATAGGTCTGCACCTTTTTCCATGAGATCTGCGGCTAAGCGTAAAAACCCAGGAGTAACGTTGGATGTGCGAAATCCGATCGTGTCAGTGATCATTCCCACTAATAACGCATTTGCAATATCTTTATCAATTGGAAATCCCCAGCTTGGAAGATATTCAGCAAGGATTGCTGTAGTTGCAGATTGCTCTGGGATGACTAAATTGGTTTCAGCGTATAGCTCGTTTGTGATATGGTGGTCAATATTTATATGTATATCAGCAAGTTCTGTGGGGGAGCCAACGCGTTTTTTATCGGCGCAATCGAGAGCTACGATAAGGTCGTAATTGCTTTTTATATTCCGTGTAATTTGGTCAGCCCCGGCAAGGAAACTGAATTTACGAGGTAATCCACCAGTTAAAACCATCTGTGGCTTTTTCCCTCTTTTCTGAAGAGCCAGGGAAAGTCCAATGATTGATCCGATGGCGTCTCCATCCGGCCGGATATGGGAAAGGATAAGCGGTGTATCAGACTGCGTTAATAAACGCTGGATCTTGGTGTGAATCTGATCAGAATCAGTTTTCTTGGTCTTCATCAGTTGCATCCGTTTCAGCAATTGAGTCTAATAACTGCTCAATGTGTTCTGCACGCTCAGGTGTCTCATCCCAGAAGAAACGCAGCATCGGGAACGTACGCAGGTTAATTTCATGCGCTAAAGAACTTCGAAGGAACCCGCTTGCGTGCTCGAGACCAGCGAGAATCTCATCAGATTGAGATTTCCCCTCAAGTGACGACACAAAGATATTCGCGAAACTCAGTTCCCGATCTACTGTGACATCGGTGATGAAAACTGATGCCAGTCGGGGGTCGCTTATTTTTCCCGTAATAAGCATTTCCGATAATAATTGTTGGATCCTGTCCGCGATCCTTTTTACACGTAATTTTGAAGGCATTTTTATCTTTCTACTTCTTCGATAATAAATGATTCGATCGTATCACCAATCTCAAAGTCATTAAATCCTTTTATCCTTATTCCGCATTCAAAACCTGAACGAACTTCTTTAACATTATCCTTCTCGTGTTTTAGGGAAGCAAGTTCACCTTCAAAGAGATTCTGCTCATCTCTTAATACTCGCACTCTTGCGTTCCGGCGCACCTCACCATTCATCACTCTGCAACCAGCAATGGTACCTAATTTTGAAATACTGAATGTCTGTAATACTTCAGCCTGGCCGAGAACCGTTTCTTTCTTCTCTGGAGCTAACATACCTTTGAGCGCTTTTTCAATATCTTCAAGCAGCCGGTAGATGATATCGTAGGTTCTGATGGAGACGCGTTCAGTTTTCGCGAGTTTTGCGGCTGCATTCTCAATTTGAACATTAAAACCCAATACTATCGCATTTGAAGCAGCAGCGAGCATAATATCATTCTCGGTAATATTACCTGCTTCTGAATGAAGAATATTGATATTGATTTCACTTTGGTCAATCTCGTTAAGGGAGTTTGTGACAGGTTCTAATGATCCCTGAACATCAGCTTTAAGGATTAAACGTAATTCAACCATTTCCCCAGCCTGGAATTTCGCAAACAGGTCTTCTAATCCTGTTATCTTTTTCACGGAACGCGCTTCTTCTTCTTTTCGCTTGCGGTCATTTACAATCGCACGAGCTTCTCTTTCTGATTCACATACCTGGAAAAAATCCCCTGCTTTGGGTAGTTTGTTCAAACCCAATGTGAGAACTGGTTGTGATGGTCCTGCTGTTTCAACTTGTTTATTCGTAAAATCGAACATTGCTTTTATTTTCCCGCTTGCTGTCCCAGCCGCAATAGCATCCCCTATTTTTAATGTGCCGTTTTGGACCAGGAGAGTTGTGACAATACCTCTACTTCTATCCACTTCCGCTTCAATGACCGTTCCTATGACTGTTCCATTCGGATTAGCAAGAATCTTATTATTTTCAGCAACAAGCAGAACCGCTTCAAGTAGATCTTCAATACCCGTCTTCATTTTTGCGGAAACAGGCACAATGATCGTATCGCCATCCCATTCATCTGAAATTACCCCGACATCCGCAAGCTGTTGTTTAACGAAATTTGGATTTGCCTCAGGTAGATCTATCTTATTGAGAGCGACAACCATTGGCACTTTAGCAGCCCGTGCATGCGCAATTGCCTCTCTTGTTTGCGGCATAACGCCATCATTTGCAGCAACCACCAAAATAACAATGTCCGCTCCCTGTGCACCGCGTGCACGCATGGCAGTAAAGGCAGCATGCCCGGGTGTGTCCAGGAATGTGATCTTATGTTTTTTGTGTTCGATTTGATAGGCACCGATATGCTGGGTGATGCCGCCGGATTCTCCGCCAACCACATCGGTATGTCGAATTGCGTCCAATAAAGTGGTTTTTCCATGATCGACATGGCCTAAAATGGTAACAACAGGGGGGCGGTTGATAAGATTTTTTGGATCTTCATCTTCAATCAACCGGCGCCATAAAGGCACTTCGCCAATTTCCTTTTTATTTACTTCAGGTATCTCGAGGTTGGCTTCTAAACCCATTTCAGCGGAAACAACCGCCGCAGTATCGAAATCGATCTGCTGGTTGATATTTGCCATAACACCATTCGCCATTAGGATTTTAATGATCTGTATGGGGCTGGTATTTAATTTTATTGCAAGATCGCGTACTGTTGTGATCGATGGTAGTTCAATTTTTTTATTTTCATTCTCGCTCATATATTCCTCCGTATCTTCCCCTTTGAACAATCTGAATCTTGTTGAAATGTGCACGGGCTGCTTTCAAGAGCGAGTGAAACGTATTTTTTGATTTACATTTTTCTTGCCCTACTGCAACCCGACAAAATCATTCTTACTTGCAACCGTTATTTTCTTCCTTTGGCAAGGAGTCCATTATATGAAGTAAATGATGCCGGTCTTCTTCAGTCATTTCAGTTCGCAGTGTTTTTGCTAAACCGCCTTTTAATGCGCGTTCCCAGCATGACCTTTTATCATGTAAATATGCACCCCGACCATCTGCTTTGCCCGTGGGATCATACCGAATGCCTTCTGGCGTGCGGATGATCCGCATTAATTCTCTTTTTGAAAGCACTTGCAGGCAGCCTACACAGGTGCGTTGTGGAAAATGCTTGTTACGCTTCTTTTGTTTTTTCACCACCTTATTTTTTACCTAGACTTACTCTTCTTCCCAATCATTCCAATCAGATTCAGCGCGTTTATGCGTTTTCTTTGAGATGGTCATATCAAGCTCAGGATCATATTCAATCTGCCTTGATTTCTTTGTTTTCTTCTTTTTCTTCTGTTTTGATTGGGCAGATTCACCATTGAAATCATCCTCACCCATATCATCCGGTTTGATATCTTTGAGATCAAGTTTGAATAGTTCTTCAAAGGATTTGATTTTCTCAACCTTTTGAGTTTCTTCTTTTTTCTCAATTATTTCTGATTCGCCAAGTTCCTCGATAGGTTCAGAAGTAAGTTCTTCAGGTATTGTTTGAACTTCTTCTGGAATCTCTTCAATCTGTTCCTCCGCAGATTCCTCCGCGGTTTCTTCAGTGGTTGTTTCTTCGTCTGATGGAGTTTCCATGGCAGCTATCTCGGGTTCTTGTTCTGGTATGGGTTCTTCTTCAATTGTCTCCCCTTCAGGAACAATATCAGGTAATTTATTACCAAATTTTACGATCTTCTCTATTGTTTTTGGCCCAATACCAGAAACTTTTAAAATCTTTTCGGGATTGATTTTACTTGCCAGCACCAGATCGCCGGCATTATCAATATTTGCTTCTAATAATGCATTTATGATCTTGTCTGATAAATTGCTCTTTGAAAGATCCATTTTGAATGCACCAGCTGGAATGGATTGCAATGCTTCATCTTTTTTCTTTTCATATACTTCGCGTTTCTCGCGCCGTTTAGTGATCATAACGCGCTCCAATCGGTCATTAAACTGGGTTAGAAAATCATAATTATTAGTGGGGATAACACGTCCTTCTGCCTTACGGCCTATTATCTCTTCTGCCTGAGCGATAGCTTCCGCTTCTTCTTTGGCTAATTCTTTTAATTCCTCATCGTTTTTCAAAGCGAACAACCAATCAGAGATAGCTTCAGGAAGACTCTTGATATCAATGCGCCAACCAGTTAATTTCGCAGCCAGGCGGGCATTCTGACCATCACGACCAATTGCCAGGCTGAGCTGGTCTTCAGGAACCACAACAAGCGCGTTCTTGAATCTATCTGCTGATTCATTTAGATAGACGCCGTTGACCCTTGCTGGACTGATCGCTTTGGCAATAAAAGCTGTAGGATCCGAGTTCCACTCAATCACATCAATCTTTTCATCATGTAATTCGCGGACGATAGCCTGAATGCGGACGCCCCGCATACCCACGCAAGCGCCGACAGGATCAATGCCATTCTGCGCGGCGGAAACTGCCACTTTTGCTCTACGCCCGGGTTCACGAGCAATCGAACGGATTTCAACAACACCATGGAAGATCTCCGGTACTTCATTTTCTAATAACCTGCGTAGGAAGTCACGGTGGGTGCGGGAAAGAATGATCTGCGGTCCCCGTCCAGTTTCTTTGACTTCCGCAACAAGGGCGCGTATGCGTTCGTGAATGCGGAATCGTTCATGCGTGATCATTTCTTTTCGCGGCATGCTGGCTTCGGCTTTCAATTCTAATCCGATCGTTAAACCACGTGGGTTCGCTGCCTGAACAACACCGTTGATGATCTCCCCTAATTGTTTCTCATAATATTCATATTGCGCTGCATGCTCTGCCTCACGAATTTTTTGCTGAATGACTTGTCGGGCTGTTTGGGCAGCAACACGGCCAAAATTAGCTGGTGTGCTGTCCACCATGACGAGATCACCCAATTTAGCATCTTTGACAAATTTTTTCGCGTTGTTGAGGGTTACTTCTGTAAGCGGGTTCTGAACGGACTGGACCACTTCTTTTTCAGCAAGGATGTTGAAATCGCCGCGATCCATGTCGATTATGGCTTTTATATCTTGTGCATTTGAAGCGTTGACTGATTTACGGTACGCAGAAACCATCGCTGTCGCAAGCGCTTCTAAAATGGTCTCTTTTGGAAGACCCTTCTCTTCTAATACCTCATTGAAGGCGAGCACAAACTCATTTTTCATGCCAATTTTTCTCCATGCATCACTATTCGATAATAAGCAGAAAAGTGGGGAAATCCCACTTCTCGATGAAAACAATAAAGCTGTCACTTACATTTTGAATTCTAACATGCTTTGATAAGTGGTGCAAGAAGAATTGCTAAAATTAATCAATATATTATTGAAGGAGGTCTGTTGATATAACGTGCTAGAGTAAAGGGGCATAAGTTTATGGGCAGTTTCTATTAGGAAGAAGATATTGCTTAATTGCCTGTATCTTTTTTTCTTCTGCAAAGGCAAGAAAGCTATCGGCTAGATTAGATAAGGGAACTATAAGGGTGTAACAGAGATATTATGGATGGCTGAGGTTAATCTCTGCAATAGGGATGTCTATTAGATTTCCACTCTTCGATTCAGCTACACTATCAAGTTTTGAGATAGTAACGGATCTAAAATCAGCTATCACAGCAGATTTCTTGGAATCCTACATTCTTAATTCAATGGTGATGTCAAAGTATTTAAAATCAACGCCATGTTTATTTAGTAATGTCTTGAATTCAAGATATATCAAATACTGATCAGATAATTTCCAGAAAAATTTTCTCGTTATGATATACTAACCGCGTTTAAATAAATTACTCATGGGAGAAGAGTCGCATGAAAAAATTATTGATAATGCGGCACGCGAAATCTTGCTGGAAAAACTCAGATCTTGCCGATCATGAACGCCCATTAAAAAAACGGGGGAAGAATGATGCCAAAAGAATGGGAAAATTTCTAAAATCCAAAAAAATTGTTCCAGACCTTATTATTTGCTCAACTGCTTTAAGAGCACAGGAAACAGCCGATAATCTAGTTGAGAACTTGAAATATAAGGGTGAAGTCGTTTTTACCGATGCGCTATATATGGCAGAACCAAAAGATATTCTTTCGGCTATTAATGATCATGCAACAAACCGGAAAACGGTTTTAATCATTGGCCACAATCCAGGATCTGAAGCTTTATTACAAATCTTGACAGGGAAAGTGGAAAGTCTGCCAACAGCGTCTATCGCCTATATCACAGCAAAAATTGATAAATGGAAAGACATTATTAAATGCGAAAATGTGAAATTAAAGAAATTATGGCGGCCAAAAGATATTAAATAACTTTATTATTAATTGATATACTCACTGTGTTATTAGCAGTGAGTTTTCTTTTAAAGGTTAACTCTATGAAGAGCAAATTGCAGGTTGTTAATGAGCAGTTAAATATTCGGGAATTAATTGCATCCATCAATAGAGTTAATGACATTCATTATTCTTTGGATGGAAATAGCATTTTTTACATAACTACCATTGATGGAAAAGGCGGATTATTCGAAATAGCTGATACAGGAAAAGAGAGAAAACTTTCTCAGAATCTAAATGTGGGGGGTACTGTAGGTTATGGCGGTGGTGATTTTGATGTCAGTGAACATTTGGTTGTAGTATCTGAAAAAAGTGGGAGTATCTTCAAGATAAATCTAAAGTTTGATCAACAAGTTACGCAAATCACTCCTGCTAATTCAAGAACATCTTCTCCAAAAATCTCCCCCAATGAAAAATGGGTCTTGTATGTGTATAACCAGGGTGAGATTAATGGCATTGGAATAATTCCTACCAATGGACTTGCTTTGCCTAGGCAATTAATAATTGGATCGGATTTCTACATGCATCCTGCCTGGCATCCGGATTGTGAGAGGATCGCATGGGCTGAATGGGATCATCCGTATATGCCTTGGGATGCCTCACGGATTAAGGTCGGCCGTGTTTGTGAAATGCAGCTTAAATTATTTGAGGAGGATTACATCGATGGAAAATTGGATGAATCCGCGAATCAACCCCAGTTTTCACCCGATGGGAGATGGCTTAGCTATATCAAACGAAATGGCAACTGGGATGATCTCGTTCTATACAATCTAGATACACATACTAAGAAATCAATTGTCAAAGGAAATGGATTTCATCTTAGAATGCCTGATTGGATACAGGGGTTGCGCAGCTATCAATGGACAAATGACAGCAGCATGATCTATTTTATAAAATACCATCAGGGAACTGCCTCGCTTTCAAAAGTATGCCTTAACACATCAAAGTTAGAACCGATCAACATCTCTCCATATATTTGGGCTTCACAGATAGCAGTCTCTAAAACCTCTAGGGAAGTAATGTTTATTGGATCATCAAAAAGAAAAACTAATCAGATTGTCCGAATTTCAAATAGCAGGATTCCGTCGAACCTTTTAGAAAGAGGCCATCAACAAAAAAATGTCCCCGAAGCCCAGGAGATTTCTTTCTCTACTGATGATGATTCAATGGTATATGCCTGGTATTTTCCACCCCTTAATCAAAAAGAATCGGGAAAATTACCGGCGTGTATTCTCAATATCCACAGTGGACCGACAAGTGTTAAGCATGCCGGTTATTCTCTAGATACCGCTTTTTTCACCTCCCGGGGATTCGCGGTTGTGCACTTGAATTATCGTGGGAGTGTTACTTTTGGATACGATTATCAATATGCTCTTCACAGAAAATGGGGGGATGCGGAGGTGCAAGATGCCGTTTATTTAATTGACGCCTTAAAAAAGCGTAATTTGGTAGATTCGGAAAAATTAGCGGTTATGGGCTCAAGCGCGGGTGGGTTTAGCGTACTGAATCTTCTGATTAAATTCCCAGGATTGTTTAAAGCGGGAATTTGCAGTTATTCTGTCAGCGACCTTGTTGATGATGCCAAACATACCCATAAATTTGAACGATATTACCATCAATTCTTGACAGGTGATTTTTCAACTGAGTATGATCGTTTTATAAGCCGGTCTCCAATTTCACACTTACAAAAGATTAAAGATCCCACTGCATTATTTCATGGGGTCGAAGATAAGGTTGTTTCCCTGAATCAATCTCAAAAGATCTTTGATTCATTAACCAAACGTGATATCCCCTGCATATTAAGAATATATGAGGGTGAGGGACATGGGTTTAGAAAGAAAGAAAATATTGAAGATTACTACAACACAGTCATCGAGTTTCTAAATAAATATTTAATAAAAGGAGATGAAATCTCCTCTTTCAAGTAATTATGATTAGCGGATTATTGATGCATAAAATCCTCGATTGCATGCAAGAGAGCATCGATATCTTCCATGGAAGTTTCTCCCATTGTAGCAATTCGGAAAGTTTTTCCCTTTAGATCACCATATCCATTCGCAATGCGCATCTGGTATTTTTCCATAAGAAAGGCGTTCAACAGCGGGATATCTAAACCGCGATCATTGTTTATGGTTGCTACAGTTTTTGAACGTGCACCCTCTTCGGCGAATGGTGTCATTCCATTTTCTAAAGCCCAGCTATAGACTCGCTGCGACATAGAGCTATGTCGGAGGAATCGATTCTCAATCTCTTCCGTGAACATTCGATCTAATTGAAAATCGAGCGCATAAACAAGCGATACTGCCGGTGTCATAGCGGTTGAATTTTTAATACGGTGTTTTTCCATCCTGAGCAGGTCAAAATACCAGCCCCGATTTTGAACTGTTTTTGCCTTTTCTAAAGCACGGTCAGTAACGCCAACCAGAGAAAGGCCCGGGGGAAGAGCAAGACATTTTTGTGAGGACGTTAGTAGAAAATCTACGCCCCATGCATCCATCTCAATTTTTGCCCCCCCTAATGATGAAACCGCGTCAACAAGAATCATCGTATCCGGGCTTACTTCTTTAACCACCCGGCATAATTCTTTCAAAGGGCTTTCCACACCTGTTGATGTTTCATTATGGACAATTGTTACAGCTTCGAAATGCTTCTTTTTTAGTTGATCGCTCAGCGCATCGGGCGTAACCGCTTTTCCCCATACAACGTCAAATCGGACTGGGTTTTTACCATTTGTTACAGCCACATCATACCAACGCTGGGAAAATGCGCCATTCACACAAGATAAAATATCCTTCTGGGCTAAATTCCGAACTCCAGCTTCCTGCATACCGGAACCTGTATGCGTGCCAATCAACACGCGGAAATCTGTGAAGAATAACTTTTGTGATTTTTCTGCTGCTCTTCGATGAATGGCTTCATACTCCTTACTTCTATGGGGTACTAAAGGTTTAGCCATTGCTTGGAGCACTTCAGGTGCAACATCTACGGGCCCAGGGACAAACATATGAGACATAATCTTCCTCCGTTTACTTTTTTATCTGATAATAAATGTCAAAACAATTAAAACAATAAGAAAGAATGCCGCCAAAGATCCAATTCTCCTCAGATCTTTTTTTACATAGCTATAATCAGGATTGAATTTCGATGTATTGGATATTCCTTTTTTTACAGGCAATTTCCTGTCTATCGGCAAATTCCTGTATTTTTTCTTTGATTTCTTACTCATAAATTCTCCTTTTCGACACCGTTCAGATGTCAAAATTTTCACTTAATTGGCTTCTCTATTAATATTGTATCGCTTGATTGCAATATTAATTGAATAAATGTAATAAATTTTTTGTTATTTTAATTTTAATATGAATTGAATACCTTCATAATTGAGATAGAATTGATGAAATTATGAAGGAAAATATTAGAATGTTATTCTTTTATGATGCTAGGCAGGTTATTACCTTCATCTCACTCATCGCCAGGTATTTCTTTGCTCAGTGTTGTTTTTTATTTGAGTTTTTCACGGGTTGGATAAGATTTATCAAAGATTTGCCTAATAAGAAAGAAATGGTTTAAAACAGGGTATTATTCTCCAAGAGAATGCAAATGGATATTTCAATTCGTGATCAAGCAGTACTGGCTTGCCGGCGATTACTTAGTCAATTGAACCGTGATCCGGCAACCCCAACATATGGTTGTTTTGATCGAAGGTATTGGGCGTGGAAATTAGTGGATTTTCCCGAAGCCACATTCCAACGTAATATTAATTCCCTCTGCTGGTTAATGGACCAGCCAGAAGCAGAAGGTTCTGATAATCTTATTGAATTCATAAAAGCCGGGCTTCTTTATACACTTGAAATTCAGCATAAAGATGGATCATATGACCAGGCATATCCAAATGAGCATAGCTATGGTGCTACCGCTTTTCTTCTTCCCGACCTGATAAATGCATACCAGAAGAAAAAAGATAATTTCTTGCAGGATGAAAGAGTTTTTATTGAAAATGGGTTAATACGATCAGCTGATTTTCTTTATAGAGCTTCCGAGCTGCATGGTTTCATTGCCAATCATCTGGCTGGCGCTGCATTAGCACTTATGAAATCCTATCAATTATTTGGGGAAGGAAAATATAAAGCTAAATCAAATAATATTGTACAAAGAATCATTGAAAACCAATCGGGCGAAGGCTGGTTTCAGGAATATAACGGTGCTGACCCTGGCTATCAGACCCTGTGCATGTATTATTTAGCGCAAATATTCCAAATTGAGCATTCGGATAAGCTGTATAATGTTTTGGAAAAATCATTGCAATTCTTGCAATTCTTCATTCACCCCGACGGAACTTTCGGTGGTGAATATGGAAGTCGTAGAACTGAAATTTATTACCCGGGAGGGATTGCGATACTATCCTCAGAATTTCCGGTTGCGGCCGAAATGCATATCTTTATGAAAGAATCAATCAGAACTGGCGATACAGTCAATTTGATGGATATTGATATGGGAAATTTAGCGCCATTGTTATCTAACTATATAACAGCTGTTTCAACTTTAGAAGGTACCGGTGAAAGTTATTTACTTCCAAACAAACAAAAAGAAGTTACTCGGGTTTTTAAATCCGCCGGTCTCGCAATCATTGCAACCCCGGATTATTACTCTGTTCTAGGCACATCAAATGGTGGGATATTAAAGGTATTTAATAAGAAAACGAATACATTAGTTTATGATGATTGTGGTTTGTTTGGTGAAACCAGTAATGGACAGAAATTTTCAAGCCAAGTAACTAATCTGAATAATCCATTAAAATGGGATGGGAATGCATTTGAAATCTCTTCCACCTTTAATAAAATTCCCATGCAATTCCCTACACCCTTCAATTATTTACTTCTAAGAATTGCTAATTTAACTCTCATGCGCTGTCGATTTCTTAATGAAGTAGTGAAGAAAGTATTCGTAAAATTATTGATAAATAAGAATTCCCCCGTTCCATTGCGCAGAATCCGAAAAATTGAGTTTAAACAAAATATTATTCATATCGTAGATAAAATTGAAAAAACCGGACTGGTCCAAATCAAGATATTGGCGTATGGAAAAAAATTTTCGGCAATCCATATGGCATCCGCTCGATATTTCACACCTTCACAATTAGTAAAAAGAGAACAGCCAATTATTGATATTGAAACTTTTCAAAGGACAGGGGTTACTACTCAATCCTTAATTATCGATCTTCACAAGGATTCTCAGGCGCATCTAGTATGAACGATTGGGGAAATATTTCTATTGATGTTGATTCTTTATCATCCATATATAAAGGACAGGGATGTTCGCGTCCGGGCGGGTACACTTTTGTAGAATTCAGATCTGGCCTAGAAAATCTATCAGATTTCTTCTCGAGATATGCGATTAAAACCACAATGTTCATGGTAGGCGATGATTTCCTTTATGAAAAGAATCAAACTGCAATTAAAGAAATCTCCAACAATGGGCATGAAATTGCGAATCATTCCATGACACATCCACAGGGTTTCCGCTGGTTGTCAAAGCAAGAAAAAGAAATGGAACTGGCTGCCATGTCTGACATTTGCCATGAAGTAACCGGGAAAAGACCAATTGGCTTCCGTTCTCCTGGTTGGAACATCGATGATGCTACCCTACCGGTGTTAAATAAATTAAAGTATGCATACGATTCTTCAGTGTTCCCCACGTCGCTTATGCCGCTAATGAAATTTACCCATTGGTCCAGCATGTCAAAGCAGAAAAAACAAGACCGCACGACCATGGGGCAGATTAATTATATGTTTTCTCCTCTCCCGCCGTATCATGTCTCAAAGCATTCACTCGGGAAAAAGGGAAATAATTCATTGGTTGAATTTCCAATTTCTGTATCACCGTATCTGCGGATTCCCTTTTTCGCAACATTGCTTTTATTTACAGGCTTGGGTTTCTTCAAGAAATTATATCGATTGATTCGCGTGGCTGGACTGCCTGTACATTTCCAAATGCATTTATCCGATTTCATCGATTACAGCATTCCAGAACTAAAAGATCAGATGCCCGGAAACAAACAGGGTGCTTATATCCCGCAATCACTTAACACACCGCTTCCGAAAAAAATAGATCTATTCAGTAAAATGATTGAATTGATTGGGCAGGATTACAACTTCATCACATTAGAACAATGGACAAAAAGATTACGGATGGATAAATGATTCCACGCTTAAGACCATATTTTGGGAAAGAAGAAATTCTTACAATCTTCAAAAGCAGGAGGTATGCTGTTCGGAGATTTGAACAGGCTTTTGCAATGCAATTCCATTCCATTTATGCGGTTGCTTTTCCTTACGGCCGTTCTGCCTTATGGGCATTCTTGAACGCACTCGAACTAAAAGAGGTTGAGGTTGTTCAACCTGCATATACATGCTCTGTGGTTGCTCACGCGACAGTTTTAAGTGGGAACATCCCGGTTTTTGTGGATAACTCTCTTACCAATTACAACATGGATATTGATCTTTTCGCTGATGCGATCACTCCCAACACACGCGTTGTAATTCCAACCCATCTTTTTGGCTATCCAATGGATATTGACAAAGTGAATGATATTGTTCGTCACGCTGAAAAAAAATATGGTCACAAGATTTGGGTCATCCAGGATTGCGCCCATTCATTCGATGCGCGATTTAAAGGAAAAACAGTTACAAATGCTGGTGATGGTGCTATCTTTGGGCTTGGAATCAGCAAGCAGATCACATCTATTTTTGGGGGAGTATTTACAACAAATGATGAAGTGATCGCTAAAAAGGTTTGCGAATTCAGGAATAGAAATTTTAAAAAACCTTCATGGAAAAAGTCTACTCTCCGATACCTATACCTTCTCGCTGTGGATCTAGCTTTTCAGCCAATAATTTATGGCTTTGTGTATTGGCTGCAGGAAAAAACACCATTCCTCAATCGATTAACAAAAGCATATCATCTGGATGAGAAGATTCATTTTCCTCCTGATTACTTAGACCAGATGACAAATATTGAAGCGCTCGTAGGCTTAGAGCAATTAAAAAAATACGTGGTAATGCGCTCAAAACGGATAGAGATCGCCAAAAAATACTTTGAAACAATAAATAACCCGAAAGATATGATTCTTCCCCCTGAAATTGATGGGGCAACTTATTCACACTTTGTTATCAGATCGGATGCGAGAGACCGATTGCTCGCCTTTTTTGCATCTAAAGGTATTCAGTTAGGCCAGCTTATCGAATACAGCATGCCTCATTATCAGGCATACAAAACATATGCCAAAGACAAACTATTCCCCAATTCTTTGCTGTGCAGCAATTCCATGATCAACTTGCCAATATATACGAATTTACATGATATCAATATTATTAGAATTGTTTCATTTTTATTGCATTATTCCGAAAACCATGAAAAATAATATAGAAATTTCAACTCTAAAACCTCATTGGGTCGAAAATATTGCAAAAATTCATTTTGATTCCCTACCGAACGACTTCCTTCCAACGTTAGGATTAAGTTTTCTAATGAATACTTTTTACCCCGCTGTTTTATTATCAGCATTAGGGAAAGTATTTATTGCCCTAAATAAATTTGATGAACCTGTTGGATTTGTATTAGTCACATTAAAAAGCAATGAGTTCTTAAAAAGTATTATCAGAAATCGATTTTGGGATTTTCTTAAAATTTGGATAAGCTCTTCCTTCTTTTCATTAGGAAATTTCAAAAATAATTTCCAAATTATCATATCAGGAATATTATCCAAAAATACACTTAATGTAGGTGAAATTTACATCATTGCAGTAAAAAAGTCTTTTCGCGGAAAAGGTATTGGGAAATTACTAGTGGGAAAATCTATTGATTTTCTAAAAGAAAATAAGCTAAGCGGAATTAAAATTAAAACGTTGGCATCCAATATAGAATGGATAAAATACTTTTATAAAGAAGGATGGAAGTTAGAGAACAATTTTCACCTGATTGGAAAAAAATATGTCAGTTTAGTTTATAAATTCGACGATATTTTCTAATCCATATAAAATTCTTATCATAACTTATTCTTGTATCCGAGTATAGCAAAAAAATAAATCATATAGTTGCTGCTTACATTGATATTACAAACATTTGTGTTCAATTATTATTGATTTGTAAGGCTCCCTTAAAATAGTACCAGTGATAAGTAGGCACAATGGACAAACTGAAAATTGACTCTCAAGCAGTAGGTTCATAAACCAATTTGAGTTGCCTTCCCTAATCGCGGGTGATGCTAGGAATGCGTCACTACCAAATTGTTAAATTTGTAGGGGCGAAACCAACGAGTTACGCAAAGGAGGAATTCTTGAATACCCAATATGCCTTGGAATCGTCCTGCATCTCAAGTACATCGTAGCTAGTACATCCTTATGATTCATTGAATTGAATGCCAGATATAAAATCATCAGCTCTTTATACCTGAGTAGCAGTTTTCATAACCATGAGCTTATCCTGCCTGAAAACCTGCAACAAACTTATAAGGAAGAAGCACATCCCTTTAAAATTGAGAATATACAAAATCTACTGCATTGGCTTCCCCATAAAAACCAAATATGGTGATTGAAAAAAACAATAGGTAATAAACCGCCCATCGAAACCAGGTGGGCTGCTTATTTAACTCAACTAATAGATCATGTTTGCACTGCACAAATTCAACAACTATTAAAATTAACAAGGTATGAGTCATCATCCAGAAATCTTTATCATCTAAACCTAAACTACCATCTTTAAATATCCATGCTTTCTCTGTGGTTATTCCATCCAATGTAATAATAGATTTCATTATATGAACAGCTTCACTTATTGAATTCGCCTTGAAAAACAACCATGCAAAGCTAACTAATCCAAAGGTAAATAGAATTTGAAATGTCTTATGAGCAAAAGTGCTGCGGTCGATATTCAATTTCTTGACCACCTTGTCTCGTATTTTCTTGGTAAGAATTTCAATGATCTGATATAAACCATGAAGTGCCCCCCAGATTACAAATGTCCAGCTTGCTCCATGCCACAACCCGCTGACCAAGAAAGTTATCATCACATCAATGCTTATCCATAATTTACGTAGTTTCTTCCGACGATGTTTGTAATTTAACCGAATGAAGATATAGTCTCTCAGCCAGTTGCTTAGTGAAATATGCCACCGACGCCAAAAATCAATTACCGATTTTGCTAAGTAAGGCCGCTTAAAATTCTCGATCAGCTTAATTCCCAGAATGTTAGCTGTGCCAATTGCTATATCACTGTAGGCTGAAAAATCAATATAGATCTGAAATGAAAATGCAAAAATAGCCACGACAAGTTTTGGGCTGTTGAAATCTTGAGGACCCGTAAACACAGTATTAACCACAACCGCAAGCCTGTCTGCGATTACTATTTTTTTAAATAACCCCCATCCAACCCGTACAAGACTATCCACAAATTCTTGATACTCAAAAGGTCTAGGATTCAGTAACTGAGGTTCGAGGTGGTTATAGCGTTCGATGGGACCTATTAATAGTTGAGGAAAGAAAGAAACATACAAAGCAAAATGACTGAAATTTTTTTCCGCTTCCACTTTTCCACTATATACATCCAGTAAATAGCTAATTAATTGAAAGATATAAAAAGAAATGCCAACAGGATAAAGCAGCTCAATTCCGCGGAATGTCCACTGTAAACCAGCAGCTGCCGCTGCTGTATTGATTGAATTAAAGAAAAAGTTTATGTATTTGAATAAAAATAAAATGCCAATATTTAAAATTACGCCAACAAGCATCCAGACTTTCTTCGGCTTATTATCCTTGGTCTTCGCAACCATTCGTCCTGCAATGTACGAGATGCCTGTACATGTTAGGAGGATAAATGAATATTTAACATCAGATAAGCTATAAAACACATAACTGAAAATTAACAACCAAACCCACCGCCATCGCCTGGGTAAAATGTAATTCACAATCACAATGACAATAAAAAGTGGATAAAATATAAATGAATTAAATATCATGCTTTCCTCTCAAAATGATTATTAGGCGTTATTTGAACAGATCCGCTACAAATTCAAAAAGAGCAAGTTGTTTAATTGTTTTTAGGATTATAAGCAAGAGATTGTGAGACGAAAACTTATTCTTATTCAAGAATAAGATCAAATCCTCCTCTAAGATAATAATTACTAGTGGGATTATTAATCATAATATGTATAAAGTAATCACCAATTGGTTCTGGCAAGGCGTACTTTAGTTCATTTTTTCCTTTTTCTTCAATTTTATAAACTGATTCACCATCTAGAAAAATCTCCCATTTAAATACTAAGTCCATTAAAGACTCATTATTATCAGGAATCAGGTTCATGCTGATATTATCCCCTTCCTGAACGAGAGTGTAATCCTTGAAAAAATAGCTTCGGTAATAATCAAGAGCTTCAGGATGTATTTCGATATTAAGCTCATGTGCTAAAAGCTCCGCTGTTTCTACAGATGCGATGATCGCACCAAATTGGGTCATATGTTGATAATCACCAAACCAAAGCAGGGATTGACCTTGATCGTTGAATAAAGTTTTATAAGATACTTCATAACTCTCTATCAAATCAATTGCCTGATCTCTACAATTTTCATATTTATTAATATATTGTGGGGCTTCAACAAATAACAAATCTTCCGAATGCTTCTGGTTGATTTGTAAAATATCTTCAGTTACAGATAATCGATCTTTAAAATCATCTATCGGACAAGAAGCGATTTCATCTGGAGTTTCTGATTGAATTTCACCAGGAAGGATAGATTTCAGGTAATTTTCATACCCTTTATGTGGTAATTCCACATACCTATCAGAGCCCCAATTATTTTTTATTGTTTTTAATTCTGTATATGCGCGGGAGATTGGTATATTGGGATTTTTCCAATTCGAATGATTGCTTGTGTATGGTAGATAAAAATTTAGAAGATCACTGTCTGAAAAGAAATCATAGCTGTATATCAGTTTTCTCAGACTTATCGGCATTGAATAAAAAAACGAGAAATTCCAGGGTTTTAGGTTCTTTTGAGTCAGACCATCATAGATTGGTAAAGTTTCTATGATCACAACCAACGGATTTTGGTAACGCAACACTTCCTGATACTCATATATTGTCTGGTAGATACTTTCACCTGAAGTGTTTACGTGAATTGATTCTGTTCCTAAAATATCATCAATTATTTGTGGAATGTATGTGCTCTTTGAATGCGAGTTTCCCATGAATACAATATCAATAGAATTTTCAGGCAACTCTTCATAAAAAAAGGGCCAGTAATTCCCATTCTTTAAGTTACTTCTCTGCTTTGGAATATAACTGATAACCTGAATAATAGAAATTAGAATCCCGATGAATAAAAAAAACTTGTACCAATGATTTTGCTTGTCTTTTATATCCATTTATTCATAATTATAATAGCTGAATTCAGCTAACAAGTGCAATTTTGCAGGTAAAAAGAGAGGGTAACTGCAGTAAGATGAGCACCTCTCCAACTGCAAAATCAAATGAGCAATTATGCGAAAATTTTCACAGCTTACCCATTTACAAAGATATCAGATATCCACCTTGTTGAAAATAGGTCATTCAAATACCAAGATAGCCCAAACCATTGGAGTGCACAAATCAGCCATTGGCAGGGAGATAGTGCGCAATCAGAAAAAGAGGGGTTACCGTTCTAAATAAGCCTCCAAATTTAGTATCACTTAAAAGCAGGCATTTTCAAGATTAGAAGAAATTTCAAAAGGGTTTTTTCTCAAATGCAGCATGAGGGAGAATGGAATTGTATTCCTCCAAAAAATCTGCGGTGATTAACCTGGTTTCATCTTTCCCGGTTGTGTCTACTTATCGCCGGTACTATTTTAGGGGGGACTTACCAATACACATACTTCTTTTTTATTAATATTCCTCAACAATATTTGGGTAAAAGAAACTTTCTGTACTAATATCTTCGATCTTTCCACAAGCACGCAGGGTGGTTTTCTTTTGTGGTAATTGATTGAAATCTATAACCACATAGAGTGGTTTGTTATCTAATAGATTTATTGTTGGAAATACCGTATTGGGGATTGCAATATTATCAAAATAATCGACTGTGTTTTTAGCAGGAATATTGTGAATACTTTCTTTATAATTGTGTTCTGCAATATTTGGAATCCAGGTAGGGCCATAGGAAATAATTGATATGCTGGACCCGGGATAATAATTCAGGATGACTTCGCTTTCCCCATCTGGGCATCCGCTTGAAATCAGATCTCTTTTTGGAGCAATTGCCTTAATTAATAATGGGCCAAGCAAGACAATGATTGTTAATAGAATGGAAAAAACAAGATTAAGATCTGATATTTTATTGTGACCCGATGGTTGAATATATTTTGTTAAATTAAATTTTTTAGCAATAATCTGAAAGATGAGTGAAAATCCTACAGCTGGAAGAATGCCAAGGAAAGAAGTGCTTGCAGCATAATAACGCATATATTGTGTTTGATAAGCAGGAGAGAGCGGTAAAGAGAAAAGAAAACCAATCAAAAGGATAAGTATAAAAATAAAGAATGGTTTTTTCCCCTGAAAAATACAGTAGCCAGTTCCTACTATTGAAAAAAGGAAATATGAGTAGATTAACGAATAACTCATCAAATGATTATTAGAAAGCATGCATGAATAAATATTGTATGTATTTATGGGTCGAAGAGAAAAGATACTCGAGAATTGATACATCATCCCTTTGATGAAGTTGTCAGGGTGATCAAGGATCTCAAATATTATGATCTCCATTATCTTTTTCTCTCGAATACCAGGCTCAAGGTTGTTGATTTCAGGATGATCGATACGTATTTGTCCCCAATCTTTTCCGCCAACCGCGACACCATAGATGCCATACCCAACATTATTGAATTGATTTGATTCATTAAGTGTAATTTGCGAGAATATGTAGCTGTTAATAAACAATCCCGCGATAACGGATAATGTTGTAATTACCATAATTTTCCAGGATGGTTTCTGCTTCCCTTTCCATAACCATCCAGCAAAAATAACTAGAAAGGGCAAGGTGGCAATAGCGCCTGGCCTAGCAACCTGGGCAAGAGTAAATAAAAAGACAGCAAAGAAGAAAAAGAAAATACTATTTTTTTGTTGGTCTCTTTTTTTGCGGAGAGCAACAAGAAAGAAGGTGAACGCTGCCATTCCAAGTATGTAACTTAAATTTTCTGACAAAATATTGCCGATGAATCTTCGGATAAAGAAAAATTGGGGAATAAAAAAGATGACAGCGGAGGGAGGATTAAGAGTTTTATTCACCTCAATAATTGAAAAGTAACTAACAATTGCAGAAATAAATACGGTTGCAGCCATCGCAATCTGCAAGTTTCCCCCAGCGAGCCATAAAAAAAAGGCAAAAAAACTGCTGAATAAAGGTCTTCTTTGGGTATAACCAACCAGATATCCTTTTTCTAAAAGAGATAAAGAACTTGTAAAAAATGAAAGGGAGTCTATTCTTGGTAGTATTCCTGCAATCACGTTTGTTTCTGTGTATGCATAAGCCCAGAGGCCAACAAGAGCAAAAGAAAAGATCGGAAAAATAATTAATGCAGTTAATAATAGAGACAAGCGCGTCTTTTTAAGATAAAGAGATATAAGAAGAGAAATAGTTACAACTAAAAGAAAATGGGTCGTATTGTATCGGACAATTCCTCCAACAACTTTTATGAACGGTACCTCTCTTGGAATTAGTATGATTGCAAAGAAAAAAAGAGAAAATATTACTAGCACAAGAGGAAATGCCCATCTATTTTTTTCAAAAAAAAGAGATATCTTTTTCATTCAATTACTGCCATAATAAGTTTGCAATAATTATAGCCACTGCAAATGGTTGAATAAGATTTGGTCTCATAAAGTGATGCAAAAAAAGGTTGAAAAACAAAAATCTTATGTTTCAATAAAATCATCCGAATATAATCAAAAAGAGGACATTTTCTCCGCAGCTTGCTGTAGAGAGGTTTTGTTTATGTCGGCTATGAGCACAAAACAAAGTATTTAAAATCAAAAAGTCGATCAAGTTTAACAAGGTAATAATATTTTTATGAAAAGGAACATTCTCACTATTTCGCATGATCGCTTGGCAATTCTGCAGGATTAAGTATTGTTTCTGAAATGATTAGTTCCGGTTCCTCTCCCGCAACCAGAACATACTCAGCCCCGGTGTTGTTCATATCCTGAGCAAGCACATAAACAAGCACCCCGCTCGGAAATTCCAAATCTTCTCTATTGGTCTTGATAAATACAGAAGAATTTGCTTTTCCAATCAATCTAAAAACAATCCTGGAATAATCCTGTTTTCCAAAATATGGATCATTGGGTCGGTCATAATAACCTTCTCCCTCATTAAAAAAGCGCGGGTATAGGCCGTAGCCCATCAGTGCGCCAGTTCTTTCGTCTTCGCAGTACGCTGCCACGTCATCCGTAAATTGGGGCATCAGGTTGGATTCCGCCGCGGATATAAAAGCACTGCAGACATCCTCCCGGTCGTATTCTGGAACCAAATCCGGAAATATGGCCTCTCTCAATGGGATAAAACCGCCAATGAAAAGCAATAACAATCCATAAATTAAATATCCATGCCAGGTAAGGGGTTTGGTAACGGATTCTGTAGGATAAGCCACCCAGTCGGAAGCCAATGTGTTTAGGTCCCACCTAAATGCTACCCGGAAAAAAGTAGTGATGAGTTTAACTAAACCCAGTGCATAAAAAGCAAAGATGATCCAGTCCGCCGGAAGTATAAAACGCCATCCAGCCAGACGCACAACTGCTGAGCTTAGACTGTATATTACATGAAATCCAATGATGCAGAGAACAGCCCATGGATTGCGTTGAAAGGCATATGAGAAACCCAGCGCAATTATTATTGAATTGGTAATTAAAACGAATATATTTAGAGCGTTTAATCGGGTATAAATTTCAGCCCAAAATGGCTGATTAATATTTAATAAATCTAAAAATTGGATTTGATTCCCCAGGCGTATCGGCATAATCAGCATGGATGATATTTCATTGCGCATAAAGTGATCCATCATAAATTGTATGATGTTTCCAAATCCACGTGAAAAGGCCGATGAGATTACCGAAATATTACGTTCTAATTGTTCTGCCATAGAGCCAGCTTCGGGAATCTCAATATCGTAGTCATCCTCAAAAATAAAATAGCGGTATAGGCCTCCTGTAGATGATGGATTGTCCACCCAGAAGACACCGGTAATGGCATGGTTGCGGATCAGCACTGGAGTGAGCACCAGACCGACTGCCAGCATCATCAGCAGGACAGAAATGAAAATCGATTTAAAATTTTTAAAATAGCGCACCACAACCAGCAGGATTCCGAAAGGGACGAGAACCATCGCCTGGAGGCGCGTGAGGATAAAGGCACCGATGATACCTCCAGCTATGAATGCGTGCCCACTGACCTTCTTTCCCGGAACTTTGAACCAACGGATGATCACATAAACCAACAGACTAGCCAGAAGTGCAGCGTGCATTCCTGAGAGCAGCAGCTTAGAATTGGACACATTGGCAATCGTGCTGGCCTGGATGGAATTTATTTCGCGGAAGATTGCCATCAGTGCGATTGCGATACCACCCAATCGGCTGTGCAGCTCTTTTCCGATTAAATATAAGATCCCGGGGAATAAAGCGATTACTAGTGTTTGAAAAAAGACCACTCGGGTGTAATCCAGGCCTGCGATTGCATGCAGGGTTGTCAGGAAAGAAACGTAAAGTGGTTTAGAGATCACAAAACCATCTGCAGTGCCGTAAAGGACATACAGCGAGTTGTAATCATATTGTTCCGCGTCCGAGAAAGGATATTTTTCGAAATTCGGCGGCCGCGCGGACGGCGCAAAATAATTATGTTCCGGCAGCGGTAAACTTGCCCAGAACACGACTGCAATTAGCCACAGCGCTAGAAACATAGCCGCATCCCTGTGTTTAATAAAGTGCAATCTTTGCTTGCTTGGGATTGCATTCCATGCCAGCGTTGTGAAAGCAATCATCAGCAGGATGCCGGTGATGTACCAGATTTGTCCTTCCAGTAAAGGCACACCTAGCGACACAATAACGATACTTGTAAAACCATATCCCCAGCCGGTGATTTCAATTACCAAAAAACATAGGCAAATTATAAGAAGAGCGGTAAGAAATGATTTCCAGGGAAACCGGATAGATTTTCTGTGTTCGTTAGGAATACGATAAAAGGCGGTGATCACGAAAGTGGGTAATTCAATTCCCATAAAAAGATAGCTTATCAACAACGGCATCAGCCGGTTATAAATACCGACATCACTGAAAAGATCCAGAAAATGGTAAAGGAAAATAAAACTCCATATGGCCAAAGCGGTCAAGCCACCACCGAAAATAAGCATCATGGCCAATATTGCTTTATTCCCTTCTTTCTCAAACCATTTTTGCCAGATTTCAGGTTTCTTGATTTTATGATCGGCAAGCAAGACTGCGAAAGCAGGGAAAACTATTGGTAAGAGTAACGCTAGCCGTTTCAGGGAATAGCCAAGGAAAACGGCGTTTTCCGGTTCCTTCGGGATTAAAAGTAACCATAGGGCAGCCGCGAAGGATTGAATTAAAATAATATAAATAAATCTGCGGATATTATTATAAATTGGTGTTGTTTTAAAGTTGTTATTATTCTTTTCCATTATTTTACTGCAAATTTGGTATTGATTTTAATCGATGAATTGAATAATTGAAGGGTCAGATTTTTAAGGTTTAGAAATTGCTGTATATTTATATTGATATGATCACAAATCGAACCACTTGAATTTATCTGTTTAGCTATTTAAAAACTTAGATGAAACAATTCATTAGTGAAGAAATCGAAGTGGAATTCGATCAGGAATTTATATTGGAGAAGAAACCGCCATGCCCAATTTCTTTTAGATGGCGTGGAGAAATTTTTAGTGTTAATGAATTGATTTCCTCTTGGTTTAATTTTGAGCGCAAGGGAAATAAAGCGAGAAATATGCGCATAAAACATTTAGCGAGGGCAAGAAAAAAAGGATCATGGGGTGTTGGGAGATTCTATTTCAGAATAAAAGATGAATTTGGAAAAATAATTGTGATTTATTATTGTTAATTCAGACATTTAGTGCAACGGGTGAGGAGCTAAAATCATTCGTATGCAA
>CAYLHI010000006.1:0-13047 GCA_964383575.1 uncultured Pelolinea sp.
GCATACGAATGATTTTATCTCCTCATCCGTTGCACTAAATGTCTGAATTAACATAAAATAAAATATTAACCTGATGTATTCTTGATACCCAAAGTGTATAGTATCTTCTGGACACAGCACAGAAAAATATTCATCTTTAATGCTATTATGTGATGAGATTGAAGCTATGGAAATTTTTAATAACATAGATCGCGACCATTTGGATAATCTATATCGAAAAGCTAAATTGCTGACAGGGAATCAATTTCAATGGGTATTTATTGAAATTGAAGTAAGGATTGAGAAAATTAATTACTTTGGCCAGATATGTTCGTGACAATGAGACAAAACATATGGAAATTCAAATACAATTGAAGTGGGAATGCCATTTATCTCCCCTTCATAAGTAAGCTTTCTTTCTCCTCTGCTAAAATTCATCAAATCAAAGGGCCAATTTCCTAAAAGAAAATGTATATCATAGGAATTAGTACTGTATCTAGCTCCTTTAATATTACATTTCAATATTGTTGATTTTTTAAATTCGTATAAATCTACCTTGCAATTCTCAGCAGTGACTCCGATTATCTCTTGCTTAAATTTATTTATTACCAAATTTATAAATTCTTCTTGATTTTCTAAAATTATTGCAAAATCGCCTTCAGAATAAAAAGATTCTTCCCAATACTCAATAATTTCTCCGTTTGCTTTGGATCTTATTTCGTCTTTTACCTTTTCTATATCTACTATTTTCATTTCTTCCGTTTCTTCTACTTTTCGCTTTTTCTCTTCTAGTGGAGTAGTTTTTTCTTCTGTTGGCAACGTAATCGGTTGGCCTGGCGGTGAAGACAGTTTAATATAATATATTATAAAAGCCACTGCTACAATTGCCACTAAAATAACTATAAAAGAAAATATTTTTAACTTATTCATTAAAATCTTATCTATATCTCTCTACTTCTTCCTCTGCTTCTGCTTAGGCCAAATCTCTTTCTAGTATTGTTATTCAGATTCCCCGGATATTTTCTCAATTGCTCCAAAATGACAAAAATTATCTCCTCCACATTCTACCGGTTTACCTTGATTAACAATTTATGCATTACCATCACTTCCTATCCTATTTACCTCGGGACATGTTTGGATGCAAACCCGACAGCCATTGCATTTTAGTTTGGTGGATTATAGTGCTAAGTGCAACAATGATTTGTTAAGGATACCATAGATGATACTATAAAGCCTGAACATTCAAGAGTGCGATTGTTCAATTCATCCATCAAAGTACGAACATCCAATTGGTGAAATTTTTCCATTATAGCGGTTGATTGTTCTTATCCTTTTAAGGACAACTTTTTTCGAATAGCACAGTTCGCACCCCCTGAGCCGCAACCTGTCCAGTAGCCATCAGCCCGGCTGGTCCCCACGCGCTTAGCGATATCCCCATCCCTCATCCCGCTCATCACCAACTCCAGCGCCATCTCCTGTTTATCGTTTAAACCATCATTGTTCATATCTTTCACTCATCTATTTGTTTCATAGCATCTATAATAGAACAAAAATACTAATATTTCAAGTTCCTTTTTCTATGTGGATTATTCGTTCCTTAGGAACGAATAGGTGAAATAATTTCAAACTGTCAACTTTTGTCAACTTTTGTCAAGTAATTTGGCCACCGTATCAAAATAAAGGTTCCTTATGAGAAACCGCAGATATATAAAACCATGTTTTTGGGCAAATTGGGAGTGTCTAGTCGGGGCGAGAGGATTCGAACCTCCGACCTCTTGCACCCCATGCAAGCGCGCTAAACCGGACTGCGCCACGCCCCGATAACGGAGGTGATTATACCATCAAGCCGAAAGATCTAATCTTTATCCCCAAAGGAAACACGTCCGTATGCGTAGAAAATGGGTACAAACCAGATGCTGTCTCCCTTAGAAGTGCTGGTTTCAGCGCGTGATAGGAGCGCGTCCAGTTCTTCTGCCGGCACCATGCCTGTCAGGTCATGCTTAAGTACACCCTGATCATCCTTGAAAGAATCCATATTATCCCCAGGTTCCCACTGAGCGGTGATGATGCCGACACCAACTTCATTCAACCCGCAGTCTTTGAACATAGCTAGCAGGCGGCGGCCCATGCGCACATCTGTTCCCTGGGAGCGTAGGGCTTCCGTTTGCAGCTCTCCTAAACGTTCTAATGCCTGGGGGTAATCAATGCGTCCCCCATAATCCGGTTCCGCCAGTGCGAGTATCCAGCCGCCGGGTGCGGTCACGCGCACCATCTCGCGCAGTGCTGTGAGCGGATCCGATACCCACATGAGATAGAAATGGCACAGGCAGTGGTCAAAGGACGCGTCTTGGAAAGGCAGGTGCAGTCCGTCAGAGCATGCAGATGGGTGGGAAAATTTTTGGGATAAGAATGTGTTGAGGTCACGATCGATGCCGGTTAAATTTTTATACCCCTCATCTTCCAGCGTCTCAAGCAATGCTCCGCTTCCGCAGCCGACTTCCAGGAAAAAATCGTCTGGAGAGATTCCAGCTTTGTTGAAGATATATTTACGCGTATTCTTTGTCCAGCCGGCTTGCTGGCGGTAGCGCATGTGCCAGAAGGAATTGTCGCTGCTCACGAACTTTTAGTGATGTTTCCAGATCTTTTTCCAGGGATCGGTCAGTATATTGCCAAGCACTTCGTTGATCCCCTGCGCTGGGAGCACATCCCCATCCGGTTCAATGTACAGCCACGCTTTCCCGGCGCCCTCGGGTGCAGGCTCTGCACCTGATTCGAGTTCTACAGCCACCGGGTGGAAAGCGGAATACGGTACAGGCAGATCCCATACCTGGCGTAGGTTCAGATCGGATGCTTTCTGGCTTGCAGCAGCTAGTGCGTCTGCTAAATTAGAGGAATCCGCACTCAGGGAAACACTGGTGATGTTTTCATTGGCAATTTTTTCAAGCAGAGCGGGTACATCCTTCTGGTTGTCGTTATTGAGTGTGAGGTGAACGGTAACGGATATATCTTCCGGCATGAGGTTCTTGAGCGCTTTCCAGAAGACTTTATTCTTCGCCTGGCAGAGAAGCATGATGTGGTCTAATCCATTCTGCAGGAGATGGTTCATATATTTTTTATCGCTGAATTTAAGCCCATCGGTCAGCAGACCGCAGACGATTCCGAGATCTTCGGCTGCCGCGATCAGATCCGGGAGGTCATCGCGCAGGGTTGGCTCTCCGCCGGTGAAGATAACATGAGGGATACCAACTTCTAGCGCGAGAGTAAGTACTTGCTTCCATTCTTCTGTGCTTAGTTCTCGATCGGCGCGTTCGGTGGGAGCAGTCTTTGTATCCATGCCCGCTGAAACACGATACGTGAGCGCGCAATCCAAGCGATAGGGCGCGGAAATCTTCTGTGAGTAGGGCGCGACGCGGTCCATTTCCAGGTAGGTGACCGGGTCAAGATCTTCAGTGTGTATAAGTGTATCCACTTTCGAGAGGAATTCCTCCATATCGCGTTTTGACTGTCCAACTGAAACATCATAGCGGGAGGCTACCAGCGGTGGGATATCCTCTTTATTAATGCCGTCAATGAAATAATATGCATATTCAACAGCTGTCCGGTTGAGGTGCAGAACGGTGCTGGCATTAATGATGAGGATGCCGGTACTGTCTGTTTCCACTCTCAGGTGAAGTTTGTAGGGCAGGGTTGCATCTTGAGATGCCTGATACTTGTATACGCCGGCGGGAATTGGCTCCACTGCGTTGAACAACCCGTCAAAGAAATTTTCAATTTTTGTGAACATTTTTCCTCCTTTACTATCTTAAAACGGTAGCGCGTTAACCGGATGAGGCTTCATATCCGGATTATTCTGAAGATGAAGAGGGCAGCCCGCTCCGCATGTATCCATCAGGTCGCAGAAGCGGCATTCATCGGGAGCGTAGTCTCTGTTCCGTAATGAACGAGCGAGTTTATGGTTCCAGATAGAATCCCAGGGATCTTTCAGGAAATTACCAAGTGAATGGTAATAGGATTGGCAGGGCAAAACATTGGCATCTGGTTCGATGCACATGTTATACAGGGCAGCAGTGCAGCCCTTGACGCCTAAATTACTTTCTATGGGGTTAAAGTGGCAGTACATGGTAGGGGTATACCAGATCAACCGCTGACCGCTTCGCTCCGCGTGTATTTTTGCTATTTCGAGCAGTGCTGGCAGTTCATCTTCGGAAATTGATTCATCCACTGAGGCACCCCTGCCGGAATAGATGAGTCCGTTCAAACCTACCGTCGGTACACCCAGAGCGGATAAGAATTGCAGCGTGTCCGCAAGAGAAGCACTGTTTGACCGTAAAAGGGTAGTGTTTGTCATCACGTATAAGCGTGATTTTAGTGCATTAGTTATTCCTGCGGTGGTTTGTTTCCATGCGCCGAGTGTAGCTGTGATGTGGTCATGAATCTCTGCATCATGTGATTCGAGTGTGATCTGCACATGATCAAGACCGGCGGAAACGAGCGCTTCGATATAACTTGGATCGCTTAATTTTCGGCCATTTGTATTTAAACCAGTGATCATGCCTAATTTCTCGGCATGAGTAATTAACTCAGGTAAGAAATCAATTAAAGTGGGTTCTCCGCCGGTAAAAACAACGTGTGGAATACCCAGGTCCCATACATGATTTAGCACCTGTTTCCATTGACTAATATTTAATTCATTTTTCGCCCTGTTAGGTTCGTTATAGCAGTGCACGCAGTGGTTGTTGCAGCGGTAGGTTAATGCGAGGTCCATGCGGTACGGCGCAGAAGGGTGCTTTGAGAAGGGGACTAAAGTTTCTAAATTTAAATCGCAGATTGGGCAGGGATCATCCATAGGGGAGATGATGCGGTCAAAATCTGTCTTAAATTGGATAAAGTCCGTCAGTGCCTGCTTCTTCTTGACATTAAATACGGATTGCAATCGTTTGATAATTGCATTATCATCCACTTCTTCCAAAATAAGGAATGCCATCAATGCCGCCGATGGGTTGAAATGATACAGCTGGTTTGCATTTATGAGCAGAACACCATGCCCATCCTTTTCCAGGCGCAGATGGATGCGGTTCTTATATTCACCTTCAGTGCGCTTATATTCGTACGTACCAGGTTTAATCCCTAAGGGCATATTTTTCATGGGTTGATTGTCTCCTCTTTGAAAAAAGGAAACACCCATTAGCGGCCACCGCCGGCACAGGCGCAGGCGCATCCCGCACAGGCACAGGCACACGCGCACACGCAGGAGGAGCCACCGCTTCTTCCACTTCGGCTGCCAGTAGACCGGAATGTGCTGGAAGATGGTTTAGGAGGTGGATTGGTTTTATTGGTTACTCCACTTGTGAAGGAAGTCATGTTACCAACCACACCTGCGGAGAACGCGGTAACTGTGTTGGTTAAGGAGGCGGCTGCATCTGAACCGGGCAGGCGGGGAAGAGTGATCGTTTTGGATTTCCCGCCGGATGGTATTGAGGGTTTTGACCCGCGAGCTAAAGAACTGCCAACCGAACGCCCGGTGGATGACCGTTTGATGGTTGGGTCTGCCCGCCACCACCAGTAAGGCATGAAAACTGGGCCACTGCCAAAAACGCGGCGCGTGCGCTGATCATAATCACGGTCGAGCATGGTCCAATCGACCGCTTCAGAATACTTTTCGGCTCGCACTTCAGGCGTTTTGGCTTTTTCTACCTGCTCCCACGCTTTATTGATTATATCTTCGTAGTACTTGACAGTTTCCTTACGGCTGAACCCCTTCATTTTAGTACTGATACTCTTGACCAAAGCAACCATCATATCCTGCAGCTGCTTGCGCCGGGTGGCTGATTTTGTCCCCTTGAACGCCTTTAGAAAACTGATTTCGTAATCTCTTAATCCATCAGGTAATTTATCTTCCACTTTCACTTTCAGCGGTTCACGGCTAATAACCTGGGCAGCATCTTTCTTAAGCACACTGAAAAGGATCATCGTGAGAATCTTATCCATCGGCTGCTCAAGGAGAATTGCTGCCTCGACAGATGTCAAACCGCGCTTAATTCCATGACCCTCTATGGCAATCTTTGGAGGGAGATATTTAAGTTTTCGTTTTTTTGCACTCTTGGCTGCGAAATAGATAACCAGGGCTAAGATGCCAGCGAACCCACCGCAGCAGGCGATTGGGATCAATGTGCCAAATAAATCAGATGGATTGAATGTTACTGTTTGCTCTGTGTTAATAGTTTCAGTTGGGATGAACCGGGACGGGAAAGAAATCCCAAATTCGTATTTTTTTGAAGCTGAAGCTTGGGAGTACGACCACTGGTATATGATGCGGTTCTCCTCATCAAAGCCAGAAGCGGGAGTCTCATCGCCAGGCCAATTTTTCGGTGAAAACCAACGCGGTTCTTGTTCAGTTAAACCCTGTGGCATGTGAAATGTGATTGTCATGTCGCTAGTTCCACCCACAAAATCTGATGAGAAATAATTAGGCTGGAAGCGCATGGAGGTATATTCTTCTTCTTCATCCGAGGATGCAAAGTAAAACTGACCGAGAATGTTCTCTGCGCGCATGTAAACGATACCGCTGCTTCCGGCAGGGATCGCATTGGCACCTAATCCCAGCGCGACACCATCCACATATTGCGAATCCTGAATATCCGTTATGGGTTTGTTGTCTACGCTTGCAGTGATGTCCCCTAGACTATAGGTGCTGTTACCCGGCATTCCGATATCGACAAAGTCAATGATGTGCGCCCCCGCCGCGTTCTGGAACAAGTAATAATACTCAAGTGTGATTGATCCATCTGGTTCGATAAAAACCTGGATATCCTGCTCAGGCACTTCAAAGAAATAATCCTGTGCAAGAACCGGGGAGATGATTGATGCAAGCAGGAAAAGGGAGAAAACCAGAGATGTTATTTTATTTTTCATAGACATTTCACCCATCACCATTTTGGTTCTTCGGTTAACTGATAGGTTGTTCCGCAGAAGGGGCAGGTGACTACTGGAGCACCAGCCACCATTTTTATATCCTTTTCGGATAGAACACCTCCGCATGATTTGCATTTGATAGTATCCATACCAACCTCACCCGGGAGGTCAATGTTTACAGTTACATTCTGGGAAGAATCACCAGTCGCTTTCAGGCGTGTAGCAAAGAATATTAGAATGAATGCAACACCTGCCAATCCTGCTGCTATGTAAATAAGATTGAATCCGCCGGTTTGTCCTCCGGAACCCAGGAAAAAAAGAAAAGAAAAGACCAACGCAAAACCAGCGATCACAAATAAAATGATCTTACCTGCTTTCATTTTGCCTCCAAAGCTAATATTTATATGAACAATTATTCTTAATTATATACGGAAAAGTAGCATCAGCGGTTTTCAACAATAGGAATGAGATCTAAAGATTGCTATAATTTACCATATGAAGGATAGTGAGGAATCAAAAGCATACGTTGCTTTAAAGAACGAAATCAATTTCCATAACTACCGCTATCATGTTTTGGATGATCCCGTGATCAGCGATTATGAATTTGACCAACTGCTGATAAAACTGCGCAGAATAGAGGAAAGTCACCCACAGTGGATCACACCGGATTCGCCCACATGGCGTAGCGGTGCCGAACCAGCTGAAAGGTTTGATAAAGTAACCCATCCTGGACGTATTCTCAGCCTGGCGAATGCATTCTCAGAAGATGACTTAAAAAGCTGGTTTGACCGAATCAATAAACTAGATGAGCGTGTGCGGAATGCACAATTCGTTTTGGAACCCAAGATAGACGGTCTAACTGTTGTTCTGTGGTATCAAAATGGTATTTTTATAAAAGGAGCGACGCGCGGAAACGGGGAAATTGGGGAAGATATCACCCAAAATATCCGCACGATCAAATCGGTCCCATTGAAAATTCCAGTTAACGATGCTTCTTTAATAGTCCCGGAAACGTTAGTCGTCCGCGCCGAAGCTTATATCACAAAAGAGGATTTCATACGCTTGAACAAGAGATTTGCCCAGCGGGGTGAAAAAACTTATCAGAACCCGCGTAATACAGCGGCTGGGTCAATGCGGTTATTAGACTCTGCTGTTGTTGCAACACGCCCGCTGAACATTTTGGCTTATGCGATCGTAGCTGGCAATCCGAAACAAACCCAATGGGAAACACTCGCATATTTAAAAGCACTCGGATTTCCTGTTTCAGATCTATCTAAGATATGCGATAGTTTTTTTGAGATGCTTTCCAGCACACGGAAATGGACAGCATATCGAGATACGGTTGGGTACGAAATTGATGGGGTTGTGATCAAGATTAATAACCTGAAGATGGCAGAGAATTTAGGTTTTGTAGGTAAAGACCCTCGCGGAGCGATTGCTTTAAAATTTCACGCTCAGGAAGTGACCACACAGCTATTAGATATTGGTGTGAATGTAGGAAGAACTGGAATTCTGACGCCTTTCGCTATTCTGGAACCAGTAGAGATAGGAGGTGTAATAGTTAAAAAGGCAACACTGCATAACTTCGATTTCATTAAAGAAAAAGATATCCGCATAGGTGATCGGGTGCATGTAAAACGGGCGGGTGACGTGATCCCATATATCATTGGGCCTATTGTAGATATCCGAAATAAGGAGGAAAAGAGATTTACTCCACCGACTATTTGCCCAGTGTGCGGTATGCCTGTTGAAAACTTACCGGATGAAGTAGCATGGTACTGTGTAAATCATGCTTGCCCAGCACAGATTATTCGAAATATTGAACACTTTGTATCTCGAACTGGAATGGATATCGTCGGATTAGGTATAAAAATTGTTGAGCAGCTTGTGAAAGAGGGTTTGATCAATGATGTTGCAGATTTGTATGGGCTTAGAATAGCTGATCTGCTTCACCTGGAAGGATTTGCTGAAAAGAAAGCAGAAAATATTATTTCAGCAATTCATGATTCAAAGAACAGACTGCTCGTAAATCTGATTACAGCATTGGGTATCCATGGTATTGGTGAGGTAGCGGCTGAAGAATTAGCATCACATTATTGTAATCTGGAAGAACTATCTAAAGCAAAACAGGATGATATTGAAAAGATTGAAGGTTTTGGTCCTAATACTGCTGAAGCGGTGAAGCAATGGTTTTCTTTAGAAAAAAATATTGAAGTGATTAAAAAATTACATGCCCATGGTGTTTGGCCTGTAAGCAGTGTTAAACAGACTTATCAGAATAAAACGTTAGAAGGTCTAAAGTTTGTTGTTACCGGTACACTGGCCGATTTCACACGTGATGGGATCAAGAGTTATATTAAACAATTTGGCGGCAAAGTTTCTGACAGTATCAGCAGTAAAACTGATTATCTTTTGATGGGAAAGAACCCGGGATCAAAACTTGAAAGTGCAAGGACCATAGGCGTGAAGGTGATTAGTGAAGACGAATTGAAGAAAATGGCTGAGTACAAGAATTAATGGCTGAACTGCGATTAAAACCCAACCGCGAAAAGTCTGTAAAGCGAAAACACCCCTGGATTTTTTCAGGAGCTGTACAAGCAATTGTTGGAAACCCTGGATTAGGCGAAACAATAAAAGTTGTTTCAGCGGAGGGGGAAGAATTAGGTTATGGCGCTTACAGCCCTCACTCTTCAATCCGCGTCCGCATGTGGAGCTTTGACACGAATAAAAAAATTGATGACGTTTTTATCGAAAACAAAATGCGCATAGCCTTTATATTAAGAAATTCACAGAATTTTTTAAATATATATAACAATTCCTGCAGATTAATAAATGCGGAATCGGATGGCTTGCCTGGATTGATAGTAGATATGTATGCGGATATACTTGCTGTACAGTTTTTAAGTGCTGGGCCTGAACGATGGAAAGATACGATCATTAGAAATCTTATTTCATTAACAGGGAAAGAAAATATTTATGAACGCTCTGATGTGGAAGTTCGTAAGTTAGAAGGGCTTGAACTTCGAAAAGGGTTGTTATCTGGGGAAGAACCAGACGAGTCGATAGAGATCATAGAAGATAGGAAGAAATTTCTTGTAGACGTAGTTAATGGCCAAAAAACGGGGTTTTATCTTGATCAGCGGGAAAATCGTCGAGCAATAAAAAAATATACAAAAAATCGTCAAGTATTGAATTGTTTTTCATACAGCGGCGCTTTTACCGTGTATGCATTAGAGGGCGGAGCTAAACATGTGATATCCATCGACTCGTCACAGGAAGCAATTAGCTTAGCAAAAAAGAATATATGTATAAACGATTTGCCTGAAGAAAAAACATCATGGATCAATGGAGATGTGTTCAAGGAATTACGTCTTCTGAGAGACAAAGGAATGTCATTTGATATGGTCATCTTAGATCCGCCGAAATTTGCGCCTACTATCGCGCAAGTGCGGTCTGCTTCGCGTGGGTATAAAGACATCAACTTGCTGGCATTCAAATTACTCAAACCCGGCGGTATATTGGCAACATTCTCATGCTCTGGGGGAATCGATCGCCTGTTATTCCAAAAAATCGTTGCGGATGCAGCACTTGACGCTGATGTTGATGCGAAGATCTTGGAACACTTATCACAGGGTATAGATCATCCAGTCGCATTGAATTTTCCTGAAGGAGCTTATCTAAAAGGTCTCATCTGCCAGGTAACAGAAAAATAAAACGCACCATCAGGTGCGAAATATCTGGTGGAGATGGCGGGAATCGAACCCGCGTCCGCAAGATTAGAGCACCGAACTTCTACGAGCGTAGAAGGTCTTTCATTTCACCGCAGAGTGGTAAACCTTCAGACAAATTCTGCAGCCATCCGCTGGAGCCCTAAAGCTCTCTTTCGCATGAGGCACGGAAACACATACGGCACTCCAACTTTATGTCGCCTGTTCAACTACCGGTTGGAGAACGGAGCTGGCAGACGTGGCCTGCTAGAGGCCATGTGCTCTAATCAACTGCTTACGCAGCTAATGGAAGAGCAGCTAAGTTTGTGCGTTTGGCACGTAAATTGTGTACTGATTTTACGAGGTCGGTACCTCTCGGCTCGCCGTTCGGGATCAGCCTCTTCCGTCGAAGCCTATCATCCCCGGATATGCACTTATTATACTGCAGGAATCATAGAATTATATTAACCCTGCATTTTTATTTCGAAAAATGGCACAATTCGTGCAACATTACCCTTGAATAAATATTATTTTCAAGGTGGAAGCATGATCGCAGGTATAGATCTTTCGGAAAAGAACGGCGAAGTTGAATGGAATGATTTCGGATTTGGTGATGTGAAATTCGTATTTATTAAAGCGACTGAAGCGATTGATAGCATTGATAGAGATTTTGAAAGAAATATAAAACACGCTCGTGAACTGGGCATAACGGCGGGAGCGTACCACTGGCTGCATCCGCGCCTGCATGTTGGACAGCAAGCAGAAATATTCATCAACACTGTGAAAAGTTTCAAAGGATTACTTCCGCCTGTTGTATGTCTGGAAACTCACCGGGCGAACCTGGATGAAATGGAAAAAAATGTAAAAACTTATTTGGATGCTGTTGAACAATCATTAGGCGTAAAACCGATCATTTACACATCTGAAAAATACTGGAAAACATATCTGCCAAAAGCTGAATGGGGATGTAATTATCAGTTATGGTTGGATAAGCCGGGAACGATTTGGCCTCAACAGTTATGGCCCTGGGCTGGGTGGACTTTTTGGCAGTACTCCTATCAAGCTAAATTGCCTGGTATTCCCACGAATCTGGGTTTGAATTGGTTCAATGGCTCAAAAACGGAACTGCAGCAAATGGTGATCCAATGAAAAGTCATAAAGGTGGAAAATGATCCCTGGAATTGATGTTTCTCATTGGCAGCGGGAGATTGACTGGAGTGAGGTTAAGCGCAGTGGTGTGAAGTTCGCTGTTATCAAGGCAACGGAATTTCCTGACAAACGCACATCACTCTTTGTTGATGAAGAGATGCGGAAGAATATCGCAGGCGCATCTGCAAATGGCGTTTTCTGGAGCGCATATCATTTCTTCAGAACCCATATCGATCCGGTCATCCAGGCGAAGGTATTCTGTGAAACAGTAGGTGATTTTAGCAGTTTGCCACCAGTTCTGGATCTTGAGGCAGCGGGTTCAAAAGGTGAGCGACTGAATTATAAGGTGCGGCAATTTTTGGATGAAACAGAACGGATTACCAATAAACGGCCAATTATATATTCAAGCGGTGGTTTCTGGCGCAGTTATTTGGCCAACGAAAAAAGATCTCATACGGATTGGGCACGCGCGTATCCTCTGTGGATTGCACAATACACAAACTTATGGCCGACCCCCTTATATCCCTGGGCTGGATGGGAATTCTGGCAGTATACCGATAAAGGAAAAATCCCTGGCGTGATTACAAATGTGGATCTAAACTGGTTTAATGGGTCAGTTGAAGAACTTGAACGAAAATATGTGGTTGGTGATAATTCCTACCCAAACAATGTTGATCATGGCCAGGATGCAAATCGGGAAATTCTGGAAATAAAAAATGAGGCCAAATTACGTCCTATCGTCCAAACACAGAACTTGTTCAGGGGGGATTTCCAAGAACCATCCCACCAGCGGCGAATTATTCAGCCCGAGAAAGAAAAAATAGCCAGAAGAAGCCGAAAAGCCATTCCAAAATCTAATAATCACCAAAGAGAAGAAGAATGGATCAGAGCATATTTTCTTCAATCAACTAAAACGCTCTAAATAAAAATTTCTAAATTATGAAACCTTGATTACTGAGGTTTATTAATAATTCTTTTATGTAATCCCTCACTTGTAAATGTTATCTTCTATCCATGAAGAGAAATGAGCTGTTGTATATTGTCGATGTTCTTTTATTCATTTTTTCCATAATTGTGGTTATTTCTGGAGTGATAAAGTTCCCTGGATTGTTTCAATTATTAAATATTGATCCATTTTTCCTTCCGCAGGCTGAAATTACTTTTGCGTATGATTAGATTATGTATTTAGAATAATACATCCGGCTTTCGCTAACCGTTAGTTCGACAGCGGATGCGATAAACCACTGAGCTGGATGTTATGAATAAGGATTTTCGGTCTTGATCGCCCCAGGCGAGATTG
>CAYLHI010000006.1:13147-87978 GCA_964383575.1 uncultured Pelolinea sp.
TGAGCTGGATGTTATGAATAAGGATTTTCGGTCTTGATCGCCCCAGGCGAGATTGGATGTTTTTTCAGGGAGGAATATCCGCCCGAGGAGATTTGCCTTATTGTCAAAAACCCAAATTCCCCCAGGTCCTGTGCTGAATAAATTGCTGTTAATATCAACTTTCATTCCATCCGGTCTGCCAACATACTCGTCATCCCACAGCTCCGCCCAAACCTGTCCGCCTGTAATTTCCCAATCTTTATTGATCTCAAAAATTCTTATATGCTGACGGACTGTGTCTCCAATATATAAATATTTTTCATCCGGGGATAGAACCAAACCGTTCGGGCGCTCGAATGTATCTGTGAGCAATTCAAGCTGACTGCTGCCCGGCGGAAGACGAAAAACACCTTGAAAGGGTAGTTCCTGTTCAGCGGGTCCTCCCATGCCAACGCGGAGGCCGTAAATTGGATCTGAAAAAAGTATCGAACTGTCCTTTGCAGAGATCACATCATTTGGGGAGTTTAATTTCATACCCTTATACGAATTGGCAAGAGTTATGACCTTATTTGACCCAGTTTCACGAGATATTGAACGGCTTTGGTGTTCACAAGCGATAAGATTTCCATGTGGATCATATGTTAATCCGTTTGAAAAATTACTCGGAGATCTGTAGATTGACACCCCCTGGTCTGCTGACCAGGAAAATATCTTATTTGATGGAATATCCGAGAATAATAACCTATTGTTAAAGTGATCCCAGATCGGACCTTCGGTAAATGAAAAGCCATCCGCGATTGTTTCTATAGCAACTTCAGGATCAATTAAATCGATAAATTCTTGATGATATGATTCAATCTTCACTAGTGTAAACCTCTATTGCCTTTCTTATATTCCTGCATTAAATTCTGTTTCAAGGTCCATAAACCATCAGTTAAGGAAACATGATAATGGTGTGGATTCATCAACCGTTTCACACCTGGATACAACTTTTCAAGATCCATCTGCCTTTGATCGCGAATTTTATCAAGAGAAGGCGAAACGTATTTAATGGTTCCATTAGTGATAATCTCAACTGGTAAAGGTTCTATTTTAGAAAGATCGCTTGTACTCAATATTCTATGCTTTGAAGGGTTTGTTGGGTGGTGAAGATGCAGAGACGGTTGCTGGCGTAAATCCTCATCAGAGGTGCTCATTACATCTGCAATTGCTTTATCCCGTTTGTCATAAATACGCCAGAGGTGTTTATGACCGGGGTTGAGTGTTTTTTCTGGATTTTCAGAAATCTTCATCGAGGGTACCCAATGCGAATTATCCTTAATCGCAACCAGTTTATAGACTCCATCTAAAGCTGGATCAATGCTGGAGGTGATCATGCGTGTTCCGACACCATAGGCCAGCCGTTTAATTAGTTTATCGGGGTCGACGCCATATCTTTCAGCTTCGTCTTTTATTTGTGTGATGATCTGCCAAATCACCAATTCATCCATTTGGTTTGAAAGAACAATGGTTGTTTCCGGAAAATTGGCTCTATCCAGCATTCGAGCAGCCTGGATGCTTAAGTAAGCAAGGTCACCTGAATCTAGGCGTATACCCATAGGCCGATGGCCTCTTTTTCTAAGGTTTTCAAATACTTTAATCGCATTGGGTATTCCACTTTCTAATGTATTAAAGGTATCAACCAGGAGCACACAGTTATCGGGATAAGAATCTGCGTATTCTTGAAATGCATCCAATTCTGAACCCCCTAATGCAACAACTGCCTGGATCATGCTGTGTGCGTGAGTACCGCTGGGTGAAAATCCAAGCACTGCAGATGCGCCAACATTCGATGAACCAGCAGCGCCGCCGATGATAGCGGCACGAGCACCAGCACTAGCGGCTCTATCCTGCGCGCGGCGCAGCCCAAATTCAAGCATCATTTGTCCCATTCCGGCTTCATAAATACGGGCTGCTTTTGTGGCGATCAGGGTTTGATAATTGAGATGGTTAAGGAGAGAGGATTCGATGAGTTGTGAGAATAATAATGGACCCTGAACAGTTGCCAATGGGAGATAAGGATGAACAACTCTGCCTTCGGGAATTGCTCTCAAAGCAAGTCCTGTGATAACCGATTTACCTTTAAGATAAGAAAGAAAATCCTTCCTGAATAAAGGGTTGCCCTTTGCGTCTGACAAACTTGCCAGATAATTGATTGATTGGTCGTCAAAAAAAGAATCCCGCATCCAATCAAGGAGCCATTCCAGACCCGCATTAATACAGTAACCTGCCTGGTGAAGCCCATAATCGGGATAACTGCGGAAGAAGTAGTCAAATTGCGCGGTTTTTTCATGGATACCCAGGCGATAATAAACCTGCGCCATAGTTAATTGATAAAGATCGGTAAATAAAACACCCTCAGCTAATTTTCTCTGATCATCATTCATGAGTTCTCCAATATAGATTACATCGATTATTATATTCTTTGTATAAGACAAATGTAAAAAACTTTAATTAATAATCTGAAAAGCATTTTCTGAGATCATGGCAAATGATTCGCAAAATATATCCTTTAAGCTAAAATAATTAAACATGAAAGAATTTTCTAACATCCCAAAGGTGATTGGATTTTATGGGTATTCAAACAGTGGTAAAACATCGCTTATTATTAAATTGATCAAGACGCTCGAAAAAACCGGGTTTTCAACTGCGGTTATTAAACGTACTGATAAAAACATTAGCTCTGAATCGGCGGAAAAGGATACAAGCGGGTTCAGAGCAGCGGGCGCGAAGATAACTTCTTTTTCGTCAGAAAGTGAAACCAACTTTGTGCTTCCAGCGAGCATGCCATTATCTCAAATAATTGCTAAAATCCGGGCATTCATGGAAGTTGACATTATCATCGTGGAAGGAGCGCGTGATTCTGAAATCAAGAAGGTGAGGATGGGTGATATACCGGAAAGAGATAATACAATTTATACATATGAAGGGGACTTTGATAACTTGATTGAATTAATATATAAACTATTAACAAAGAGAGCTTAACCATGAAGAAGATTAAAGTAGAAGTGAATGGCAAGCAGATTAAATTAACAGAATTCCCTGCGAAAATAATGATGAATGCAATCATGGGAATGCTGCAGTCGCTGCGGGGAGTTGAAGAAATTGACAATGCGGTGATTCGGTTGGAAAAATAATCTGAATAATATTGTGGTGGGCGGAACAGGGCTCGAACCTGCGACCTCATCTGTGTAAGAGATGCGCTCTAACCAACTGAGCTATCCGCCCGCGAGCATAATTATAACTGTAATTATATAAAAGTGAATTAAATGCAAATCATTCGTTATTCCCAGCATAATAAAGAACCTCAATATGGGTGGATACTTGATAATAAGGTTGGTCCACTCAGCGCACCGCCTTTTGGCCCTTATCGGCGGATGGATGCGGTTGTGCCGTTATCAAATGTTAGATTGCACGCACCTGTACTGCCGGGCAAGATCATTGGGGTTGGGCGCAATTATCCGGAACATGCAAAAGAACATGAAGAAGAGGTTCCAGGCACACCTCTGATCTTTCTTAAGCCGCCTTCTTCAGTAATTGGATTTGATGAACAAATTCTTCTGCCACCTCAATCAAAACAGGTTGAATATGAGGCAGAATTGGCTGTTGTGGTTGGGCGGGGTGGAAGATGGATTGATATCCGCAGAATAGAGGAGTTTATTCTGGGATATACAATTGCCAATGACGTAACCGCAAGGGACCTGCAGCACAATGATAAGCAGTGGACGCGGGCTAAAGGATTTGATACATTTTGTCCGCTTGGCCCCTGGATCGAGACAGATCTGGACGTGTCGGATGTGCTGATCACAAACCGGGTTGATGATGAAATCCGCCAGATGGCATCAACGAGAGAAATGGTTTTTAATATTCCTCAACTCGTAGTTTATATATCCTCAATCATGACACTTAATCCCGGTGATATCATCCTGACCGGAACACCAGCCGGTGTGGGTAAATTGGAAGAAGGTGATGTGGTCGAGATTGAAATAGAAGGCATTGGAAAATTGAAAAATACAGTCGCAAAAGATTTACGGCAAGGATTGAAGTAATTTTTGGAAAATACCCGGATGGTATAATTCAATATTGTAAAATATTAAGGAAAAAAGGAGCTTTGGTATGTCGGGTCATTCAAAGTGGTCTACGATCAAACGTAAGAAAGGTGCAGCTGATGCAAAACGAGGCCAATTATTCACGCGTTTAGCAAGAGAGATCTCTATAGCGGCACGAGAAGGAGGGAGCGATCTGGAATCAAATTTCAAATTACGGTTATCGGTAGATCGTGCTAGAAAAGAGAACATGCCAAAAGATAATATCGAGCGTGCTATCAAACGGGGTACAGGTGAGGATAAGAGTGAGGGGGAGATTGAGCGCATTTCATATGAGGGGTATGCCTCTAACGGCATCGCACTTATGATTGATTGTCTGACAGAGAACCGCAATCGGACGGTTGCAGAACTGCGCCATACATTGACTCATGGTGGTGGAAATATGGCGGAAGTGGGATCTGTTTCCTGGCAATTTCGGCACGTGGCATATTTTGCGATAGACGCAGCGGGAAAGGATTTTGATAAGATTTTTGAATTGGCTGTTGAAGGCGGCGCGGATGATATCACATCTGATGAGGAAACGATTGAAATATTCGCCCAAATTGAAGCCTTCAAAACCTTAAGCGATCAGTTGAAATCTGCTGGAATAGAAGCGGAAGAGGCCAATCTTCAATATCTTCCGAAACAAGAAGTATCGTTAGAAACCGAAAAAACCCTGAAGGTTATGAGGATAATTGAGGAATTGGAAGAGCTGGATGATGTCCAGGCAGTTTTTTCAAATTTAAATATCAGCGAAGATGCTCTAAAGGAGCTTGAGGTAGCATAAAAAATGGCTGTGATCGGAATTGACCCCGGCACAGCATTGACCGGATACGGTATTGTTGAAGAACTGCCGGACCAGTCTTTACAAGTTATTGATTATGGGGTGATTCGGACCAATTCAACAGATAAACCGGAAATTCGATTAAGAAAAATCTTTTCTCAATTAAATGAGATACTATCTCTCTATAAACCTGAAATGGCTGCTGTAGAGAAACTTTTTTTTCAACGCAATACTCGTACAGCAATGTCTGTTGGGCAAGCTCGCGGTGTGGCTATATTATCCCTTGCTGAGGCAGGTCTTTCGATCAGTGAATATGATCCTGTGGAAATAAAACAGGCAGTTGTTGGATATGGTAAAGCATCTAAAAATCAAGTCCAGCAAATGGTTAAAATATTGTTGAACTTACAGGAAATTCCTAAACCCGATGACGCGGCTGACGCGTTGGCAGTTGCTATCTGCCATATTCACAGCCGTAAAATACTCTCACTACAATAGGATTTTATATTGTGAAATTTATTTCAAGTAAAAGTAATCAATATATAAAATTTATCCGACAGCTGCGCCAAAGAAAAGAACGTGAAAAGTCTGGCAAGTTTTACATTGAGGGTTTACGCTTGATTGGGGAAGCATTACGGACCGATTTTCCAATTGAAAGCATTATTTATAATTCTGATCTTCTAATTTCAGATTTTGGATGGGGAGCGATAGAGGATGGGAAGAAAAAAGGAATTGATATCATTAAGGTAACCAAAGATGTTTTTCAAACATTTGCGTTAAAAGAAGGACCACAGGGAATTGCAGCTGTTGGCTTCCAAAAATGGACAAATATAAAAGCACTTCACAATTTAGAAGGTTTATGGATTGCGCTGGATAATGTGCAGGATCCCGGAAACCTCGGAACAATCATGAGGTCTTTAGACGGCGTGGGTGGGAAGGGAATGATATTGTTGGGGAATTGTACAGATGTGTATCATCCAACCTCAGTACGTTCGAGCACCGGGGCATTATTTTCTCTAATAATTGGAAAAACGAATCTAAGGGAATTAGACGAATGGAAATCAAAGGGAGGTGTTCCTTTTATTGGAACGGTATGTGGAGGGGAAACAAATTACAGGAAATATAATTTTCCTGAGGATATAGTTCTAATAATGGGAAGCGAACAGAAGGGTCTGCCTAAGGAACTACTTGAAATGTGTGAAGGTTTAGTTACAATTCCTATGACAGGAAGTGTGGATTCACTGAATCTAGCATGTGCTGCTTCTATTGTATTATTTGAAATATACGCTAAGAGATAAAAAGATGATCGAGATCATAAAAGGAGAAGTGGTTGGAAAGGGAGAGTTATATTTAATTCTCCAGACTGGTGGAATTGGATTGAAAGTTTGGACACCCAGCTCTGTGTCATCATCAATTGATATGGGGGAAATTGCCCAATTATATACAGACCTTATCTTACGAGAAAATGATATCAATCTATACGGGTTTACGGATATCAAAGCGCGTGATATGTTTCGCAGCTTGATAAAAGTTAATGGTGTTGGTCCAAAGGCAGCTTTATCTGTACTTTCTTTCCTTAGTATTCAAAATATTTACCAGGCAGTCCATCTAAAAGATTTCCAGCAATTTATCCGTGTGCCTGGGATCGGGAATAAAACCGCGCAAAAAATCATTTTATACCTTTACGATAAGTTGGAACCCATGCTGAAAGGGATGCAATTCGATCAAACAGCAAATTTTGATTCGGAATTAATTGAAGCATTGGTGGTATTAGGGTACAGTGTCGTTGAAGCCAAGACCAGTATACAATCACTTCCGAAAGATGCTCCTGATGACTTGGAAGAAAGATTGCGTTTGGCATTGAAATATTTCTCAAAGTAATCGGGATAACCTATCTTTATGCTAAAATCTTGAAGCTGTTATCCAGAAGGATCATTTTTATATGGCAAGTCTGACACGAGAATTAGGGATAGATTTAGGTACAAATTTCACTGTAATTGTTGAAGGTCGGGAAACAATGCTGCATGAACCTACAACGGTCGCCATTCTGATCGATGAGTGGAAGATGATCGAGTGGGGTCAGGCTGCAAAAGATATGTATGGTCGTGTTCCTGATGATATCGAAGTCATCAACCCAATCCAGCATGGTGTGATTGCCGAGTATGAGATCACCGAGAATTTATTAAGGTATCTGGTTCAGAAGATCTGCGGATCGATGGTTCTGTTCAGACCCAAATTAATGCTCACGGTTCCGTGTAATATTACAAGTGTGGAAAGCCGAGCAGTGCACGAAGCGGGAATAGGTGCGGGGAGCAGAGAGGTATATCTTATCCAACAACCACTTGCTGCTGCATTGGGCATTGATCTGCCAATTTCCCCACCCTCAGGAAATATGGTCATTTGCCTGGGGGGTGGTACAACCCAGGCGGCAGTCTTGACAATGAACAGTATCATCTCATCAGAATTGGAACGGACTGGTGGGCAGAAAATGGATGAGGATATCATCAGCTTTATTCGCAAGCATTACGGGGTTATTCTAAGTAAAGCTACAGCTGAAATTGTAAAGATGCGGGTGGGCGCTGCTGTAAAAGAAGAAGATGGGCTTACTCTAGAAGTTCAGGGGCAGGACCAGGTGAGTGGTTTACCTCGTTCTGTGGCAGTTAAAACTGAAGATATTGTTGATGCGCTGCAGGATAGCTTGCAGGATATCGTCACAATGGTCAAGCGAGTGTTGGAGAAGACGCCGCCTGAATTAGTGTCTGATATTATGGACCGCGGTGTAGCGCTTTGCGGTGGTGGAACCCTACTGCGGGGTATAGATAGATATCTGACGCGCCAGTTAGGTATTCCAGCTTATCTGGTTGATAATCCCACCATATGTACCGCAGAGGGAGCAGCAAAAGCCCTGACTATGCTTGATGACCTGAAAAGGTCGATCAAGCAATAAAAAACCGGAGAAAATCTTTCTCCGGTATGCAATAGTTAATTATTACCGTCTTCGTCTTCCCCCGAAAAATAGCAGCATATAGTAAAGTAATGTTGACAATGCCTGAACAGCACCCGCTACATATGTAAGAGCTGCTGCATCCAGCACTGCGCTTACACCATTCAATTCACTTCCATAAACGATGCCAGATGAAGAGAGGATATTTTTTGCACGTTTGGAAGCATCCATTTCAACAGGGATTGTTACAATAGCAAATAAGGATGTTGCCGCAAAAAGAATTAAGCCGATTATAGCAAGGTTATCCATAGCAAGAAGTAACCCACCCATGAAGATGATGGGTCCTAACCAGCTGCCTATTTGGACTGATGGGACCATTAATGACCGAAGGGACAATGGGCCATATTTTTCACTATGTTGGATCGCGTGGCCTGCTTCATGAGCAGCAACACCAGCCGCAGCGATGCTGGTTGTTCCATAAACAGATTGGCTGAGACGCAGAACTTTTTTACGAGGATCATAATGGTCGCTCAACGTTCCGCGAACTTGCTCAATGCGTACATTTTGTAAATTATTCGCGTCAAGTACCTTACGGGCGACTTTTGCCCCAGTCATACCATTACTAATACGAATTTTTGAATATTTTCTATAAGCACTTTGTACTTTTGTTTGTGCATATAACCCGAGCAGCAGAGCGGGGATGCTGATTAAAAAATACAAGCCGTAACTTCCGAAATACATTTTTTCTCCTTCTTACTAGTAAAAATTAACTACATTATAAGGAGTTCTTGTTAATTATTTATAATAATTCTATTATTTGAAAAATACATATGAGATTCAGTAGAGCTACTTGAGAATGGTTTTAAGCGGTTCATATCAGCTATGCGGTATGAAAGGTTGTAAAAATCAGGTACACATCAAATGAAGTTATATAATATTAAAAAGAACAAATAGTCTTTGTTTATACCGCTTAACACATGGTTAGACACCATATCAATAAAAGTAGAATAAATTATGAATAATGTTAGTGACACTGATGATCGTACAGCGAAATGGATGCGCCGGATTGCACATATTTGGTCCACTCCAATCATTGTTTACTCTCTGATAATGCTTGCCGGCTATGCATGGAACTGGGTGACAATCGGAAAAGCAGACCCGAATACGGTGGAGGGCTATCCCCTTGAAGAAGCAATACTTCCAATCTTGATGTTTCTGAGTGTCCTGGGATTAAGCATCGCCTGGCGTTGGGATGGATTTGGGGGAGCAATTACCCTTGTTTTCCAATTAGCAGCGATTTGGTTGCTTCTAATTCATAGACCGATTACTCATGATTTCTATCGCTCAGCGATCCCTTATCTTATATCGATGGTGATCGTTATTCCTGGAATATTGTTCTTGGTGTGCTGGCAGCGATCTAGAAGGGCACCAACTTTTCAGGGTGGTGCATGACCATTTAATGTAGCCGACCTTACTTAACAAGGAGATTAATAGGCGCAGAAAATGCGTAGATTGGCGTTTTTTAGTTAAATATGTTTCTGATGCAGAGGTGTTCTTGAGGTGAAGGTATCATTACGTCCCTTAGAGGAAGGCGATCTGTTCTCCCTGCAGATGTGGGCTGAGGAAATCGAGGCCCAGAAGTATATGTCGCGAACTCTTCCTCAAAGATCCGATTAGTATTTATATTCTAAAGAATCGTTATTGGCCTGGTATGTAATCCGAGCGGACAATCAGAATGTTGGAGCTGTTTGGCTGGAGAAGACAGCTATTATTGATGAAATTGCTGTGCTTGGTATTCTAATTGGTAAGAATGATTTGCTAGGACAGGGTATTGGAGAAAAAGCCATCAATCTTGCAATTGAGAAGTCGCGTGATGAAATAAGCTGTAGATCGGTTCACATCAATGTAAGAGAGTTGAATATAAGAGCAATACGTTGCTATAGGAAGTGTGGTTTTATAGAGATTTTTCGAGGTACCATGCTTGTTAATGGAACCATTGTAATACCTTTTATAATAATGGAACTCCGGCTGAATCAATTGTCAATTGATAAAGAGTGAGCAAGCTAATCACTCGCTAGAAGTGAGCAGAGATTTTGCGCGATTTTCTAATGTGGTTTAATAATTGGTCTGCTGGAAATCCCAAAGTAGATCCTGACCTCGGCATCTCAGCTTGAAACTGTTAGCATGTTAATAAATTGACCAACATTCATAAGAAATCGTCAAAGTTGAGACTTCTAAGGCGTCCCTGGGGAGACTCGAACTCCCGCCTTCGGCTTCGGAGGCCGACACTCTATCCACTGAGCTACAGGGACGTGCAGACGATAGATTTTACCATGTGATGATCTATGAATTTAGCAAATAAAGGGTTCAAATCACTCGTAAAATAAGCGGCTTTTCATCGGATTGGGCATAGTCAAGAGCTTTTTTAAATCAACACGTGCAAACTGTGGACTGGAGAGGTATGCTTTGAGATGTTTCTTGAATAAATGAGAAGCTTTTTCAGGACCATAGAAAGCAATCATTAAAAACCAGTGAGTTTTTACTTTATTAATGATCTGTTCCGCAGAAAGTGATGTTTTGTTTATATCAGAGAAAATCCATGGATTTCCAATTGCTGCCCGACCGATCATTACTCCATCACAGTCAGTTTGCTTGATCATGTTCTGTATATCTTTTGGAGATCGAACATCCCCGTTGCCGATTACGGGAATTTGTACCGTCTCTTTGATTTCTCTAATCGCGTTCCAATTTGCGGATTCTTGCCATCTCTGATTCCCGGTGCGCGCATGGACAGCGATCATAGTTGCTCCTGAACCCTCGATGATACGGGATAATTCTTTATAATTAAGGTTTTCTTGATCCCAGCCTAACCTTATCTTCGCTGTAATTGGTACTTTAAGATTATTTACAAGTCTTGTGATAATGTTTTTAACTGATTCCGGCTCTTTTGATAATCCTGCTCCTGCCCCTCTTCCCGCGACCCTTCTTACAGAGCAGCCAAGATTGATGTCGAAAAAGTCGGGTTCTTTTTCAGATAAGATCTGAGCGGCTTCTAAAATATTTTCTGGGTCACTGCCATACAATTGAAAGCCAACTGGTCTTTCGGATTCCGAAAAACAAGTTCTTTTATCAATATCATTCAGATTATTTGGGACATCAAGAACATTGATGAATTCGGTATATGTTATAGATGACCCCATGCTTCGACATAACCATCTGAATGGTTGGTCACAAATGCCATCCATGGGAGCAAGTATCAGATTCCCATAAATTGAGATATTTCCAAAAGAAAAAAAGGGCTTCATTTTATGAATTGAGGAAAAATGATTCTATCTTAAAGTCTTTACAACATTAGCAATGGCTCTTAAATGTTCTGGTGTAGTGCCACAGCATCCGCCAATAATCCTTGCCCCAGCTTCTATCCATGCAGCCACATTTTCCGCCATTTGGTCCGGTGTGATATCATATATAGGTTTACCGGATTCGTCCAAATGAGGGAGGCCGGCGTTAGGTTTGAACCAGATAGGTATTTCGGTGGTGTTGGAAAGCTCTATAAGAGCATTAGAATTATCTTCTAAGCTTTTTCCGCAATTTATCCCAATTGCAGAAAGTCCTAAACCTTCTACATCTTTTGCAAAGGAAGATGGACTCACCCCCATCATTGTTCTTGTACCTCTATCAAAACTGAAAGAACAGACCAATGCCTGTTGGCAAAAAGATTTCACACCGCTTATGGCTGCTTTTGCTTCATTAATATCAAATTGTGTTTCAATGACTATTATGTCAACACCAGCGGTGCATAATGCAGCGGCTTGCCTTGCGTAATAGCTTTCAGCTTCTCTAATCTCAAGTGTTCCAAGAGGTTTCAGCATATGCCCAAGTGGTCCCATTGAGCCGGCGATGAGAACATGAGTGTTTTTGACAGCTTGCTTTGCTAAAGTGACCGCTGCGTGATTAACCTGTATGTATTTATCCATCAATCCTGATTGTTCCAGGCGGATTTCAGAACCCCCAAATGTAGAGGTGAGGATGATTTCTGCTCCCGCTTTTATAAAGTCAAGATGTAACTGCTTGATCTTTTCAGGATTATCAATCACCCAATTCTCTGGGGTAAAACCTTGATCTAAGCCGCGTAGAATTAGGTTTGTGCCTGTAGCTCCATCAGCAACAATTATCTTTTTCTTACTTAACAGATTGGAAAACTCATGGGAATTCATTTGTTTCCTCCTAGAATATATAAACTTTTATAAAACCAATTAGTGCTCCACCAATTATCAACCAAAGCGTATCAACTCTATATTTGATAGAGAGAAATAATGCAAGAGAAGCGACGATGATTGATGTGAGATCATTAATCGTTGATTTCATTATATTGATAATCGCGAATGCGATTAAAGCGACTGCGCTTGCGGAAACGCCATCCAAAAAATTTTTAATAGTTGATAGATGGTTAATTTTTGGGAGGAATTTTGCTGTTAACAATACAATAATAAAGGACGGCAGGAACATACCAATCGTAGAAATAATTGAACCTGGAAAACCGGCTATTACATAGCCAATAAATGTTGCGGTTGCTGAGATGGGCCCAGGCGTGATCTGGCCAACAGCGATCGCATCAATCACTTGCTGTTCTGTTAACCAATTAAAATTCTTGATCAGATCCTGTTGAATGAACGCAATTAGTATATATGTACTGCCAAATAATAGTGATCCTACTTTAAGGAAAAATAAGCCTAATTGCGCTAATTTTGATTGGATGATTGATTCAAATCGGAAGTAAATATTATCAAAAGAAAAAACCCCAACAATCATTGGTGTCAGTTGTTCTTGATTAACTGAATGAAAGATTAGACTTATCAACCCAATTATCAGCATAATAATAAATTGATCACAACCGAATAACACGGCTATTAAGCTGCCCGCTCCCAGAAAAAGTGAAAAATTTGTCTTGTATACAGGTTTACTCAACCGAATGAGAGCGGATATTAATATCGCCACAACAATAGCATTAATAATTGAAAACCCTCCATTTACTTCAGGAAGGGAGCCAACTTGCGTGTATGCAATTGCCAATATTACTGAAATAATTGTTGCTGGGAGCATAAAACTAATACCAGCAATTAATAATCCAGGGAAACCAGCATGAATGTAGCCAAGATGCGCAGCCATCTCAGTTGCATTCGGACCTGGAACTATATTTGTTACTGCCATTATTTCAAGAAAATAATCACGCCTGACCCACTTCCTTTTATTAACAGTTTCATCTTCCATCATTGCAATTGTAGAAATGGGACCACCGAATCCGATGAACCCAAGTTTTAAGAATAGAGTTGCGATTTCAAGGAGTTTTGCTCGTTTACTCACAAAGTATTATTGCAATCAGGCGGTTTGCAGTCCTTTTAATATTTTATCTTGGGTTATTGGAAGGTCACGGAACCAGATACCAGAAGCATTATGGATGGCGTTGACAAGCGCGGGAGCTACGCCATCTACGGAGATCTCTGCTACTGATTTTGCCCCATACGGACCGGTAGGTTCATCTGTTTGGACAAAAATGACATCCATAGGCGGTACGTCATCTGCTCTATACAATCTATATGTCCTAAGTTGATCATTCGTTATGCGGCCTTTATTGTCAAAATATGTGTCTTCAAACATTGTGAATCCTAATGCTTGTGCCATACCGCCTTCTGCTTGTCCAGCAGCAGTTAATGGATTGATTACTCTTCCACAATCCACAATCATCAACAACCGATCGATTTGCACTTCCCCAGATTTATTATTGAATGTTACTTCTGCAAATTGTGCTCCAGTTGGTGGGGGGCTGACATAACTCATATTAGATTCTGTAGCCATGATCTGGTGTTGATCTAATTGATGCAGACTGCTTAGAGCGACATCTTCAAGCGAAACCTGCTTCCCATCCGGTGCTTTTACTAATTTATTTTCTAAGATAAGATCTTGATGGTTTTCTATTCGCATCATCTTAGCCACATGCTTGAGAATCATTTCTCTGACCTTTTTTGCGGCTTTTACAACTGCACCACCACTTATATACGTAGTAGAACTCGCGTAGGCGCCCTTGTCAAATGGTGTGAAGTCTGTGTCAGATGAATAAACGATGATGTCTTCTACTCCAACACCAAGCTGTTCAGCAGCCATTTGAGCCAATATCGTATCAGAGCCGGTTCCGAGGTCAGTTGCACCAACTAATAAATTATAAGAACCATCATCATTAAGTTTAATAGTGGCAGCACCCATATCTAATCCCGCTATTCCAGAACCGTGAATCATGATAGACATACCAATGCCGTGGCGAATATCACCAGATTCCTTAGAGAAAGCTTTTCGTTTCTTATAATAATCTGTTGTTTTTAATCCTACGGTTACGCATTCATCGATAGCAGTTGTTGCCATTGATTGGTCAAATCCTTCCCGGCCTTCTCCCAACTTACGAGCTAAGTGCATTGATTCGCCCAATTTCAACCAATTTTTCTTTTTGAATTCAACAACATCTAATTCAAGTTGTTCGGCGATCTCTTCCATCAGCACTTCGATTGCAAATTGCTCTTGCATAGCTCCATACCCTCTGTACGCTCCAGCAGGGGGCGTGTTTGTATACACGACATCACAAATAAAGCGTGAGTTAGGTGCGTTGTAAAGAGTTAAACCTTTAAAACCGCCAACCATATTCACTGTTAAGGCATGAGTGCCATAAGCGCCTGTATCACCGATTAATTTTAACTCTGCTGCAGTAACCTGCTCATCTTTAACCGCTATCTTGTAACGGATGATTTGCCGGTGCCGCGAACGTCCGCTGATAAATTCTTGGCTGCGGGTAAATTCCATTTTTACCGGTCGTCCTGTAGCTATTGTGAGGAAGCTGCAAAGATCTTCAAGCAATATTTCTTGTTTTCCGCCAAAACCGCCGCCGATTCTCGGTTTAATCACGCGGATTTGTTTTATGGGTAAGCCAATCAGTGGGGATATGATCCGACGAACGTGGAATGGAACCTGTGTGCTGGTTCGTACAACTAAACGGTTATCTTCATCAAAATATGTGATACAGACATGCGGTTCCATTTGCGCGTGCTGTTGCTTCGGTGTTCGGTATTCACCTTGAAGAACCTTGTCCGCATTTTTAAAAGCCGTATCTGGTTCACCGACCTCAGCTTCAAGATGATGGACAATATTTCGTGAAGCATCAAAGATACCTTCCGTATCTTCCTCATCGTGAATAATGGGAGCGTTTCCACTCATTGCCAATTCACAATCCAGTACATAGGGAAGAACTTCATATTCAACATCAATTAATTGAAGGGCTTTATTAGCAATTTCCATAGTTTCAGCGGCAACAATTGCGACACGATCGCCAACATGCCGAACTTTATTGTCGAGTGAGACCTGGTCATGCGGTAGTGGTTGAGGGAAACTCTGGCCGCCGGTTGCATATTTCACGCGGGGAACATCTTTATAGGTAAGAACTGCATGAACACCGGGAAACTGTTTTGCTTTGCTAACATCTAAATCTATAATCTTGGCATGCGCGTGCGGGCTGGTTAATAAAGCACCGTAAAGCATCCCATTGGGGTGGATATCGTCGGTGAAAGCTGGTTTACCGGTAGCCAGTTTCACACTGTCAACCTTATGGACAGACTTTCCCACCTCAGATAGCTGTTTCATTCCATTTGGTGTCAAAATAAGGGGTAGAAGTGGAGACTTATTACCATCTTTACGATAATAAGCTTCTGGTAGGTTAATCTCACCAATATTCTCACCAAATTTTATCTCCTGTGGGATATATGAAGGAACTTTCTCTCCGCGCATTACGGCAGATGCCCGAGAAACCGCGTCAACTATTCGTACATAACCTGTGCATCTGCATAAAACTCCTGAAAGGGCTTTTCGGATTTCCTGTTCAGATGGATTACTGTTTTTTTGGATGAGGCTTTTGGCAGTAAGAATCTGGGCAGGAGTACAGAATCCGCATTGTATAGCACCTGTTTCAATAAACGCGTTTTGAAGCGGGTGGAGGTTATCAGCGGTACCCAAAGATTCAAGTGTTTCAATAGATTTGCCGTTAATTGTAGACATTTTGACCAAGCAAGATTTAACAGGTTTATTGTTAATTAGAACTGTGCACATTCCACAATCCCCCTGACCGCCGCATCCTGATTTCACACTCATTAAACCTTCTTCTCTTAGGAAATCTAAAAGAATTTCATCCGGATTTATTTCAAATTTTTGTTCTAACCCATTCAAAGTGAATTTAATTTGTATATTATTTGGATTGTGACTCATTCGTCTCTCCTTCAATTATTTTCTTAAGGAATTATGGCTGTCTATAGCACCGATACTGATTTTACTATACAAAGGTCTACGCATTGTTTAAAAATAAAAAAATCCGGTGGAAGCCGGATTTTAGGCGGGAGCGACGGGGTTCGAACCCGCGGTCTCGGCCTTGACAGGGCCGCATGTTAGCCACTACACCACGCCCCCGTGGAGTAAATAGTTTAACATGGAGTTATTATATCGTCAAGACGATGAACTAATTCAATCCTGTAAACCAATCTTCATGAAAGCGATCCCAAGGATAAATATCCTCTTCATCAAACCAAAGAGAGATCTCTTTCTTTGCAGTATCCAATGAATCTGAGGCGTGAACAAGATTTCGGCTGGTAATGATAGACAGGTCATGGCGGATAGTGCCTGGAGCTGCTTCAATTGGATTTGTTGAACCAACTGTTTGGCGGATAGCTTCCACAGCGTTGATGCCTTCCCAAACCATTGCGATAAGAGGTGAAGATGTTATATATTTGATCAAACCTTTATAAAATTTCTTCCCAATATGTGCGGCATAGTGTTTTTCCGCTAATTCATTTGATACAATTTGTAAGTCCATTGCGATAAGCTGTAAACCGCGATCTTCAAACCTTTTTATAATCTCTCCAATCAATCCTCGCTGTATTCCATCGGGTTTGATGAGAACTAATGTGCGTTCTAAATTATCCATGATATTCCTTTTAGAATGTGAGGTTGTTTTGGGCTTTTTCTAGTGTTTCAAGAGATTTTTCTTTTAATCCTAATTTCTTATAAACCCTTACAAGACTAAGCCATAGATCTACTTCCGAAGGATATTGTAAGCAAATATCTTCCAATCGGGCTGCAAGTTCTTTGAGTTTGTAATTCTTGTCGATTACTTTGTTTAAACATTGAAATGCAAACTTTATGTCTCCCCCCTCAATACTATTTAATGTCTGAGAAATCAATTCTTCTGGATTTTCAGGAAGGATCTTTATCTTTTGTGTATCATCTAAAGAACTGACAACCTCTTGAATATTCTCGATTTTACCGTCTGAAGGTTGATTTACCCAGGTTAGCGAGTCTTGCTCAAGATCCGAAGCATCTAAGGAGGGATTAATGGGGGAATCATGGTCTGTCATACCATCTGATCCGAAAGTATGGGTAAGAGAATCATCCGGTATCGGTTGTTTCTCTAATTCATTAAATAATGACTTCTCGGGAATGATTGGTTTTTTTGAGAAATCTTTATTATCTTCATAAGCTTTATCAGGTGGTTTATCTTCAAATATCCACTCTGGGATTGTAATTTTATCATGTGTGTCTTTTTGTGTTGCGCTTAATTTTCTACGGAGTCTATCCTTTTTGGTGATTAATGGAGGTTTTTTTTGTTGATGCGTTTCTAGTGTATCATTATCCTCATTAATGGGAACAGCCACCTCCTCGTAAGAAGTATCCGTTATAGGTGCTCCAATGCCTTTGTTTGATACAGCATCATCTATTATTGATGCCCAATCTTCAATTTGATCCTTTGAAGAAAGCGAATCATCATACTGAGTCGTTTTTTTCCACGCTTCTTCTAAAAATTTATTGAGATTTCCTATGGGAGTATTTGGCTTTTCTATTTCTTCCACCATAATAGCAATATCGGGAATATCCTCAACTGTTCTAGTACCAATTTTCATGAAAGCGAAATAAGGATCGATTTCTGTCAGTCTTATTTTATAAATCGTTGAATCGCTCGAATTATCTAAAGGTGCAATTGATTTATAAAGGATAATTAGGGCTGGTTTGCAGTAAGGAAGTGTGCTGATGATATCAATGCAAGTTTCAATTGCTTTGATTTTCCTGCCAGAAGAAAAAAGCATATCTGCTAGATGGATTTTATAATCTATACGATCTGGTCTCTCCTGTATCCCTAAGCGCGCTTCTGCGATTGCTTGTTCAGTTAGTTGGGTGCGGGAATACATTTTAATAAGAGCACCGCGCGTGAGTCGTACTTTATCAGGCGCAGATCCGTCTTTAGTTTTTTGAAGGCGCTTGATTTCATTTTGAAGTGATTCGTTAGAAGGCTCTAATTCATACGCGCGACGCATGCTATTTAATGATTTTTCTAAATTTCCAAAATCCTCTGCAATAATGCTTATCCCAATGTGAGAAACGAAATCATCCGGTTCAACAAGCAAGATCTTTTCAAAAACTGTATTTGCATAATCAAATTCATGTTTTTCAAGGAGAGCTTTCCCTAAAAGTTTATAAATGGCAATGTTTTTAGGATATTTTTCTAATAGATATTCAGAACGAGATATAGCTGCATCGGATTGTTGATTAACTATTAATTCCTCGATCTTCCTATAGAATACGCGAAGCGGAATCTTTTGCATAGTATCCATTAATTTTTTATTCTCCCAGATAATCACGCAATTTGCGTTTTATAGTTGGGTGACGTAAACGGCTCAGTGCTTGTGCTTCGATTTGACGAACTCGTTCGCGTGTCACACCCATTTTCCTGCCTACCTCTTCTAAAGTATATGCTTGTCCGTCTAACAATCCATACCTCAATTGTAAGATACGGACTTCTCTTGGTGGTAGAGATTCCATAACCATTTCTAAATGTTCTCGTAATAGATTATAAGTAGCTGTCACATCTGGTGCGGGTATCTCATTATCTTCAATGAAATCCCCAAGGACAGAATCATCTTCATTATCAGTTGGGGTTTCTAGCGATAAAGGACGCCGTGAAACCTGAATCATATTCTCGACCTTCTTAGGAAGAACGTCTAGAGCAATTGCTAATTCTTCAACAGATGGATCACGGCCTAATTTTTGTGTAAGTTGATGCTGAGTGCGCAGTAATTTATTAATCTGATCGCCCATATGCACCGGAACACGGATTGTGCGCCCTTGATCAGCGATTGCCCGAGTAACTGCCTGGCGGATCCACCAGGTTGCATATGTACTAAATTTATGCCCTCGTCGATAATCGAACTTTTTTGTAGCGCGTATTAACCCAATGTTACCTTCTTGGATAAGGTCCAGGAAAGGTACACCGCGGCTCATATATTTTTTCGCTACGCTTATGACTAACCTCGAGTTGGCTGTAACCAGGTGTTCTCTGGCAGCCCATCCATCCTCAATAAGTAATCTAAGTTCAGAGTGCCTTTTAATACTTACTTTTCCTTTGGCAAGTTCTTCCCTTGCCATTCTCCCACGTTCAATCCGTTGTGATAATTCAACTTCTTCTTCAGCAGTTAATAGAGGAACACGGCTCACTTCTTTTAGGTAAAGGCCAATCGTATCGTCCGTATCGATATGTTTGAGATCATCCGTGGGAATTTCCTTTGCTTCATCTGTGATCTCTTTTACTTCATCTGAAGAAAGATCATCTTCTGTAGGCTCGGATGAAAGATCATCATCTTCCAAATATGGGATCCCAGCCGCCATCAAAGCAGCAAATGCTTCTTCCAATTGGCTGACATCCTGCTCTGCTTCTGGAAAGAAATGCAGAATATCATCAATAGTGATATAAGCCTTCTGTTGGCCAAGTTCGATTAATTTTGAGATTGCTGAAAATTGAATATTTTCATCTTCATCAATCACATTTATTTTTTTTCTATTCATGAAATAATAAACGACCTCTTAATAAATTGTGGTAAGAAAAATCATCCGTGATGGTCAATACTCAGGATACACTTTTTGTTATCAAAAATCAATAATTAGATTTATGTGAATATGAAATAATTTTCATATAGGTGTCTAATCTATCGCACAAAGATTGATATACATAAAAAGATAGTAAAAGTCAACAATTAAAGAATAATTAATAAAAAATTAATATTAGGATATTGTCATAGATAAGGTAAATACTAAATGAGTTTTTTCGGAAGGGGAGAAGAAAATTATTTTTGTTCGTTATCTGCCGAAAAAACTTATTATCATTTCATTCCAATACGGAAAACCCAGGACTAATGCAAGATAGCTTTTCTTTATTTCCCTATTCTGGAATTATGTATTCAGCATCTTGTGCAAATTTTTATTTTTTACAAAGATTAGCAAGCCACTGGTTTGTTTGTCTAATCAATGAACTACCCAGATAGATCCATATTTGGAAATAAACAAATCACATAAATTTGGGAGATTGGAATGAAAACCATCAGGAATTGTTAATAATCCTTCTGGTTTAATAATGACAATAATTTCCTTATCTTCGCCGATGATATATTTTTTATACTATTATAATTGTTAAATAAACTATCCATCTTATTGAAATATCACAGGAGGAAAAAGTGTATATTGTTCAAGTATATGTCAAAGTAAAGGAAAATGATGTTAATCAATTCATTATCGCATCACAAGAAAATGCTGAAAATAGCCTTAAAGAGGATGGGATAGCAAGATTTGATGTATTGCAGGATATTGAAGATCCAAAAAACTTCCTATTAACTGAAGTTTATAAAAATGAGGAAGCGCCTTTTGAACATAAAAAATCATCACATTACAAGAAATGGAAAGAAACGGTTGCAGGGATGATGGCTGAACCCAGGTATAGTGTGAAGTACCGAAACATTTTTCCGGATAATATGATAGATTGGTAATAGACTTGAGGTGAATGCATGAATATTGATTTCTCTACTGCGAATCGAATCATTTTTGGAGCCGGGCGATTATCTTATTTGAGAGAAATCATCGGCCATTATGGGAAAAAAGTATTAATAATAAAAGGAAAAGAATTCCCTGATCCGGGAACTCTTTTTACAATCTGTGAAGATGCGAATGTGGTGTGGAATTATTTTAATGTTGAAAATGAACCCAATGTTAAAACAGTCAATCGAGCAGTGGAATTGGGACGAGAAAAAGAGTGCGATTTTGTAATTGGTTTTGGCGGGGGATCGGTTATTGATACTGGGAAGGCAGTAGCCGCATTATTGAATAATCAGGGTTCCTTGTTATATTATTTAGAGGTGATTGGTAAAGGTAAACCTCTGAGAAACCCATCGAAACCTTACATAGCTATTCCAACAACTGCAGGAACCGGAAGCGAAGTAACAAGAAATGCTGTAATCTCAGTGCCAGATAAAAAGGTGAAGGTTAGTATGCGAAATGCATATTTGCTCCCTGAAGTAGCAATTGTTGACCCTGAATTAACATATGGAGTGCCCAAAACGATTACAGCTATGACAGGAATGGATGCGTTTACTCAGGTTATAGAGCCGTATGTATCTCGATATTCCAATCCAATGGTTGACTTGTTCTGCAAAGATGCAATACCGAAAGGTGCATCTTACCTATTAAGGGCATGGGAAGACGGGAATGATCATGAGGCAAGGGAAAATATTTCCTGGGTTAGTTTAATGGGAGGTTTGGCGCTTGCAAATGCAAAACTTGGCGCTGTTCATGGATTTGCTGGACCTATTGGTGGAATGTTTCATGTACCACATGGGGCGATTTGTGCAGCTTTACTTCCATCAGTTATGTTGATTAATATGAAAGCATTATCTCACCGTGGGAAGAATTTTAATAAGCTTACCCGATTTGAAGATATTGCTAGATGGGTAACAGGAGTGGAAAATGCTACTATCGAAGAAGGAGTTGAGTGGATAGCATCTTTGTGTAAAAATTTAGAAATTCCGCGATTATCAGAACTTGGTATCAAAAAAGCCCATTTCCCAATTATTATCGACAAGTCAAAAAAATCAAGCAGTATGAAAGGGAACCCAATTCAGCTTACAGAACGAGAAATGGAAAAAATACTGGAATTGTCATATTAAAAGTGAAAATTTTCCAATTAAAATACTTTAAAAAGAAACTTATACAGAGGATTCCAGGTTCCCCGTGAACAATGACCGGAAGGGGTAGATGAGTAATAGGGATATTATTGAATTTTAATTTTTATTCAAACGTGCCCGCTAATTACTCAGTTTGCTTACAAGCTCCCGTGTGTTGGACATTGATCATGGAAGAACTATCTCTTGGACATTCTTACATCACTAGGTTAATAAATTTTTCAAAAATTTTCTTTCTGGTTCATTGATAATCAAATACCATTATTTGCCCTTCTTTTAATGAAAGAATATGTTTGGCCTGAAGTCCGCTCACAACGAGGGCATCATTAACAATGATCTGACCACCTCTATGGAGATACTCAAGTTTCTCGACAAAAAAATATATCAGATTTTTTTTGATAAAGATAATATATTTTTTTTAATAGTATCTGCATCTATACTGTTTTTACCCATCCAACACCTTTGTGAACGATAGAACCAGGGCCAGCACCTAATATGGGAGTTTCAATAACTAGGATATTAGCTTACTTATGATCATTTGCTGCTAAGCAAGCACGGAATTGAACTAATTTTTCTAAAATCGGTTTATAGAAAATTGCGCATGGTGCTGTAGTTTTAAGTAATTCCTTAGAAACTAAAAATCGATTTAGAAATTGTAATGAGTTCATTTCAGAATCATCTTCATATGAATCACCACTAAAAATAATTATCTGAGGTAGTAATGGAATGCCTAATTTTTTACTTCACCAAAAGAAATAAAAGAAAGTGTATCTGTGATGATATAAGTCAATATTATTTAGAACCTTTTAAGAATTAATTGTTGATTTATAAGAGGGCAAACCATCAATAGGATTAGCAGCGATTACACCGTTGATGATAGCATCTGAAAATACTTTTGGTGCGAAGGCTGAAAGAATATTAATATCAGATTTCACCTGACCGGTTGCTAATCCAAAAATTGTATCCCCATCAAACATTGTGAAGGCGGGCTGAATAGATAACGCGATACCATTTGAAGCAATATCGGCGAAATAATTTACTTCCTCCTTATTTAAATTTGCATTCGTTGCAATAACGCCAATAATTGTGTTCTGCTTTGCAGAAAAGGAGAGGATTTTTCGTCCGGTGAAACTTTGCATGACATCGAGAGTATCTGCGAAAAAGCCTTCTTTCCCAATCTTTAATGGTCCTTTTTTGACAGTACGTGCACCCGCAATTATTTGATTATCCTTGATAACATCCCCGAAGGCGTTTACAGCGACTAATGCACCGATAATTACGCCATTTGCTAATTGCATACTGGCAGTCCCGATTCCCGATTTCATCGCTTGGCCGTAACCAAGAATTTTTCCTACTGTTGCGCCAATACCGGCACCAAAATTACCTTGTTTAGGTGAAGCATGAGATGCATTCACACATGCCTTGTACCCCATGGATTTATCAGGGCGGATAGAAAAATCACCCACAGCGAGATCATACAAGATTGCTGATGGGACTATTGGAACTACAGTAGAACCTGCCTTAAATCCAATATTTCTTTCTTCAAGGTACTGCATTACTCCGCCTGCAGCATCTAATCCGAATGCGGATCCACCCGCTAATAATATACTGTGAACTTTCTGAACCAGATGCATCGGACGTAGAAGGTCTGTCTCACGCGTGCCTGGTGCGCCACCTCGCTGGCTGATACCACCAACTGCACCTTTTTCACAAATAACAACGGTGCATCCTGTAAGCGCCTTTTCATTTTCTGAATGACCGACAAGGATCTCTTTAATATCAGTAATAGAATTATTCATAAAATATTTTATATATAATTTGCATATATTGTATTTTCATATAATATTATAAATTACACCTGATAAATACGCGATAGGTATAGATAATGAACAACAAACATCCGAATTCAAAACAAAACGATCCGATCGCTTTAATTATTTTTGGAGTGACTGGCGACCTTACCAAACGTAAATTGCTTCCAGCAATTTATCAATTGATTTCAGAAAAGCTCATTTCCAATCCGATTCATATAATCGGATTTGCAAGGCGTCCGTGGAATACTCAAAAAATGAAGGACATTCTCATTGAAGGAATAAATGAACATGCGCGTGTAAAACCAGTAGATATAAATGTTTTTCCTCCTCTTTTTAAGGAAGTAAAATATATTCAATCTTCCTTCGAAAATAAAGAAGGATTTCGGAAATTAAATAACTATATAGATAAAGTAGGGTATAAGAAAATCCTCTTTTACTTAGCCACACCTCCCAGCGCATATAAAACAATCATTGAAAATCTCTCTGTTTGTAGGCAGTATTCGATTAACAAGAGCTGGGTGCGCATAGTTGTAGAAAAACCATTTGGAAATGACCTCGAATCAGCATTAGATTTAGAAAAATCCCTTCATCATTGCTTTGAGGAACACCAAATTTATAGGATTGATCATTATTTGGGCAAAGAGACAGTGCAAAATATTCTCGTTTTTCGTTTTGCAAATGGTATTTTTGAACCATTGTGGAATAAATACTATGTTGATCATGTGCAAATCACAGTTTCGGAAACAGTTGGTGTGGAGAATAGGGGGGGGTATTTTGATAAATCAGGTGTTATTCGTGATATGTTTGCGAATCATATGCTGCAATTGTTAACCTTGACAGCCATGGAAGCCCCGTATGCGTTTAATGCCTATTCAATCAGGGATGAAAAGATGAAAGTATTAAGATCCTTGAGGTCTCTGAATAGTGAAGATGTGCTACGTAATACAATCCGAGGGCAGTATAGAAACAGTATCCAAGAAAACATGAAAATAAAGGGTTATTTGGAAGAAGAGCAGGTGCATAGTGATTCAACAACTGAAACTTACCTGGCGGCTAAAATTTTCATTGACAATTGGCGTTGGGCAAATGTACCTTTTTACCTGAGAAGTGGAAAAATGATGCCTAACCGAGCAACCGAAATAGCCATTCAATTCAAGCAAGTGCCTTTATCTTTGTTCAATTGGAAAAATATGGCAGGTGATGCACCTAATGTTCTTGTACTTCGTCTTCAACCAGATGAAGGGATCAATTTATCGTTTGGCGCAAAAAAACCTGGACCGACTAATCAGATCTCTCCTGTCGTTATGGAATTCTGCTATAAAGAAGCATTTGGCGCAAATCCGCCTGAGGCATATGAAAGACTTCTATTAGATTGTATCCAGGGAGACCAAACATTATTTACTCGAAGTGATGAAGTATTGGAACAATGGAGATATGTATCAGGGATCATTAATGCGTGGGAAGAATATCCAGTAATAAAATTGCCCCAATATCCAGCTGGCACATGGGGACCTGATGTTGCACAAGGTTTTATTGAAAATGATGGGCGCGTATGGAGAGAACCATCATAAGAAATGTTAAACAGGCCTTTTACAATTTGGGCAATATAAATCACTTTGTGTCAATACATAGCCACAATTTTTACAGGTCCTTGGTTGTGAATTTCCAAGAGGAGCGCCGCAAGCTTCACAACTTGGTGCGCCGACAGGATTTGCAGTCTGGCAGTAATCGCAAATAATCCGTTTTAATCGCTCAGATAACTGATAGCCGCTACCTATTGTTTTTGCATTTGAACTTAGCACATGCCATATTTCATCTGTGAGTTGTATATATTCAAAATCCTGAGCTATATCATCAATTCGATGTAAAAGGTTAAAAGGATTTTTTATAGCGGCTAATGCAGAGAAACCTAAACTCGCCGCAATTCCTAACCACTGCTGTTCTCCAACTGAAACGACAACTCCATCATCAAATTGCTGCAAAGTAACTCCGATGGCAGTGTGACCGCCAGATTGCGCATGCCTTTTAGATTGGATTTGCACCGCAACCCTATCTTCAGAGCCAATTTTATGAACTTCAAGATTTCCGCGATTAAAGTGGATTAAAAGAATTGATGCCAAATCATTAGGAGTGAAATTTCCATGATAAATTTTTCGTTCCATTTTCTTTGCGTTATAATCCTTTACTCAATAAAAATATGAAATGACCAATAAATTCACAAACATATTCTCATTTGCATTTATATCATTGATTGTATTGTTTATAGTGGCAGAACCAGTAGCTGCTGGTGAACTGATCGCTCAACAACCAACTGTTGCCATACCCACAGTTACCGGAACCCCGGAAGGTGTTATGGCAACAGTCCTTTTAGACCAAGAAGATCCTGTTAATGTTAGGTCTGGTCCAGGAGTTTTTTTTGATAAAGTAGGTGTACTACTTCCAGGGCAAAAGGTTTCAGTATCTGGACGATCAGCTGGAGGGGATTGGGTAATGATTGATTACCCGGGAGCTCCAGGTAATTATGGGTGGGTTTATTCCCCGGTTGTATCTATCTCGCCTGGGGAGCTGCCGATCATTGAACCACCTTCAACACCGACACCTGAAGTGACCCAGACTATCAATCCCACATTGGCAGCACAATTTATCACTACGCCTATCCCTACTCGAATGCCAACCTACACTCCGGGAGATCAGCTTGTGGTACCAACTTACAGCGATACATATAGGACATCATTTCTTGGTGGGATTCCGATAGGTTTGGTGATCATAATTCTGGCGGGATTTGGTGGGCTAATGGCGTTATTTTCTTTCATCCGCTCTCGTTAGATATAGATTATTCTAAAAATTTTCCAGGAATTTTGCTTGCTCGGATCCATCTAGCGAATCCTCTCGAAATAGAGTAAGCGTGGGAAATTTCTTTAATCTTTTCTTTTACGGAAATTTCTCCTAATTCAATCATTTTACCGATATCAACATCATCAATCATCGTATATTTATATACGGATGGATTAATTAGAACATCTGGTTTATCTTCCTTTAATCTAAGCCAAGCGATCATATTCATCATTAATTCAAGCGATTGCGTGAAAGATTCCACCGCTTTCCCTAACCGCATCTGATTGAATTGCTGAACCATAAACTGAGGTATTGGTACAAAAGAAGGAATTTTATAGTTTGGTAATGAAGACCATTTATCTGGAGGTGCAGATAAACTAATCGCTAGGACAGGTACGTCATCCTTTAACCAGCGAGCGATGTTTACTGGGATTGGGTTAAGGACACCACCATCAACAAGGTTTTTATCATTATGTATATATGGGGGGAAAATACCGGGAACAGCAGTTGTAGCTTTAACCGCGTCGACGATCTTACCAGTATTTATTATGAATTCCGTACCTGATTTGCTGTCAACTGCAGAAACAGCAAATGGGATTTTTACTTCGCCAAATGTTTTTTCCCCTAAATATTCTTCCAATAATTCATACAATCCCCCCAATCCCAGCAAAGAAGGCGGGTCATCAATGTTTAGCGTAAAGAGTTTTGAGTAACTCAAAGAACGTGCAAAGGATTCAATTTCTGCTATCGAATACCCGACTGCATAAAGAGAACCTACTATGCCACCAGCGCTTGTACCTGCTATGGCTGATGGTTCATACCCATACTTTTCAAGTTGTTTTATTACTCCAATATGTGCATAACCTTTTGTCCCGCCGCCACCTAAGGCAAGTGAAATTTTTTTCATATTAATAATACGTTAATTAGATAATTTAGTTTTCATATGGTTCAATAAACAATTATAAGAAAAAAATTATGAAATTTGAATAATTGATAAAACCATCAATCAAAGTAATTTAATTGTTTAAGGATGTTAAAATTACTAAATGAGTAAAAAAATGATTGCCACGAACCGGAAAGCAAAATTTGAATATTTTCTGCTTGAAAATTTTGAAGCAGGCGTTGTATTGAGAGGGAGCGAAATTAAATCTATTCGTGCTCGTCAAATCAGTATCGCAGAAGCATATGTACAAACAGATGGGAGGGATGCCTGGTTAATCAATGCACATATTGCACCATACGACCCGGCAAGCAGACAAAATCATGACCCAAAGCGGAAGAGGAAATTACTTCTTAATAAGAAGGAAATAAGGAAAATTTGGCAGGGTGTTCAACAAAAAGGATTAACGATCATTCCCACAGAAATATATCTGCGGCATGGTTTGGCTAAGATTAATATTTCCCTTGCAAAGGGGAAGAAATTATATGATAAACGCAGGGAAATTGCTAAAAAAGATATTCAACGTGAAATGGATAGACGGTATAAACAATAATAAAAAGTGAGAAAATATGATAGAAATCACAGGGAAAAGCCTAACCATAGAAGATCTGGCTGAAATAGCACGATCAGATATAAAAATTCAACTCAGTAAATTCGCATTTGAGCAGATTAAATCTTCTCATGAGAAACTTATACATCTTATCGAAACAACGAGATCATTATATGGAATTAATACGGGATTTGGGATATTCGCTGATAAGCGAATTTCTATAGATGAAAGTAAACAATTAAACCGCAATTTAATCTTCAGCCATGCGGTTGGAACCGGTGATCCCTTGCCTGCTGAAGTTGTTAAGGCTGCAATGGTAGTTCGCATAAATGCACTTGCGAAAGGTCTATCTGGAGTGAAATTAATAATCGTTTCTACACTCATGGAGATGCTTAATAGGGGAGTGATTCCTCAGATTTCTTCAAAAGGATCACTTGGCTCTTCAGGTGATTTATGTATGCTTGCACAGCTTGGATTAGTACTATTGCGGGATGATTTGGATGCGGAAAAGGACTCTGGTGAAGCTCTTTATCAGGGAAGGTTAATCTCTGGAAAAGAGGCAATGCAAAGGGCGGGTTTAGAAAGAATAGAATTCACACATAAAGATGGATTGGCGTTAATAAATGGTGCTACTTTTTCAGCCGCTATCACAGCTCTCTGCATTGCGGACGCGCATGTATTATCCAAAATTGCTAACTTGGCATTGGCATTAAGTCTGGAAGCAATGTGCGGTAAGTCGGATGCCTTTTACAGTGAGATTCACGAAGCAAGAAATATTGAAGGGCAAATAGAAGCTGCTGCTGAGATTCGAAAGGTTATAAAGGGAAGCTCTTTCATAGACAGCTCAAATCATGTTCAAGACGCATATTCTTTAAGATGTTCTCCACAAGTTCATGGTGCTATCAGAGAAACAGAAAAATTTGTAAGGGGAATCATCACCAAAGAAATAAACGCGGCTACTGATAATCCCTTGCTTGTTAGCGGAGATAAAGTAATTTCAGGTGGCAACTTTCACGGTGAACCAGTCGGTTTGGCAGCGGATTTCTTGAGTATCGCAGTAGCAGAGTTAGGCGCTATTTCAGAACGGCGCACATTTCGTTTATTAGATAAAAATCTAAATAATGGACTTCCGGCGATGCTGGTTGATTCTTCAGAAGGAGAAGGACTTAATTCGGGTGTAATGATTTTGCAATATACTGCTGCCGCATTAGCATTAGAAAATCAAACTCTCGCATCACCAGATTCTATAAAATCTCTGCCCACATCTGCAAACCAGGAAGATCATAATGCGAATGCGTATAATGCAGCAATTAACTTATGGAAAATAATAAGGAATACTACAAAAATTTTAGCAATCGAGATATACACAGCTTCCCGGGGAATAGATTTACGTAAGAAGATCACTCCCGAGGGAAAAATGGGTTATGGGACGAAGGAAATTTACATGTTAGTTAGGAATCAATTTCCATACCACGCGAATGATATGCAGTGGAGAAGGGAATTGGAATCTTTATATGAAATGTTAATTCATGGAAGCAGTTTGAAAGAAAAGATCCTTTCCGTTTTCGATTGACATAAATCAAAAATCAAGGTATTAAATAGATATGTTAGATATAAATACTCCGATTAACCGCAGATGTTTTTTAGAAAAATCTCTCTTAGGGTTGGGTGGAATAGCATTATTGCCTTCTGTGAATCTTAAAATACTTGGATTAGATGAATGGCCGGAAGGTAAAATCTTGGGAAGAAATACAGTTTATTTACCAAGTGCGCTGCCGATCAGAAGTAAACCGACAATTGATGGTCCGGTTGTTAGATATCTTGTCGAGGATGAGTGTGTTGTTTGGCTGCGAGAAGTAATAGGCGAAACACCCGTGGGAAGACCAAATAAAAAATGGGTGGAGACAGCTGAGGGATATATCTATTGTCCTAGTTTGCAAAAGGTCATGAACCTTCCAAATGAGCCAATCACAGAATTACCTGTTTATGGCGATGAGCAGGGAATGTGGGTGGAAGTGACTGTTCCTTATGTAAATTTAGAATTAGCCAATCCACCAGCAAGAGCGCCATGGTTGAATGCAGTATCAAAAACTTTATGGCGGTTATATTACAGCCAGGTAATATGGGTAGATGAAATCAAGACAGACTCAGATGGCCGTGTCTTATATCTGCTTAATGAGAGATACGGTTCGTATGGTGATATCTTTTGGGCAGATGCGCGAGCTTTCAGGAGGGTAACTGAAGATGAAATTGCACCAATTAATCCAGAAGCTGAAAATAAAAAAATATTAATAAATGTGAATCAGCAGTCATTATCGTGTTATGAAGGAAATAATGAGGTTTATTTCTGCCAGGTGTCAACAGGAAGAAAGTTTGATGAATATGGAATTCCTGTTGATACATGGGCTACAAACCCTGGCACACATTGGATATGGCGGAAATTGGTTTCCCTGCATATGAGCGGTGGCGGAACGGGAGCTGGGTATGATACCATGTCAATTCCCTGGACCTCTCTTTTTGTCGGAGAAGGCGTTGCAATCCACGCCACATTTTGGCATAATGATTTTGGAACACCTAAATCACATGGATGTGTGAATACTTTACCGGAGGATGCAAAATGGATCTTTCGCTGGACCACACCTCAGGTAGCGTACAACCCGGGAGATGTAACCAATAATACATATGAGGGGACACGAATTGAAGTCGTAGAACCTCTGTATTAGATTTATATGAAGAATCACCACAGACAGTCAGCGAATTTCTTTTCTTGGTTCCGTAGAAATTACACAGTTTTTATAATCGTAATACTCTTCTTATATTTATTTTTTGCATTCTTAGCGCCAGTATTAATGAAATATAAAATTACCTATTTAGGAAAAATAATTTATTCGATCTATAGTAATTTCTGCCACCAATTTGCTTACCGGTCCTGGTTTTTATTTGGGAAACAAGCATTTTATCCAGCTTATTCTGAAGAAGGAAGCGAGATAAGATCTCTTTATAATGTATTCGGTGTTTTTGCTGAAAATGTTCAAGAATCTAGAGAGATTATTGGAAATGAAAGCGCTGGCTATAAAGTGGCAATTTGCCAGCGGGATGTGGCGATTTATGGTGCAATGCTGGTATTCGCTTTAATTTTTCACTTTTTACATAATAAAATAACAAAAATTCCATTTTGGCTCTGGTTTTTATTGGCGATCATTCCTATTGGGATAGATGGATTATGGCAATTAGTTTCTTCCTCAAACACCTCGATATTGAATATTTCTCCTCATGAAAGTACTCCATTATTACGATCCATCACTGGTTTTATATTTGGATTTTTTACGGGATGGTATTTATATCCAGCTATTGAAGAGACATTTGAAGAAGAATCAAACGGCACTTTGAAAAGAATAGAATCTAAAAAGGATTGACTTGCCTATACATCTAAATAAAAACATTTCATATTACACTTTTTCATCGCTTGATGATTGCCGCCTTGTGCATGGCGTATTTATGAGATATGGTGGGGTTAGTCCCAAACCGTGGGCGAGTTTGAATATGGCGACTTCTGTTGGTGATTCAAGGGAATCAGTGATAGAAAATAGAAGAAGAATCATGAAATGCCTGTCACTTAAGGAAGATAGTATTTTTGATGTATGGCAGGTACATAGTAATAGAGTTATCCATACAATGGATTCTAGAAAATTGGATCAACCACATCAAAAAGCAGATGCGATTATTACTAATAAGCAAAATGTAACTCTTATGATGTTGTTTGCGGACTGTGTTCCAGTAATGATGTATGATCCGAAAAAGAAGGTCGCTGCGCTTGCGCATGCTGGTTGGCAGGGTATGGTAAACGGAGTAGTTAGCGAAACCGTGAAATCGATGCAAGAAAAATATGAATGTAAGCCAGAAAATATTATTGCATGCATAGGTCCTTCAATATGTGTTGATCATTATGAAATAGGAAAAGATGTTGCGGAAGAAGTGGAGCGATCATTTGGGAGTTCTGAGCAAGTTTTGATAAAGAAAAATGGAAAGATGCATTTAGATTTACAAAATGCAAATCGAATTATTTTACAAAAACATGGAGTGAAAAAGATTCAGAATTCAAATATATGCACTGCCTGCAACGTGAGTGATTGGTATTCACATCGAGCAGAAAAGGGTAAAACTGGGCGTTTTGCAGCAGTAATAACTGTTCTTCAAACAATTTAGCTATGACAATTAAAATTAAAGTCAAGATAACCCCAAATGCACGCCAAGATAAAATCTGCGGTTATATCGAGGAAGACATATTGAAAATTAAAATAAAAGCAAAACCAATAGATGGTAAGGCAAATAAATATTTAATAAAGTATTTGAGCAACGAACTTGATATTCCACAGAAATATTTCGCGATTATCAAAGGGAACACTTCACGAATAAAGACAATAAAAATTTTGAATATAGAAAAAAAAGAGTTTATAGGAAAGCTGCCTATTTGATCATGATGATCCATAAATGATCCTGCCGCAGCTTGGACAGATAAAGAGATTTGATGCCGATCTTGCTTCTTGCCTTTGGCTGGCAGTGAGGCCGGCGCCGCAAGCACCACATGCATCATCTTTTAATTTTGAGACCGCTAAACCTTTTTTTAATTTTCTTAGTGTTTCATAACGATTTTGATTGTCTTGATCAATTTGAGTAATCATTGTTCTTCTTTTAGAATTTAGTCCCCGGATTTTTTCAAGTAAAGTGTTTTTCTCACCTTGGAGTAGTGATTTTTGCGTAGCGAAGTTAGAATTAGCGTTTTTAAAACTCTCCTTTTGAATTTCAAGGATTTTTTCGGATTGATCCACGCGAATCATTACTTCAAGCAAAACATCTTCAAATTTACTAATTGTGTTTTTAATCGAGGATATTTCCATTTGAAGGTCTTGAAGTTCTTTTGGATTTTTCACAGAACCATTGTATAGATTTGTTTCGCTTTGGGAAATTTTTATTTTTCTATTTTGTATCTCCTCACTAATGTTATTAAATTCATTGTTATCTGACATAAGCTGTTTTTTTGCTTTTACAAGATCAGTTTGGGCGTTAATGATCCTAGTATCATTAATAATAAGATCATCAATATCATTAATTCTTTGTTGAGCGTTGTCCAGATCTGTATCTATCTCTTGAAGTTGAAAAAGCTGAAATCCAATGTTCATAATATGAATTGAAATGAAAATTAAATATTATTTGTATTATATCGGAAACAAAAAAAGAATGAACTTGTTTCTTTCTTATCAAAATTGATTATGAATAGGTGATATCTAGTAAGAAAGATTTTATGTGTGTATCTTATTGTATGGACTATATAATTTTAATTTGAAATATAATACAAATTGTTGAAAAATGACTCAGGCAATCATATAATACTAAATACACATTTATTGGAGAGAAAAACGTGGCATCTATTATAAACAAGAAAATTTTAGTGGTTGATGACGAAGAACGTATGTTGAGATTCATCCGATTGAATCTTGAGCATGATGGATTCCAAGTTATTGAGGCTATCAAAGGGCGTGAGGCATTAGATAAAATGCGAACGGGAATGCCAGATTTAATTTTGCTTGATGTGATGCTTCCAGATCTCGATGGATTTGAGGTCTTGAAAATGGTTAGAGAAATTAGCAGTATCCCGATTATCATGCTGACTGCAAAGGGCGAAGAAGATGATAGAGTTAAGGGATTGGAATTAGGGGCAGATGATTATGTAACAAAGCCATTCAGTCCTCGCGAATTGGTTAGCCGCGTTAAAGCAGTATTACGCCGGGTTGAAGCAGAGGGAGGTGGCGAAGAAGAAGTGATTGAAGTTGATGACCGCCTGAAAATCGCTTTCAATCGACGGGAGATTTGGGTTGAAGGGAAATTGGTTAAACTACGGCCAACTGAATACCGACTTCTATACCATCTTGTTCAGAACGCTGGATGGGTATTAACATATGATCAGATACTTTCAAGAGTATGGGGATATGAATATAGAGATGAACCCCATTATGTGCGTTTATATATCAATTATCTTCGTCAAAAGCTTGAAAAAGACCCCACTAAACCAAAATATATTTTAACAGAGAGGGGTGTAGGATATAGGTTTATAGATTATCAGCGAAAGAAATAGAATCGTTTGGTGGGGAAAAAGAAATCAAATAATAAAAGTTTTATTAATAATTGAATTTTGTAGAATTTAAACGATAGAATTGGCGCATTGAATAAGCAATTATTAATGATAAGAACATATTAAGGAGAAAAAGATGAATGAACCTGTTCATGTAAATGACGATGCGTTTGAAAAGTCTGTTTTAAAATCAGCAATTCCTGTAATTGTGGATTTTTGGGCTCCCTGGTGCGGACCCTGCAAGATGGTAGCACCAATTTTAAAAAATATTGCAAGAGACTTTGATGGAAAGTTGATGGTTGCAAAAGTGAACACTGATGAGAATCAGGAATGGGCAGGAAGGTATGGAATACAGGGTATTCCTACAATGTTATTTATAGCTGGTGGGAAAATTTTACACCGACAGGTTGGTGCTGTTCCCGAGGGAATATTACGCGACGCATTGGAACAGTTTCTTGAAATAGCTAGCGAACAGAAAGTAGTATAATATAGGTGATAAAGGCGTCATACTTGTTTTCATGACGCCTCTTGTATTTAAACCCTACGAATATTTGCGCCAAGAAGTGAAAGCTTTTCATCAATACGCTCATATCCGCGGTCTATTTGTCCTACATTACGAATTGAAGAAATTCCATCAGCCGATAAAGTTGCCAGAAGAAGGGCCATTCCAGCGCGGATATCAGGACCTTCCATCTTTTCACCATATAAATGATTTGGACCCTGAATGATACACCTGTGTGGATCACATAATACAATCTGAGCACCCATCCCGACAAGTTTGTCTGTAAAGAACATACGACTCGGATACATCCAATCATGAAAAAGAACAGTTCCTTTTGATTGTGTGGCGACAACAATTGCAATGCTCATTAGATCAGTTGGAAATGCGGGCCAAGGCATTACACTGATTTCGGGAATAGCATTACCGAGGTCTGGTTTAATAATCAAACGCTGCTTTTGAGGAACAAAAATATCATCATTTTCTCTTATTTCCCAATCCACGCCTAAACGATGAAATACAAGACGAACCATATCCAAGTAGATGTTACCTGCGTTTTTAATTGTAATTGATCCTTTAGTAACGACGGCAGCTCCGATAAAACTTACAACCTCTAGATAATCAGGGCCAATCTTGAAATCTCCGCCGTGTAATTTATCAACGCCGTTTATTTCAAGAGTATTCGATCCAATATTATTTATTTTTGCTCCTAGAGAATTCAAGAAATGACAGAGTTCCTGAACATGTGGCTCAGAAGCCGCATTACGAATTATGGTTGTTCCTTTAGCCATGGTCGCAGCCATAATTGTGTTTTCCGTTGCTGTCACACTGGCTTCATCTAAAAGAATATTTGCTGCAAGTAATTTATCTACATGGAATGAAAAATGTCGATTATATTCTACTTGAACACCTAATGCTCCTAAAGAAAGAATATGTGTGTCTACTCTTCGCCGGCCGATGACATCCCCGCCAGGAGGAGGTAATTCAATTTTACCCACTCGTGCCAACATGGGCCCCGCGAGTAAAATGGATGCGCGAATATTCTTGCAAAGATTGGGGTCAAGGTCAGCGGGGTGGATTTCTATTGCTTGTATCTCCCATGTGTGTGAATCGATACATCGTATAGAAACACCTAAGCTTTCCAACAGAGCGCGCATTGTATCGACGTCTCTAATGTTAGGTAAATTTCTTAAGATGATTTTCTCGTCAGTTAAGATACACGCTGCAAGAATTGGAAGTGCCGCGTTCTTATTGCCAGAGGGCAAAACTTTACCAGATAGAGGATGCCCGCCTTCAATTATAAACTTTTCCAAAAAAACTCCAATATTTCATAGATTTGAAAATTAAAATGTTTCGGTCACTTTAGAAAGCCCTTTGGGCTTATCACTATCATACCCTTTTTCAATAGCTAATTGGCGGGCAAATAACTGCCCGGGAATTACTGACGTAATTGGCGATAACCATTCGGGAATGCCATTCGGAAGATTAAAAACTGCCTTTCCACGATTCAATATTTTCTGTTTGTCAGAGATTACAATCAATTCTGCGCCTAAATTTAGAAGTTTTTCGGTGAAATCGAAAATATGCTCAAACATTTTCCCTGAAGGAGCGACGATAAAAATGGGAAAACCCTGATTCACCGTGGCAATAGGTCCGTGTTTAAAATCGGCAGAAGAATATGGTACTGCTATTACACGTGTCAATTCTTTGATTTTCAGTGATATTTCAAATGCAGTAGAGTAATTATACCCCCTGCCTATGACAACGCAATGCTCTACATAACGATAGCGGCTTGTTTGCTCAATCTTATCAAGCGTATTATTAAGAGTTTCGGAAATTTTATAGGGCAATTTATTAAGATCTTCTAATTTGAATTTGTCATGATTTAATAAACATGAAAATAATGCAAGAGCAGATAAAGAAGAAGTATATGTTTTAGTAGCCGCAATAGCTTTCTCGTTACCGGCTTTCAAGGGAATTATGAAATCGGATACATGTGCCAGAGGGGATGATTCATCATTTGTAATACATATTGTTGGGCGTCCTTGTTTCTGAGCAGTATCAAGGACAGCAACAATATCAGGTGATTGTCCGGATTGTGAAATTCCCATTACAAGCGCGCGCTTAAGGGATGGTGGAGTTTTATAGATTGTAAATAGAGAAGGCGTTGCCAATGCAACTTGGATATTGTTGTGCGAGCCCAATAAATATTGGGCATACCGAGCTGCATTATCAGAGGTACCTCTCGCAGCAATAAGAATATAATCAAACTTCCCTTTAAGATTTGCGCAGATCTTATTCACATGTTCTTCTTCATTCTGAATAAGATTTGCAATGATATCTGGCTGTTCCGAGATTTCTTTTATTAGGATTTTATTCACCAAAAAAACTCCCGCAGATTTCCGTTGCTTTTTTATAAGACATGTGTTAATAGTATCATCAAACGAGAAAATAAAATTTTCAATATATACTAAGGTTATTATCATACAGAAAGGTTATGTAAAAAATTATGATTACCATTAAACAAGTTGATACTAAGTCGAAAAAAGAGGTAAATGAATTTGTGAAATTTCCATTTGGTTTATATAAGAATGTAGATGAGTGGGTTCCACCTATTGTTGCTGATATAAAATTAATGCTAAATCAGAGTAAACATCCTTTTTATGAACATTCTGATGCTGATTTTTTTACAGCAAGAGATAATGGAGAGATCGTCGGAAGAATTGCCTGCCTTGAGAATAAAAAATTCAACCAATATCATGATGAGAAAAACGCATCCTTTTATTTGTTTGAGTGTATAGATGACCAATCTGTGGCAGAAAAATTATTTGATCGAGCGTTTGATTGGGCGCATGGTAGAGGACTTGATAAGATCGTTGGGCCCAAGGGATTGTCATCGTTTGATGGATATGGCTTTTTAATAGAAGGATTTGATAAGAGACAAATGATGACAATGATGAATTACAACCTTCCCAACTATCCAAAATTTGTAGAAGCTCTTGGTTTTACAAAAGTAGTCGATTGGGTTTCTTCATACATAAATATTCCTGATTTCAACATGCCTGAAAAAATCAAGAAAATCGCTGAGCGTGTTGAGGAGAAAGGAAAATTCAAAGTTTTACGTTTTTCATCGAAGAAAGAGTTAAAAAAATGGGCTTGGAAAATTGGGCATGCTTATAATAATACTTTTGTGAATAATTGGGAGTATTATCCATTATCAGATAAAGAAATAAAATTTGTTATGGATAACATTATGGTTGTGGCAGTTCCGCAGCTAATGAAGGTGATCACATATAATGATGAAGTTATTGGATTTTTATTCGCTTTCCCGGATATTTCAGCAGCTCTGCAAAAATACAATGGGCAATTATCGCCCCTAGCGCTAATAGGTTATTTAAAGGAGTTGAAGAAAACTAATTGGATATCCTTCAATGGAGTTGGGGTTTTACCAGAATATCATGGGCGAGGAGGGAATGCACTCCTGTTCTCTGAAATATATAAATCTGCAAACGCATTTAATTTTGAGCATGGGGAATTAACGCAAGTTGCTGAAACAGCAACAGAAATGCGAAAAGACTTGGTGAATCTTGGTGTAAAACCGTATAAAAATCACCGAATCTATAGTAAAAAAATATAAAAAATTGCGGAGAATAATTTCTCCGCTTTTTTTATTATAATTGGCACCTAAAGAAACATTTCATTGGAGATAATAATGAAGAAATTTATATTCGTGCTGCTATTAATATCGATTATTGTAATGTCTGGCTGTGGAAATAAGAAAGAATCTAATGCAGCAGTGGCAACTGAAAATTATATTATTGCACTTGCCGAGAAAAACAAATCTCAAGTTGTTGCCTTATCTTGCAAAGAGTGGGAAGAATCTGCTACTTTAGAAGTAGACGCGCTTTTGTCAGTTGATGCTGCCGTTACAGGGTTAAACTGTGAAATCACTGGAGAGGATGATACTGGTACTTTTGTAATATGCTCAGGAACGCTGGATCTTACTTATAATGATGAGATTCGAGCTATTGACCTTTCACGAAGAACTTACACCTTGCGGCAGGAAGATGGGCAGTGGCGGGTATGCTCATACAAATAAATTCAACGAAAAATCCATAATAATGAAAAAAATATTTAATAGGGAAAACCTAATTACCATTTTTCTTTGCCTGCTTATTATCGGGTTGGCTATTGTTTCGAGTGATGATTCCCCTCTCTGGATATACCAGGGATTCTAAATGAATTTAAATCAGATAATAATTTTTATATCAATCTCTCTGTTGTGTAGATTAGTCCTGAAAGAAAAATGGTTGGAATGGTTCGTGTTATTAATTAGCATTGCAACAATTTATTGGCTTCAACCAATTTCGGCAATTAGAACACTAGATTTCTGGTTTCCAACATTAAGTATTACTTTTGGAATGATTTCCTGGATAATAGTCTCTAAGAAAGAAGAACTTTACTCACGAGAAAATATAATTACATCTGTTTTTGTTATAAGCTTCTTATTATTGATAGGGATATCTCGTTTTGTACCTGACCTTAGAATTTACCAGTTTGTTTCTGTACCAAATTTCATCCAAACAATTCTATTTCTGATAATATTAAGTTTTGTAATATTTACAATAAGTTTATTTCACAATAAAATAATATTTTTGTGGGGAATAGCAGGTATATTATTATTAATTTTCACAATACTTAAAAATAATCTGCTATCTTACAAATTAAGTTCATTCTTAAGACAAATAAATAAGCAATCGATAAATTTAGCATTATCTGACGAAATTGTCTGGGTTGGATATTCTTATATTGCCTTCCGAATGATGCACACTTTGATAGAAAGTAAAAAAAGGATGGGGCTAAGGATTTCGCTCAAATCATATCTTAGTTATCTATTTTTCTTCCCCGCATTTTTAGCTGGACCTATTGATAGAATTGATCACTTCCAAAAAGAAATTTTATCCAATAAGAAACCGGTAACCGAAGATTTTATTAATGGTGTAGAACGAATTGCAACCGGATTGTTTCAAAAATTCATTTTAGCAGACTCATTAGCAATAATATCCTTGAATGAAACATTATCAGCAGCAATAACATCAAAATTATGGATGTGGTTTGTGGTAATTGTTTATGCTTTCAGGATTTATTTTGATTTCAATGGATATACACACATAGCAATAGGTATTTCCAAGTTATTAGGAATACAACTTCCTGAAAATTTCAACAAACCATATCTTTCACCAACACTAACAATCTTTTGGAAAAACTGGCATATAACTCTGACACGATGGTTTCAAGCCTATTATTTCAATCCATTAACTCGATTTTTCCGAACCAAACTTAGATCCTTGAAATCACAATTCATCATGGCATTCATGCAAATCACAACAATGGTGTTGATAGGTCTATGGCATGGTATAAGTTATAACTTCATTGCTTGGGGAGCGTGGAATGGAATCGGATTGTTCCTGCAGAATAGAATAACAGGATTCATCACAAGGGAAATAGGGGGCGGGAAACCATTATGGCAGATATCAACAATATATAAAACGATATCAACAATACTGACATTCATATATATTTCCCTGGGTTGGGTTTGGTTCGCATTACCCACTTTGAATGACTCAATGCAAGTATTTTTTGTTCTTTTTGGTAAATAATGAAAAACGATATTACATGTTCAACAATTTCAATAAAACGTATAATTATTAAGGCAATTTTCATTTTGATTATTTTTAATTTCGGATGGATTTTATTAACGAATTTACCAATCGGTGATCTGAGTTTATATAATCTTTTATTTGAAGGGCGATATCGATTGCCATTTGGGGAGAATCCAAAAAGATCCTATAACCTCAGTCTATTTAATATTGATGCGATGTTCTCATCCCATGAGATTAATGGGAAACCAACTAACGAAGACGATTTTAATGTGGTTTTAATAGGTGATTCATCAATCTGGGGAATTATTCAAGAACCAGATGAAACTCTCTCAGGATTATTGAACAAAAGATTTACGGAGAAATATAATAAAATAGTTTTCCATAACATCGGTTATCCAAGCATATCCGTATTTAAGGATTTGATGTTGATTGATAGAGTTATAGAATACAATCCTGACTTGATCTTATGGTTCACAACCTTGGAAGCTTTACCTAAAAGTAAACAATTGGATATCCCAATTAATAAAAACAACCCGCGTATTGCGAACTCCATAATAGAAAAATATAAATTAACTGAACTAAGGAAATTTTATGAAAATTATTTAGAAAGTACATTCTGGAATCAAAGAAGGAATATTTCTGACTTATTGAATCTTCAATTGTATGGAATTCTATGGGATGCAACTGGAATAGATCAAGAATATCCCGAAACCTATAATCATGCGCAAAGAGATTTCTATGAGCCCATTGAACAATATTATGGAATTAATCCTGATGATAATATTGGAGACTTTTTAGGACTTGAAATTATGAAAAAGGGAATTGAGATTAATTCCGGAACAGATTTCATTTTAATAAACGAACCAATATTAATCAGTGAAGGGGTTAATAACTCTATTCAATATAACTACTACTACCCAAGATGGGCATATGACCAGTATCGGTTGATAATGAAGGAGTTTACAAAAAAGAATGGTTTTGCATATTTTGATTTTTGGGATTTAATTCCACAGGAGAAATTTACTAATAGTGCAATTCATTTATCCAAGGATGCTGAAAGGAAATTGGCAGAAGAGATCACTTTTATTGTCGAAGATTATATGTGCCAAGATGTTGATAATGAAAATAAATAAGAGATTTGATGTATTAATATACAGCGGTTTTATATTAATACTTTTGTCTAGTTGTAAAAATCAAACCGAATCAAAAGCAACAAAAGCATTAATAGATAGTACTGATAGTAAAACTGTTACAAATATACAATCCACGCTAATAAGTGGAAAAAATAACGAAGCGTTCACACTACAAGCAACTATAGACAGTTCGACGCCTACACCTGATATAAGAATCCAAGCGGAGGAGTGGCAGGATTGGCCAATTATTCCTGAGGTCACAAATAATGCGATTGTTATATATGCGAGTGGAATACAAAAGAAAGTTAATTCTAGGTCTTTCTCAAAAATTGGAGATTGCCAGAATATCAAAGAAGCTTTCTTGGGTATTTATGATCTCGAGGGGAGGTATGTTCTACGTGAAGATGAAAAAGATTGGCAAGAAACCATCGATAATTTCAAAGGTTATTTCAATAGAGACGGGATGGCAATTGAGCAGGGCTTAAATGTTGCAGCAGCTTTATCACCGCTGCATGCTGACCCAGATGTATGTGAACCAAGTGAAAGCCCTTTGCAATGTGAACTCCGAGAAGCAAACCCAAGTTTTGCTTTTATCAGTTTCGAACGCTGGTGGCCGAATGAAACTCCTCCTGATGTGTATGAAAAATATCTTCGAAAAGTTATCCAAGCTACAATAGATCACGGGACTGTTCCAATATTAACAACAAAAGCCGATAATGTGGAAGGGTATCATCAAATTAATAATAATATTGCGAAATTGGCATTTGAATTTGACATTCCTTTATATAATTGGTGGAGAGCAGCTCAATTCTTACCGCATAGAGGGCTGGATCCTGAGCGAAATGATAGTTTTCATATCTCGATCGAAGCCTGGGATACGCGAAGTTATTATGCATTGGAGACGTTAAACACACTTTGGAAAGGATTGTAGAAATCATAAATGATTAAAAAAGAAATTATTTCAACATTGCAAAGTAAAATAGCAGAAGATATTATAAATATACCTGAAAGGATTATCAAAATTGATGACCCCCTTATTTCAAGTGGTCTTATTGATTCATTCAGCATAGTTGATTTGGCAATGCTTATTGAGGAGGTTTTTAAAGTAAGAATTGATGACACTGAGTTGAATTCAGATGTGTTTGACTCTCTCGATCAGCTGGCAGACCTGATTCTTTCCCGGCTTAAAAATGGCCCTTAACTTAAGCAAGAAATTTCTCGATCAAGTAGATAAATTCCCGGATAAACAAATACTAAGAATATTATTGGGTGGAAGCTATACCAATCTAACATATAAAGATATATTTAATGGAGCATGCAGGTATGAGTACGCGCTAAAAGAAGCTGGGATCGGTTCAGGCGATGTGATAATCCTGATCTTGCCGCATGGATTAGACCTGATCTTTGCTTATTTTGGCGCGGTTCTAAATGGAAGTATTCCCTCAATAATGCCGTACCTAACAGAAAAATTAATACCGGAGAAGTACCGTAAAGATTTTAAATCATTGATTGAGATATCAAAACCGACAGCATTGATTACTTTTTCTGATTTTAAGGAAGAAATAAAATTCCTGGAAATCCATAAATCATCATTGAAATCGGTGGTCATTTCTAATGAAATAGATTTCAATCACGGTCATGAAAAGGAATTACTTGACCATGCAGGATTGACACGCAGTAATTCTGCTGTCGCTTTGCTACAGCATTCTTCAGGGACAACTGGATTACAAAAAGGGGTGGCATTATCTCACCAATCAGTCTTTAATCAATTAGAAAGCTATCAGACAGCAATAAAAATTAATAGGGATGACGTTATAGTAAGCTGGCTTCCCTTGTATCATGATATGGGACTGATTGCGGGATTTTTATTACCATTGTTATATGGAATTCCACTTGTGTTAATGTCTCCTTTTGATTGGGTAAAAGCACCATATAAATTGATGCAAGCAATTAGCAAATATAAGGGCACATTATGTTGGCTACCAAATTTTGCATATAATTTTTGCGCAAAGAAGATACGTGATCGTGATTTGGATAGTGTTGATCTATCTTCATTACGTGCTGTAATCAATTGCTCAGAACCGATGCGATTATCCAGCCATGAAATGTTTGTGGGGCGGTTTAAAACATATGGATTTCAAGAAAAAGCTCTCGCAACAAGCTATGCAATGGCAGAAAATGTATTTGCGGTTACACAGGGAGGAATTGATCAACCTATTATATATGATGAGATAGATTTAATTTCTTTTCAGGAAAAGAATATTGCAATTCCAGTTAGACCCGGTAATAGATCGGTTTTTATGGTTTCCGCAGGCAAGCCTATATCTAATGTGGAAGTGAAAATTATCGATCCTTCGGGTAAATTTCTTGATGAAAGACAAGTTGGCGAGATTGTAATTCACAGCAATTGTATGCTGGATGGATATTACAACCGTGATGACGTAACAAGAAAATCATTTGTTAATGGTTGGTTTAAAACCGGGGATTTTGGGTACAAGGCAAATTCTGAAATTTACATAAGTGGAAGAAAAAAAGACCTAATCATTGTTGGAGGAAAGAATATTTATCCGAAGGATTTAGAAACAATTGCTATGGAAATTGAGGGTGTCCATCCTGGTCGTGTAGTTGCGTTTGGTGTTTATAATGAATTGAAGGGTACTGAAGATGTTGTGATTATCGCTGAAATTGAAAATGAGTATACAAATCAAAAAGATTCAATCAGTGAGAGCATTAGAAATAAGGTAACTCGTGAATCCGCAATTGCCCTACGCAATGTTTTACTTGTTGATAAGAAATGGCTAATAAAAACAAGTAGTGGGAAGATTGCCCGTGCTCTCAACAAAAAGAAATATATTGAAGAGATACTTACCTGAGTTCAAGAAATGCTCCCTGAAATAAATCGATTTTTGGAATACATAAATACGGATCATGATGGAAAGATAATTCGTAACCGGATAATTATCATTACTTTAATAATTATTATTGCTTTTATCTTCAATCGATTCGTTTTATACACATATGTGTCAGATGATTTAAAAATTTCATTAACACAGTCTAAGATACTTTTTCTTAATGGAAAAAGCCCATATGATGAGGAGATCCAAGGATACATAAGTGGTATTGCAAAGAATGAGAAATGGGTGATTAATGATAATAAGACTGAATTTGAAATGCCTATTTTTCAATTGATGATTTATTTTCCGTTTGCCGTAATTCCGAATTACTTATGGGCTTCTGCGTTATTCGTTACGATAAATCAGATTTGCATACTAATGACAATGCAAATGTTATTCAATTTACTGGAATGGAAACCTAAGATAATTGAAAGAATATGTATCTATCTTTCATCCGCCGCTGTGTTTTTTATCCAAAAAAACATATTATCTGCAAATACTTCAATTATTCAGCTGACATTGATTATCGCAGTATTTTTTTATGAGGAGAAAAAAAAGCCAATATTATCAGGAATACTTTTGGGATTGTCTTTCATTGATCCGGTTAGTATGTTTTTTACGGTTCTTGTGTTATTGGTTATATTAATAACTAAAAGGGAATATTCAGTTATCTTTTGGTCAATCATTACTATTGGGCTGCTATCTGTTTTTTTAACAATTTTTGATAGGAATTGGATTATGGGCTGGCTGAAAAACTTGTTACTAACTCCATCAAGGTTCCCTTTTACAAATTATATTGATGGGATTCAAGTGAAATATGGCATATTTGTAAATAATCTTTTCGTTATTGTTCCTATAGTACTCATTTCTTTATTGGCATTAGAAATTATTCGAACTCCAAAGGATACAGCTGGAGAAAAAATATGGTTGCTTAGTATCAGTGGGTTATTAAATTATTATGTGATGATACAACCGAATTTGTATTCAGCTGTTTTATTTTTCCCTTCACTTATCCTTATAATTAGTATTTGGTGGAAAAAATTAAATAGTTTGGGTAAACTGGTTTTTTATCTCTTTTTAACAATGATGTCTGCTGGAATCTTACTTTTACAAATATTTAGTTCAATAGCAGTCTCTACGAAAGGGGCCGCGATCATTCTCTTGTCAATTGCGTTCTTTTTAATTGCAAACTTATATTGGGTACGCTTGTGGATAACACGACCATATCTGATAGGTGATAGTGGATGAAATCATAACCAAATGTATTATGCTATACTTCCAGGAATTTTTATTAATGATATTAAAATCTTAATTATTCGGAGGAAAATGTGACGAAATCAATAGGCATTCTTACTGGTGGGGGAGATGTTCCTGGTTTGAACTTGGCAATTAAAGCGGTAGTATTGGGTGCATTAGAAGAAGGTTATAAGATATATGGAATACGAAGAGGATGGCGCGGGTTGCTGCATTATGATTTTGATGAACCGTCGACACATGATTATTATATTCAAGAGCTTGATTTCGAAAGTGTCCGTAAGATCGATAGGACTGGTGGAACATTTCTGCATACCTCCAGAACAAACCCGCAGAGAGTACAAAATGATTTAATTCCCGACTTTCTTGTTAATTCTGCCTATGGGAAAAAGATTGATGATGCTGGTACAACTGACTATACGGATTATGTGTTAAAAGTTCTTTCGGAAATTGGGATAGATTCTTTAATCTCAATTGGGGGAGATGACACCCTTTCATTTTCTGCGCGTCTTCATAAAGAAGGTTTTTCGGTTGTCGGTATCCCTAAAACAATGGACAATGATGTTTATGGAACAGATTACTGTATTGGGTTTTCAACTGCAGTTACTCGCAGCGTATATTTGATCACAAACATGCGAACCAGTGTGGGTTCTCATGAGAGGATAGGTATTGTTGAGCTATTTGGTAGAAATTCAGGAGAAACGTGTTTAATTTCAGCTATGTTAGCTCATGTAGACCGAGCAGTGATATCTGAAGTTCCTTTTGACATAAATAAACTAGCCGGTTTTCTTGTTGAAGATAAACGACGAAATCCTTCTAACTATGCAATTATGACGGTTTCGGAAGGAGCTACTTATAAGGGAGGAGAAATTATTGAAAAGGGAACAGCGGACGCTTTTGGACATCGTAAATTGGGTGGTATAGGAGAATCGATTGCATCTGAGATCAAGCGGATCACAAAAACTAACACAATGTACCAAAGATTGGGATATGTCATTCGATCTGGCCCCGCAGATTCTTTGGATAGAATGGTTGGAATGGCTTATGGGAATATTGCAATAAAATTGATAAAGAATAATGAATCGGGGAAGCTTACTGCTATCAAGGATGGAAAATATACAACTGTTCCCTTAGATTATGTAATTTCTGGCAAAAGATATGCGGATGTAGAAGCATATTATGATAAAAAGAATTATTTACCTAAAGTAAAAGAATTTTTAGGGCATCCAATATTTCTTACATAATCATTCATTTAATAAATAAGCAGAGAATAATAAGAATATTATTTTTTCCCTCTGTTTCAATCTATAATGCAATAAATTAGTGCCTAGGATTTATTCATGGAATATAACACTAGTGTTATCAAATCTAAATATCAGGTGGTACCAAGAACACTGATTTTGATTGAAAGAGATGAGGAAATATTACTCATTCATAAAAATAAAAGGGATTCATTTGGATTTTCTAAACTCAACGGGATAGGCGGGCATATAGAAAAGGGGGAAGAACCATATGAAGCAGCAAAACGAGAAATTTTAGAAGAATCGGGATTAACAATTGAAGAAATGAGCCTTATAGCAATTATTTTTATTGAGATTGGCACCAATCCGGGTATTCTTTTATTTGTATTTAAAGCAAAATATCCGGGTGGGAGATTGAAAGAATCTGATGAAGGTAGCCTTGTTTGGTTGAAGAGAAGCTTAATCAAAGATTCTAAGAATTTAGTTAAAGATATTCCCTTTCTTTTAGAATTATCAGATTCCTACAATGCGGGCTCTCCGCCAACATTCGCTAAATATATCTATGATGATAATAGGGGACTGCGCATAGTTATATAGTAGCAGAATAGAAGAAAACTAGTAATGTACTTCCGTATTTACGCTGATCAAATTCAATGAAGTTAAGAAGCTTTATTGATTCATATTCCACGGGATCGATTTGGACAATTATCCAACCATCATCGTTCAATATATCCTTATTTCCATCTATGAGGTTTAATGATCTTATCCACATGCGGTGATATTGGGGAGGGGCAATAAATATATATTCAAATCTCCTGGATGTAAAGTTCCTTAGAAATGTAAAGGCATCAGTATTGATCAAACTAAAAGCATTATGGTTCGAAATGTATTCTAGATTCTTTTTAAGTGTTGAGTATGGCTTTTTATTTTTTTCGATAAATTGAATAAATTTGGCGCCACGGCTGTAAGCCTCTATTCCAACAGAACCAATTCCACCAAATGCATCTAAAAATGAACTATCGATGATGTCGTTACCAATAATATTAAAAAGATTTTCTTTCACTCGATCAGTTATCGGTCGAGTTTTATTTCCGGGTATTGATCTCAAGCGAAGACCTTTGAGGCTTCCTGCAATTATTCTGGGAGTTATGCGCTTTTTCATCTATAGTGGTCTGGCATAATCAAGTAGGTATTAAATATTGGCATAAGGTTTAATCATTAGCAAAATACAAACTGTCCCAATAATAAAATTACTGTTCTATGTTTGCAAAATCGAATTGTCAATTTCGTGTTTATTCAAATCCTCATTACTGCTTAGCATTGACAAAGTATTCCATAAAACAACACCGGATAAAAGATTTTCAATTTTCCGACGGTGGGAAATGTCCATTCGAAATTCCTTAAATCAAATATATTTATATGTCCACAAGCGATTTGCAAAAAAATTCCAGAATAATACAGTAATAATTACAAATGCTAATGTTATATTCTTTCCAACTACATTAGCAGAAAAGATAAAATTTTCTATTAAAAAACCCTCAGCAAAATTTATGCTTGGTTGTTCGATAAGTTTGTAAAGAATGGTTCTAATTACTAATCCTGCAATACTTACTACGCCAAATTTTATGAGTTGAGAAGAAATGGAGTGAATTTTAGATTCAGGATAGGTCCAATTGCGGTTCCAATAGAAATTATTAAAGACTGCAACAATGAATGAAATAGTACTAGCGATAATAGAACTAAATTGTATGTAAATAAGAATATTAAAAATTCCAAAATCAACAATCGTACCGCTAAAGCCCACAAATGCAAATTTTATGAAACGCTCTTTTTCAATTTTATTTAGAGGCATGGGAGCTAAAGATTAAGTTTCTCTTTGAAAAAAGGTATCGTTTTGTCTAATCCTTTATTGAGTGATATTTTAGGTTTCCAATTTAGAATATTTTCTACGCGTGAAATATCGGGTTTGCGGCGAACCGGATCAATGCCGGCAACTTTGCCCTTTAGAAATGACAATTTTGTTTTATTAGATAACTTATTATTTATTAATTCAGCAAGCTTGAGAATGGTTATCTCGCTTGGGTTTCCAATGTTGAATGGTTGATGCTCGTTAGATAATAGTAATTTGATGATGCCTTCAACCAGATCATCTACATAACAAAAACTTCGTGTTTGAGATCCGTCACCATATACAGTGAGACTCTCTTTACGCAGGGCTTGTTGAATAAAATTAGGAATAACCCTACCATCATCAAGCCGCATACAAGGTCCATAGGTGTTAAAAATTCTAACGATACCGGTGTTGATATTGTGATATCGATGATAAGCCATTGTTAAAGCCTCAGCGAAACGCTTTGCCTCATCATATACAGATCTCTTGCCTATCGGGTCCACATGTCCCCAATAATTTTCACTTTGCGGATGAACTTGAGGATCACCATAGATTTCACTCGTTGAAGCAAGGATATATCTAGCGTTATTATCTCTTGCCAATCCCAGAGTATTATGTGTACCAAGTGCGCCAGCTTTCATGGTCTGAATTGGTAAATTAGGGAATCCAAAGGGTGAATTAGGATTTGGGCTTGCAGGGGAAGCGAAATGAAGTACGGCATCAACTTTGCCAGGAACAAAAATGAAATTGGCGACGTCATGCCTTATAAAGGTAAATAATGGATTTCCTGATAGGTGTGCTAAATTTTCTTTGTTTCCTGTGATGAAATTATCCATTCCGATAACTTCATGTCCCATATTTATCAGACGATCACAAAGATGAGAACCAAGAAAACCAGCTGCACCTGTAATAAGAATACGCATAGATAAAAAGTTTTTCAATAGAGTATAATCACAAAAGTTACTTAATAATAAATTATAACATGAAGGAATTATCGAAAATAAAAGCTAAATACACACTACCAGCGATTATTGAAGTATTGCTATTCGTAGCAGTTATGCCAATATCGGTTTCTGAACTTGCGAAAGCACTTAACGAAACAGTTAAGACCATTAAATTAGCTTTAGAGGAATTAGATAATCATTATCGGAAGACGAGAGGATTAAGACTTCAATGGAAGGGGAAGAAAGTACAATTAGTAACTGCACCAGAGCTATCAAAAGTAATTGAAGATTTCCTTAGGATTGAAACAACCACTACACTAAGCCAAGCGTCATTGGAAACGATGGCAATTATTGCTTATAAACAACCTGTCTCTCGACCTATGATTGAAGAGGTAAGAGGGGTGAATAGTGATGGCGTTGTAAGAAATTTATTAAGCAAGGGATTAATTGAAGAGGTGGGGAGAGCAGAAGGTGTAGGCCGACCAATCCTATATGGTACAACAACTGAATTCCTTAATCAATTTGGTTTAACTTCAATTAAAAACCTTCCGCCATTTGAAATGCCAATGGATATTTCAGGTGAAGAAACAAAAATATTAAAAGACTAATTTGGAAAAAGAGCGGCTACAGAAAATATTATCAAAACAAGGATATGGTTCTCGCAGGGAGTGCGAGAAGTTAATTGCTGATAACCGTGTAAAGATCGATGGGAAAATTGCGAAATTAGGAGATCGGGGAAACTTTGTAGAAGATCTGATTGAGGTTAATGGATGTCCAATCAGTAAAGCAACATATAAAAAAATATATATTGCTTTAAACAAACCCAGAAGAGTGTTATCGGAAATAAAAAAACAAGAAGATAAAAAAACTGTTATTGATCTTGTTGCGTTAGATGAATATTTGTTTATCATTGGTCGATTGGATTATTTAAGTGAAGGATTGATATTACTTTCAAATGACGGGGAGTTGGCAAATAGATTAACGCATCCTCGTTATGAACATGAGAAAGAGTACCACGTATTAATAACGAATAAACCTAATCAAAAACAATTGAAAGCTTGGCGTAGTGGTGTTGTTTTAAATAATGGATATCAAACTCTTCCTACTGATTTATCTATTGTTAATCAAAGTAATCACGGTACATGGCTCAAAATAAAAATGAAAGAAGGTAAAAAAAGACAAATCAGGGAAATAGGGAAACTGCTGGGTTTACCTGTCAAGAGAATCATCAGAACACGGATAGCTACATTAGAATTAGATACATTAAAACCTGGTGAGTGGCGGTATTTATCCGATCATGAAATTAGAACTTTGAAAAAAGCTGCTCATATGGAATGAGCAGCAAATTCTTAATCAGGTTCAGGTAATTGACGGCGAAGTTCTTCAATTTTTTCCAGAGGTATTTTAACCTTTTTAACATATTTGCGAATAAAATCTTTTAATTTACTGGTTTTTAAATTTATATCTGGGGAATTGTTTGTTTTAAGAAATATTTTATCTGAATAAAATAGATTGACAACTTCTGGATTCTTATTAATAATAATTGAATTTTTCTTTAAATAATTATCTAGATCCCTTTTTAATGTATTAACTTCTCTGTTGATATTTGGTAAACCTTCTTGAGCAAAATATTTTGCGATGAAATTAGGACCACCCTTTTGCTGATATTGTTTTTTCTCAAGATTGTATGAAATTTCGCCTTTATGATGATAGGGATTAATTATCCAAACCCCGTTTGGGCCCACTAGCAAGTGTGGAACCCCCGTTGTGTAATTATAGAGAGTGTATTTATCATCTAAGCCTTTTAAGGCCTGAACAACGATCTCATCAGGGCGCGGAGATTTCCCCCAGCGATTTGCCATAAATATACTGACCTGAACGAGCAAATACGCGGGGATGAGAATCAGATAACCAATTAAAGATTTAGAAGGTTCCGAATTTCGCAGTGTCCAAATAAATCCGATCGTAAGAAGTGCTAAAGAAATATAGAGTGTTAATTGTGCGATCTTATTATTTCGTTCAATAAGTTTATTATTTATAGAAAGTTTCATAGTATTCCTTTTATAGTTTGGATGATATTCCTTCACGCATTTTTTCAATCAAATGCGATTTAGTTGCATTATGAGCTAAGATAAGAGAATTAGTTATTGCCTGTGAGTCTGATCGTCCATGTCCAACTAAAACCAATCCATCTAAACCAAGAAGAGGTGCAGCGCCAATCTCGCTGGGATCAACCAACGATTTTATACTGTTAAAAGATGGTCTGGCTAATAACGCGCCTATTTTTGTCCTGAAGGAACCCATTAGAGAATCTTTTAATACATCAATAATAAATTTTGCGATCGCTTCACTACCTTTCACAAAAACATTTCCGGTGAAACCATCTGTAACTACAACATCCGCTTCACCCGCAAATAATTCTTTTGGTTCGACGTTACCAATAAAATTAACTGTGCTTTTTTCAAGCAGTTTAAAAGTATCTTTCACTAATTGGTTTCCTTTCCCAGCTTCCTCACCATTTGATATCAAGCCAACTTTTGGATTGTCAATGTGGTTGATTATTTTTGAATATATACTTCCCATTATTGCGAATTGATGTAAAAAATCTGGGCGGCAATCAGCGTTTGCACCAATATCTAAAACTATGCAGTTACCTTTTTTTGTAGGGAAAATTGCGCATAATGCCGGGCGTTGAACACCTTTCATTCTTCCTAAAACCCTTAGCCCATTAAACATTGCTCCACCAGTGTTCCCGGCAGTGACGAAAGAGGCCCCTTTTTTTTCCTTTACCAAACGAATGCCAACCGCCATCGAATTATTAGGTTTTATCTTCGCGGATTCAACAGGTTTCTCCCACATTTCAACGATTTCTGGAGCATGAACGATTGTAAATGAATCTTTATCTACAGATAATTCCTCCATTTTCTGTTTAACTAGTTTTTTATCTCCAACAAGAATTATTTCTTCTGAAATTATTTTTTTTGCTTCTATCGCGCCTAAAATTTCAGGAGATGGGTAATTATCGCTCCCCATTGCATCTAAAATAATTGTCATATTTTCACCTTTGACTTGTTTTCATGGCACTCTCTTGACATTCTTATATTGCCGATTATAATTGTAAAATATCTGCGCTGGTGCTGGAATTGGCAGACAGGCATGGTTGAGGGCCATGTGCCGCAAGGCGTGGGGGTTCAAATCCCCCCCAGCGCACTGAATAATTGCCATAGAATTGGCGTTTTTTATTTAAAATTAAATAAGCGATTTGCATTTTCATCGGTTTTTTTGATCACTTTCTGTACTGTGCAGTCGAATACTTCAGCAAGTGATTCCACAATAAGAGTTAAATATTGTGGTGTATTTCTTTTTCCACGGAAAGGCATGGGTGATAAATAAGGTGCATCTGTTTCTAGTACTAAATGATTTAACCCAATCCATTTGACCATATTGCGCAATTGATCTGATTTTTTATACGTTAATGACCCGCCGATACCGAAGGTGAAATCATGTGCGATTCCCCATTCTGATATCTTTTCGGATCCGTTAAAAGCATGAAAAACGCCTTTGTGCGTTGAAATTGGATCGGCCACGCTTTCATAGTACCATTTATCGAGAATGCTTAATATTTCATGATCGGCATTTCGGTTATGTATGCAAATTGGTAGATTAAATTCTTTTGCGATTTCGAGCATTCTGTTGAATACTTCAATCTGTGTATCGCGGGGCGAGAAGTCACGATAAAAATCTAGTCCAATTTCGCCGATAGCGAAGATTTTACTTCGTTGAGATTTCAGAAATGCTTGGATTAAATTTGGATTTGAATCTGCGGAATAATTCGGGTGGATTCCAACCGCTGAAAAAATGTTTTCCGGGTATTTTGATGAAAGCTTGATGGATTTTTTACTAGTGACAACATCAATACCTGGAACTAGAATGCATTGGATACCATCCCTGATTGCTCCAAGAATGACATCATCACGGTCATTATCAAATTGTCTTAAATAAAGATGACAGTGAGTATCAATCATTCTTGTTTGTTAAACCAGCGATCTTTAAGCCAGCGGTGAGAATCGCCTGTACTTTGTTTTTGTGAGTGGTCTCGCAATAAACGCGGATTAATGCTTCGGTGCCTGAAAATCTGATTAATAACCATCCCCCATCTTCAAAAGAGAATTTAAAGCCGTCAGTATCAGTAAAATCAGTAACCTTTAAGCCAGCAATGCTATCAGGTTTAGCATTCAAGATCCTATCGATTTTATTTTGTCGGTCCCCCGAAAATTTTTGATCTATACGGTCATAATAATGAGGACCAACTTTGCTAAAAAGTAAATCTAATAATTCCGATGGTTTTTTATCGAGTTTCACCATCATATCTAAAATATATAAACCCGCAAGGATTCCATCACGTTCAGGAACATTCCCACGAAAAGCAAATCCGCCTGATTCTTCGCCGCCAATAAGTGCATCTGTCTCTATCATTTTTGGGGCAACGTATTTAAACCCAACGCCGGTCTCATAAACAGGAACTGAGTATATTTCCCCTAATTTAATAAGCATAGATGTTGTGGAAAGAGTTTTTACAATCGGTCCCCGAAAACCGCGAACTTCTAATAGATAATAAGCTAATAAGCCATATACTTGAAGCTGGTTAATAAAATTGCCATTTTCATCCCCCAACCCAAACCGATCAGCATCGCCGTCATTTATTAATAAAACATCAAATTTTCGTTTAACCACTTCGCGCAGTCCAACATCCACATTAGGTGGAATAGGTTCGGGTCTACCCATTTCAGGAAAGATGGGATTTCTAACATTGTGGATTTCCTCAACGACTGTTTTCCCACCTCCAAGAAGACGGGGAAACCAACCAGCACCGTTTCCCCACATAGGATCTACAAGGATTTTCAAACCAGCTTGCCTAATTGGTCTGAGATCAATCAATTTCTCAATATGAGTAATGTAGTCTGGTGCTGGATCAAAAACTACAATTAATCCCTGATTTAATGCTTCATTGTAAGGAATAGTATTGACCTCAGCTATATCATCAGGTATCAGACTTTCAATTGATTTCAAACCATCTGGAGCGATTGCACCGCCATTTTCATCACGTACTTTAAATCCGTTATCAGTAGGAGGATTATGAGATGCTGTTATATTCACCGCACCGATAGCTTTTTCGTTCACTACAGCAAAGGAGATTACCGGGGTGGGTGTGGCATCGTCAGTAAGGAATACAAGAAAACCGTTACCCGCGAGAACTTCCGCTACGGACCTTGCGAAATATTCAGAAAGAAAACGTTTATCATATCCTACAATTACTTTTTTAATATCGCTTTCCATGTTACTCAAATAGTTTGAAAAACCCTGAGTACACCTCTTAACACTCTCGAAAGTAAAATCACCAGCAATATTACTTCGCCATCCATCAGTTCCGAACTTAATTTGAGGTGTCATCTTTCCTCCAGTGCCATTATAATTTTTGTTATTATAACAACTAGGGAATAATCTGTAGTGATAATGAAGAAGAAAGTAGCGTTAGCTATAAGCGGGGGAATCGATAGTGCGGTATCCGCTTATTTATTAAAAGAAATGGGATATGAAGTTGTGGGTGTTCACTTCCAATTTTGGACGTGGGAGAATGCCCATTCAAATTTATCAACTATGAAAAAATCACTTATAGATGATGTCAAACAAAAAATTGGTTTTGAAATTGAAATTATTAAGTATGAAGATTATTTTAGAAAGACGGTCGTTGAAAAATTTTTATCAGAATTATCAAAAGGGAGAACGCCAAATCCGTGTGTAATATGTAACTCATTAGTCAAATTTAAATTTTTAAAAGATTACGCAGACAAAGAAAAAATAGCTTACATTTCAACTGGACATTATGCGCGTACCGATTATGATAATAATGAGTATTATAGACTTTTAAAAGGCATTGATCCCCAAAAAGACCAATCCTATATGCTTAGTTACCTTAATCAGGAATTTCTATCCAGAATAATCTTCCCATTGGGAGAGACGTATAAGAAAGATAATATAAATTTAGGCAAAAAGCTGGGACTAATGACAATAGAATTTGGGGAAAGCCAGGACCTATGTTTTGTAAACAGTGACCATTATAAGCAATTCATAAGTGAATCTATACCTGATTTAATCTATCCTGGCGGTATTGTTGATACTTCCGGAAAAAAGATAGGCCGCCATGAAGGATTGGTTTATTACACAATCGGGCAGAGAAAAGGTATCAAGGTATCAGCTGAGAAACCGTATTACGTGATCAGAAAAGATTCAATGAAGAATCAACTTGTTGTTGGGTATATAGATGAATTAGGGGGAGATCAAATGATGGTTAATAATTTGAATTGGATTCATCACGAACCTATAACACCATTCACATGTGATGTTAAAATTAGATACAGGTCTCCTTCTGTTGGATGCAGTATTGAAAAAAGGAGTGAAAATGCATTCCATATTAAGCTATCTTGTACATTACGGGATATTACACCAGGACAATATGCGGTATTTTATTCAGATGATGAAGTATTGGGTGGAGGGATGATTTCTGAAATTAAAAAATAATATGGCTAATATCACATTTCCAGTTTTCATATTCGGTAGTCTCATTGCAGGATTAGTTGGGTCACTGATCCACTTGATTTTTAACGGTAAACCATTACGTTTACTGCTATCAATTTTATTTTCCTGGATTGGTTTTTGGGTTGGTAATAATTTGGGATTTCGATATGGATTATTTTATTTCAAATACGGGCCGATTTTTTTTGGAACTGCAGTCTTGAGTAGTTTTATACTGGGTTTGATCGGTTATTGGATCTCTGGTGAAAATCAATAATCATATGCCTCGGAGAGGGTAAGAATGGGTTGGATTACATCTCGAAAAACAGCACAGGAAGAAGATCTGATTTTACTGATTGGTTCTAAGCAAAATTACTTTATTTTTCCTCTCATTCAAGGTGGCACTTTGCAAACACATCGCGGCATTGTGAATCATGATGATCTTATCGGCCAGAAATGGGGAAGCGAAATCTTAAGCCACAAGGGAAGTCCATTCTATTTATTTCAACCAGGAATTGAAGAACTGATCAAGACAACAAAGCGTAATACGCAGATAATGTATGCGAAGGATATCGGATATCTATTATTGAAGTTGAATATCATCAATGGAACAAAAGTGATAGAAGCCGGAACGGGTTCTGGTAGTTTGACGCAGGTAATTGCCGCGGTAATTGGTGATGGGGGTCATTTATATAGCTATGAAATGAGGCCGGAAATGCAGAATCTGGCTAAGAAAAACCTGAAGCGGCTTTGTATAGAAGAAAGAGTTACTTTTATCCAAAAGAATATTGAGGATGGATTTGACCAGAATAATATTGACGCAATTTTCCTGGATGTTCCTAACCCATATGATTATTTAGAAAAGGTGAAAATCGCTCTTGTCCCAGGAGGGTTTTTTGGAACTATTCTTCCGACAACTAACCAGATAATAAAATTATTGATTGAATTACGCAGACAGCAATTTGCTTTTATTGAGGTATCTGAGATAATGCTACGCCATTATCAGGCGGAAGCAAGCAAACTCCGGCCTACTGATAGAATGGTTGCACATACTGGTTATTTAATCTTTGCACGACCAATTAATAAATGTAAAAAGAATATGGAGGAAAAATGAGAAGACGACCTATCTATCCGCTGAGAAGGAGAGCACCTGGCATGCGGAAGAGACCACAAATTCCGCCAAAACTGCTGGAAGCACATAAATTATTTGCTGCAGGGGAATATCAGAAAGCAGCGGAATTTTATTTAAGAATCGCTGAAAAAGCGAAAATGAGGAATATTCCACAAACCTCTAATTTATATTTTCGATCATCTACTTCATTTATGAAAGCTGATAAACTCGAAGAAGCGAAAGAGACTCTGATTAAGGGGTTTACCTGGTTACTTGATAGGAAGAAATGGAGACAATTAAAGAAAAGCACTGAATTTACTGTTGATAGATTGCGTGATAATAACCAACAAGACCTTGCGAATTTTGTGCAGGATTGGATTTCTGAAAATGTACCGGAGGATGTGAAGAATTCAGGTGTCTGGGCAAAAGCAATAGAACATTACAACCATTCTATACAATTGCCTTCAAATTGTGGTAACTGTGGAGGGCCGGTGAATCCTAAAGAGGTTGATTGGTTTGATGCATCAACCGCTATATGTAATTATTGCGGGTGTGTTATTCAAAGAAAATGAAATGATGAATTTTCGTGTTAGGAAATTCATAGATTCTACAAGTAAAAATTTATTAAACATTAATCAAGATATTTTTAATAAATCGATAGATCCTGATCTTATAAAAGCATCTGTATTAATTCCAATAACATTCTGGGAAAATGAACTTGTTATTATGTTCACGAAGAGATCAAATTTGGTAAATAATCATCAGAATCAGATTTCATTTCCTGGTGGCACAATTGAAAAAGTGGATGCAAATCCACTGGCTGCCGCCTTGCGGGAAACTAAGGAGGAAATTGGATTAAAAAAGGATGGCATAGAAATCCTAGGTGAACTAGAAGCCGAAAATACCACAACGGGATTCTATATATATCCTTTTGTCAGTTTTATTCATAACCTTGATGAAATTCAAATAAATAAATTTGAAGTAGATCGAATTATTTATATCCCTTTAAATTGGTTGCGCAATCCGAAGAATTCATACACAGAAATATATAAAGGACAAAATACAGAAAGACATTCAGTTATAGTATTTTCAGATTATGATGGAGAGAAGGTCTGGGGAATAACAGCTTCTCTAGTGAAACGGTTACTTAAAATAGTAAAAAAATAGCGAAGCGATATGCTTCGCTATTGGTTGTAAAAATTTTTAAATTAAGCTTCCTCAGAAGTGCCTTCTTCATCTTCTTTACCGTGTTCAATTACTTCTGGTTCAGCGCCTTCTTCAACTTCTTCTAGAATTTCGGCTTCCTCAATAACTTCCTCGATCTCTTCCTTGATAGCTGAGGCAACAGCGATTAATTCTTCTGGATCTGATAAAAACTCAACATTTTCAATGGCTGGAATGTCCTTTAAATAAATAGCGGCACCGAGCTCTTCCAGGGAGCAAACATCAACCTCAATGACTTCGGGCAGATCCTGTGGGTAGCATTCAACTTCGATCTGATCAAGACCTGAAACAATCAATGCACTGTATTCCTCCAATACTGGAGCTTCACCTATCAATGATATTGAAACATTCGTTCGGAGTTTTTCTTTCAGGGAAACTACAAGAAAATCAACGTGAAGAAGTTCTCCTTTTATGTAATCCTGTTGGATTTCACGAACTAAAGCGGGATATTCTTTGCCTTCAACATCAATCGTGAGAATTGTAGAGCCAGACACTTTATTCAAGGTATTGGTTGTACCTCTTGTGTCTAGAATAATTGGGAGTGATTTTATTTCCCCTCCATAAATAACCGCCGGAACTTTTCCGGCGAGGCGGAGATTCTTAACTTTCTTGCCAGTGATTGTTCTTTTTTCTGCTTTTAATAGTACTTTTTCCATTTCTTTCCTTTCGCGCCTCTCACCTCATAAGAGGTTACCTTCGCTCATTTGAATAAGATAAGATGTTATTTTATCGACAGTAATAAAAATCGTCAAGGTCATTAATTCTATATCCAATTGTAGGTCCTATCAACAGCTTTTTTCCAATTGTGTAACAAGGCTGACCTTTCAGCGTTATCCATTGAGGGGCGCCATATAGTATCTATTTGCCAATTTTTCAAAAGATCTTTCTGCGATTTCCAAAATTTTACTTCCAATCCCGCAGCATAAGCTGCTCCGAGCGCCGTAGTTTCAATTACAGTTGGACGGACCACATTTTTTTCAAGCACATCAGCCTGAAATTGCATCAAGAGATCATTTCTGACCATCCCCCCATCGACTTTTAGAATGTTCAAATCGATATTTGCATCTTTTTTCATTGCTTCTAACACTTCGAATGTTTGGTAAGCAGTTGCCTCGAGAGCTGCGCGTGCGATATGCCCTTTATTTGCATAGCTGGTTAGACCTATAATCAATCCGCGAGCATTTGCATGCCAGTGCGGGGCATATAATCCTGAAAAAGCTGGGACGAAATATACACCACCATTGTTATCAACTGATTTGGCAAGAGATTCGATTTCTTGAGAAGATTGAATGATTCCAATATTATCACGCAGCCATTGAACTAATGCGCCAGTTATGGCTATCGAACCTTCAAGGCAATAAATAGGTTTTTCAATCCCAATCTTATACCCAACGGTTGTTAACAGCCCATGATTGCTTTTAATGATTTCGACTCCTGTATTTAAAAGCATAAAACAACCGGTTCCGTATGTGTTTTTCGCATCACCGGGTTGAAAACAAACCTGTCCAAAAAGTGCTGCTTGCTGATCACCGAGGTCACCGCAAATAGGAGCTCCGGGGAGAATATTCTCATCGTCACCGAAATAGCATGAAGATGGCTTAATTTGAGGAAGTATCTCCTGAGGTATTTCCAGAATATCAAGGAGTTCTTTGTCCCAGGATAGTGTATGAAGGTCCATCATCATCGTTCTAGAAGCATTTGTAACATCCGTAAAGTGCTTTCCACCGCGAGTACCTCCGGTAAGATTCCAGATCAACCAGGTATCTATATTCCCAAAATATACATCGTTTTTGGAAATATCATCTTTTATTATTGGATTATTATCAATCAGCCATTTGACCTTCGGCCCAGAAAAATATGTGGCGATAGGGAGGCCGGTTTTTGTTTTGAAAATCTTCTGATAGCCGGACGCTGATAGTTCTGCACAGATCTTATCAGTGCGAGTATCTTGCCAAACGATCGCGTTCCCATAGGGAATGCCTGTTTTCTTATTCCAAAGTATAGTTGTTTCCCGTTGATTGGTAACGCCAATCGCAGATATTGAACTCGATGAAATTCCTGCTTGCTCTAGAGCAGAAGAACATACTTCCCTGGTATTTTCTAAAATTTCCATTGGGTCATGTTCAACCCATCCGGGTTGAGGGTAGATTTGTTTGTGTTCTCTTTGCGCAGAAGATATGATATTCCCTTTTTGATCAAATAAAATACATCTAGTGGAGGTAGTGCCCTGGTCTAATGCTGCGATCAATTTCACGAGTTACTCCATGAGTTGTTAGAATATTTCAAAGATGATAATTAAATGTTTTTGATATCAATTCTTAATTGAGAAATTTTTTTTCGGGAATTTTCAAAATGCTGATTATTATTCAACAGTTTTTGGTGCTCAGTTCTTATAAATCTTTCATACGGGGCAATTGTTGCCTGGATATTATCAATCACAAAATCTATTTGGCGTGTGATTTCTTCTTTCAGAGAAATAGAGAGCTGGCTGCGAATAGCAATAATTTTCTCCTGGAATAATTTTCTCGCCTGTTTCTTCCTGGTAGGAATGATGAAAAATCCCAATGTGGCGGTTAAACCAGCTAAGAGAATCCCGGTCAGATCAGCAGATGCTGTTGTAGCTAAAATTGTTACCAATGTACCTAAACCAAGTGCGCCAACTTCAATGGCAGCAGAAGCAGCAACGGCCATCTGGGCATCTTCAGCGATCTGCTGGGCCTCGGTATCACGGTTAAATTTTTCAACAACACGCTGTGCTTCTCTTTTTACTTTGGAAATGATTTTCTTTCTTTCAACCTGTATTTCCCTTGAATGCGAATCACTTAATATTCTGTTTTTAAAAATTGACATACGCTGATTAATCTTGCCATTCACAATCTGCCACTGATTGTAATTTTCATCCACCAACCAATCAATAAGGTCATCTACTTTATTATCGATCTGAATCGCCATATCTTTAACAACAGTATCCTTATATTCGCGTTGAATCCTTTCTTTATTCAGGAGATCAAAAATGCGGCCAATGCGAAATGTTTCTTCAAAGAATGATTGCCCTCTCTTTTCAAATTCAAGGATCGCGTTGTCAATATCAGCGTATCTAAAGTTGAATCGACGTAATGAATCTTCGCGAAATAATGCTATTTGCCTATGTATATCATCTAATAGGTTCCTATCTTCCTGGATCAAATTGGTATTGGTTTGATTAATTTCATCATATTTAATGGTCAGATTTTCCAGTATATGAAGAGGGTTGTTGAGCTTTATACGAATACGTTCTCCCTGGTCCAGCGTGTTATGAATGAATTTTTCAATCTTTATTAAAGAATCGTCTCTATTGCCTTTTTTAAGATTCGCTAATGAAGCCTTCGCGCTGATTGTAAAAATCACCGGGGGTATTCCTAATAGCTTCCGGGCATTAGTGGAAACGAAATCTATAACTTTTATAAGATCGTCTTGATTCTCTATGATATCGATCTTATTTATGACAAAGACTATTTTTTTTCCCCAATTCTTTATTTTTTCTAAAAACTTTCGCTCGCTTTCAGTAAACGGACGGTCAATTGAAGTAACGAACATAACAATATCTGATCGCGGGATAAAATCGGTTGTCAAGGATTCGTGCTTGCGTAAAATAGCATTGGTCCCGGGCGTATCAACAATGCGGACATCCTTTAAAAGGGGGGCGGTCAATTCAATTGATGATTTTCCCGGCTCTATAATCTGCTCTCGCTGAGAATTGCCATAACTGACAACTGTGATCTTATCCGTTGTAGGTGTAATTCCTGTTTTCAGGAAAGAATTCCCCAGGAGAGCATTAATGAATGCGGTTTTTCCAGAGTTGTATTCCCCCGCGATGACTATAAGAAACATCTCATCAAGTTGCGCCAGAGTGTCTTTTAAAAGGTGGAGATCATTCTTATCACTGTTGATTGATGAAAAGAAAATTGAATTTGATAAAAGGAGTGATTTCTCTTCAGCTATTATATCGTGCTGCTTTTTGGTTAATAAATTCATTTCTGTTAGTGCCTTATCATTTTAGTGTGTATATTATTCTAATCTTAAATTATCAATAATTCATCTTAAAAACCTTGCAAAAGAATTGCACCTGATATATATTTTAATTAAATAAAATCCATTCAATGAAAGAAGGAGGAAAGTTATGAAATACAGCAAGAAATATTTAATCGTCCTGTCTCTGGTTGTGATATCCGCAATGCTCTTTGCAGCATGTCAACCTAAGGACCCTTTTAAGGATATCGGCACAGAAGAAAACCCAATCCTTTTCGCCGCTGTCCCATCTGGTGAAACCGAGCGTGTTCTATCAGGATTTGAAGACATGGCTGCCCTGCTTTATGAATCAACGGGCCTTGTGATTGAGCCATTCGTAGCGACAAGCTACGCAGGTGTCATTGAGGCAATGTGCCAGGATGAACCCAAAGCCCATATGGCTGCTCTGGCAACATTCTCATATGTGTTAGCTGCTGAAAAGGGCTGCGCAGACGTGGCCTTGGTTTCAACCCGCTACGGTTCTGCTTTCTACAACGGGCAATTTATTGTACAAGCTGATAGCGACTTTGAGACACTGGAAGACCTAAAGGGCGCTTCTTGGTGTGTAACTGATAAATTAAGCGCAAGCGGTTACATTGTTCCATCAATTATGTTTAAAGGTATCGGAATTGACGTAGAAACAGATCTGGGTGAAATAGTGGAAGCTGGTTCTCATGAAGCGGCTGCGGCAGGCGTATATAACGGTGACTGCGATTTCGGCACTTCCTATGTTGATGCCCGCGCCCGTATTGAAGAAGATTATCCGGATATCATGGAAAAAACCAAGATTATTGCAGTTGAGCCTGATATTCCCAATGACGGTATTCAATTTGTAACCGGGTTCCCGGAGGATGTGAAAGCAACGCTTGTAAAAGGCATCCTAGGGTTATTTGATACTGAAGAGGGTCTCGCTGCGATGGATGCGGCGTATCAATGGAGTGGTATGGAAGAGCATGATGATACATACTATGATCCCTTCCGCCAAATACTTGATGCTTCAGGTATGTCAATCGAAGAACTTGCGGGTGAATAATCTTTATAAAGATAAAAAAAGGAAAGGTTAAATGCCTTTCCTTTTTTTTATCATATAATCATAGCAAATAATATCTTTTTTTGGGAGATAATCCTGTATGCTTCAAATAAAAAATCTCACTAAAACATATGATGATGGTACTCAAGCATTGAAGAATGTAAGTTTTGATGTAGAAGAAAGTGAATTCCTCATCATCATTGGCTTGAGTGGTTCTGGAAAATCAACTTTACTGCGCTGTATCAATCGTTTAATTGATCCGACTGAAGGAGAAATCATCTGGAATGGTACAAACCTGTGCGCGCTGGAGGGGGATCAATTACGGAAAACCAGGAGAAAAATCGGGATGATTTTCCAGCATTTCAATCTCGTAAAACGCTCATCGGTTTATAAAAATATTATGTCAGGGAGGTTGGGATATACGAAAACAACTTCGAGCTTTTTTAACAAATTTTCTGATGAAGATATAAGAATGGGGAAAAAAGTGATCGAAAGGTTGGGAATCACTGACCAAACGTACAAACGGGCTGATGAATTAAGCGGTGGTCAGCAGCAACGGGTGGGGATTGCAAGAGCATTAATGCAGGAACCCGAATTAGTCCTCGCAGACGAACCGGTAGCAAGTTTGGATCCCGTCCTCGCCCATTCTATTCTGGAAACATTAGAGAGATTAAATCAAGAAGATGGGATTACTGTGATTTGTAGCCTACATTATTTAGATTTAGTCCAAAGGTATGCAATGAGGGTGGTGGGACTGCGAGAAGGCGAGATAGTATATAGGGGCACCAAAGAAGATATCATGTCACTGACTGATGAAGAATTTAAAGAAATTTATGGTGCTGAGGCAGAAAGGGTAGGGGGAAGTATAGAAGGTGAGCTGGCATCAAACTGAGGAAAATATATGCAGTCGAAAAAAGTAATAAACCAGAATGAAACAGAAAAAGAAAGTCTTGTTTCACCAATCATAGCTGGAATCCTATCGGCAATCATACCGGGATTGGGCCAAATTCTTGCCAGAGACTTAAAAAGGGGATTAGTAATTTTTGGGGGCATGATCACATCCATCGGCTTATTGATATGGCGTATTTTAGATACCGGCCGTAGATATAACGACATAAACACTATCATCAGAAAAGCATATTATTTAAACCCCATATTGTATGTAGTCACCGGATTGATACTAATCGCATACATTATTAATATTATTGATGCATATAAACAAGCATTACCTAAAGGAAAACGATCGAATTTCGCCGGATTAATGTTCTTGATATTATTGATATTTTTTGTCCAGGGATGGGAAATTGGCCAAATTAAACCAATGGCTATAGTAAAGGATGCAAATGAAGCCCTGCCAGCACTTTCAAAAGTAGTCTGGCCGTGGGCGAAAGCTGTTGAATACCCTGAAGATTTTCATAAAGTATATGTGGAAGTACAATCTCCCTGTACAGATGAACTCTTCCCCTCAGGTGAAGAGAAAAAAGATGAGCCTTATATGATTGCGGATCCTACATGCGGTGTCCCCTCTGAAGTGGAAAAGGAATTAGGGACGGAATTTACAATCCGGGGAGGAAATTTTGAGCCCGGAAAGGAAATAGAAATATGGTGGAAAGATCCCATCAACAATGAATTCCATCACCGGTCGGAAGGCAAATATTTGAAATTTATTCCCAATGACGATGGCAGCTTTGAAATGAATGTGATCATGCCTTATCGGCTTATGCCCCCAGTTGCAGGGGAGGGTGCAAAAATATGGCAAATTCAAGCGCGCCAATTAATTAGCGTTGGTGGTCCGCAAGCAAGCAAGGAACTAAAATTGTCGATTGAGAAAATGATCGAAACAATATTTATTGGAATGATGGCGACATTTTTTGGGATCATTTTGGCTGTTCCCGTGAGTTTTCTAGCAGCTCGAAACCTCATGTCGCAATCACCAGTTACGATGGTAATCTACTTTTTAATTCGCACCTTGATGAATATAATTCGGTCAATCGAACCCTTAATTTGGGCGATTATTGCGGTAATTGTTGTTGGCTTAGGGCCATTTGCTGGTATTTTGGCGCTGACATTACACTCTCTAGCAGCTTTGGCAAAATTGTATTCTGAAGCAATAGAAAGCATTGACCCAGGGCCTATAGAAGCTGTGCAGGCAACAGGTGCAAATTGGGTCCAGGTGATTATGTATGCAGTTGTTCCACAAATAATTCCGCCTTTTGTATCATTTACAATTTATCGCTGGGATATCAATATTAGAATGTCAACCGTTATCGGCTTCGTTGGCGGTGGCGGAATTGGTTTCTTGCTGCAGCAGTGGATTCGGCTCCTTGATTATCGGGCTGCCGGAATAGCTGTATGGTTTATAGCAATCACTGTAGCAATATTAGATTTCACAAGTGCAGAAATTCGCGAAAAATTTGTATAATCCAAAAAAAACCTTATCAAGGACTGGCATTAATCGAAGCCAGTTTCTTTATGTATAATACCTCAACGGAATTTTTATAAAAATAGCTCTTAATGCCTAGAAATTTTGAAAAGAAATTACGCGCCATTTATGAATGGTTAAACGATCGTACCTATGGGGCTGTACGTATATTGCGCATAGCTATATATAATTATGGTGAATCCAATGCCACGCAAGCTGCCGCCGGGATGGCTTACTATGGGTTTTTCTCGCTTTTCCCTTTATTAATTTTTTTGATATTGGGAGCATCCTACGTCTTAGAAGTTCAATCAGCATATGATTATGTGATTGAAAATGTTTACCGGGTTCTACCCACGGCTCAGAATTTAATTGACGCAAATTTACAGCAAGTCCTTGATTCAAGAGGGGCAGTGGGGATATTGGGATTGGTAGGGTTTCTATGGTCAAGTACTAGTTTCTTTTCAGTCCTGACGCGCAACATCAACCGTGCAAACCCAAATTCAACCAAAAGGGGTTTTTTTGAAGATCGAGCGGTTGCCTTAGGGATGATTGCCTTATTAGCACTACTTCTGGGTTTATCTCTACTCTCGAATACGATAACTGGGCTGCTGCCCAAGATGGATATTTTATCTATACGGGGAATACCAATTCATGAGACGATGGTTTGGCGATATATTATCAAATTAGTTCCATACTTCATCACACTATTGCTCTTAATTGCGCTATATCGGTACATACCCAAAGAAAAAGTGGGGTGGCAGGGTGTTCTGGTCGCTGCGCCATTAGCCGCGTTGTTATGGCAGGGAGTTACAAAGATGTTCACATGGCTGCTGCAGGGCGGTCTGGTTCGTTACGAACTAATCTATGGTTCACTGGGAACTATGGCATCCCTTTTATTTTGGTTATACCTGATTAGTTTGATAACCATCTTTGGTGCTCATCTCAGCGCAGTTATTGACTTAAAATTTTCAAATCATTAAATTCGATTTTCCCATAAGATATCCAAACAATCTCTTAATCGATTGCGTAAAGCGGGTTTATATTCCGTGGTTACATCATCCTCATTCTCAAAAATAGTGTAAGGAACATTTTTATTGCGGATTGAAATAAATAAATCATCTTTATCAGCTAATTCAAAGAAATCACATTCAGAATACATATGTTCAAGTTTCTTGTCAGGAATTCCGTGTTCTAATATACTATCCGGTTTATCGGGATTAAAACGCTTTCGGTTTTTCCGCAAAGATTCACTCCAGGATACATTTACGTACAAGATCGATAATTTATTAAGTATTTTATCGCTAAGGATGGGAAACGCTCGATCATAGCCACCATGTTCCTTTCCCCTTGAGAACTCAAGAATTACCGAATATTTATCAGTTTTCTCCTCTTTACGGAGAAATTTTTCGTATTCAAGATTGATGAGATTAATTAGCAAATCCCATTGGTGGATATATTTGAAATATCCTTCTTCGTCAGTAAAAAGACTTTCTTTGTTCATATTAGATAGGATATGATCCTCCTCAAACCAACGCCATAAAAAGGGAAAATCATCAATCACTTTCAATTTCCCTAAATGAAAATTCTTTTTTCTATACACAGGGTCCAAATCATAAAGGAATTTAATGATTTCGCTTTTACCTGCAGCTGGTCTGGCAATAAGTAATAATATTGGAAAAATATCAAATTCCGTGATGAGTTCTTTATCCATATAAACCTCGTTTATTCTTCAAATACTTCCCAGTATCCTTTATCCAATTCATCATTTGAAAGGTGAGCATACCTTTGAGTTACCGCTATATTCTTATGCCGGGCTAAATTTTGTGCAAGTTTAAGGTTGCCGGTGACCGCAAGAACACGAGTAACAAAATAATGCCTGAAAGAGTGGGGGGTTATTGTGCCGACTGCAACTTCTCCCAATATTTCACGGACGCGTTCAGTAACTATATTCCTTCCAGTTGTGGTAGTAATAGGTTTTACTTTCTTACCAGCGCCTTTATCATGCCTTGCAAAAAGAGGTAAAGAGCCTAGCTGCTTGCCAGAATGGCCGTCTATTGAGCTTCTTTCCCGTAAATAATCACGTAAAGCTTGTTGTGATCTTTTAGAAAATCTAACTACCGCCTCACGGTTTCCCTTTCCTATAACCAACGCTTTTCCCTCATTCCAGTCAATATCTCCTCTACGTAGAGCGCAAGCTTCATGTACGCGTAAACCGGTGTCAGCAAGTGTTAATAAGAAAGCTTTATCACGCATTGCGCGTAGTTTATTTTTGATATCATTTAATCCTGAAATCTGGTTATTTTCTATAATTTCAATAATTTTAAAAATATCATCAGTGGGGAATTGGGGTAATCGCTTCCCAGGTTTTCTTGTTCGCTGTTTTATGAGAAGTTTAACTTTTGATAAATTTATATTTGATAAATCTTCCGCGATTAAATATTCAAGATAACCTTTGACAGCGGTTATATACAATTGCTCAGATGAGGCTGAATACCCCTTTAGATCGTAGGCAAACCATGAAATTATTTCTTCCTGGATTAAATCAACACCTCCAACCTCTGGATTAATATCATGGCTTTCTAAAGTCATCCATAAGAATTTAATCGCATTTGAATATGCCAAGTATGTGTTTTTACTGCGTGCATATTTTACAGATTCTAGATAATTTTGGAATGATTCAGCGATAGATATCATAAGTTATTGGTTATTATAATACTACTTATCGAAAGCATTACTATTTTATCATACCTTCCCTAATTATATGATGAACGAATAATATAATAATAGAAATAATGTTTAAAAAATTAGATTAATATATGATTAAGTCTATGTATGATGGAGATCGTCTTACTCCCCCGCTAAGGAAGAACTATTTGATGGGCACAGTAAAAATTCCTTATGGAAATGGATTTTTATCATTTGATTTCAATGATAAATATTCATTTGATCAGATTTTACCAAACGAAAATTTTATTAATAGAAATAAAGAGCTGGAATTTATAAAAAATGCATTAAACAAGTGCATTGGTAAAGATGAAAAAAAGCTATTTAATGACCCAAAATGCAAAGTAGCAATTGCTATAAATGATCCAACAAGACCTATTCCGAATAATCTTTTGCTACCTCCCCTGCTAAAACATATTGAAAATTTAAATATTTCTAGGCAAAATATATCGTTTTTCATAGCAACCGGAACACACAAAGGACTAAATAAAAATGAGATAAATGAGCTATTGACACCTGAAATTGCGGAAAGATATGATGTAATAGTTCATGATTGCGATGATCCGAATAATTTGATATTTCTTGGTCATTCAACGTCTGGAACACCCATATATATAAATAAAGATTATTATCTTCACGATTTAAAGTTAGTTGTTGGACAAATTGAACCACACCATTTTATGGGATTTTCTGGAGGAGTGAAATCGGCTGTTATTGGGCTTGGAGGTATAAAAACGATTGAAGCAAATCACAGCAAGATTATCAACCCTAAAGCCAAAATGGGTATCTTCTTTACTAATCCTATGCGAAAAGAAGTGGAGGAAATTGGCAAGACAATAGGGATTGATATTGCTTTTAATGTTGTTTTAAATTCTCAAAAACAAATAATAAGTGCATTTTATGGAGATCCATATCAAGTTATGCTTGAAGGAATTAATATATCAGCTAGTGTTTGCCAGGTAGACAGTGAGGGAGAATATGATATGGTCATAGCATCACCTGGCGGATATCCTAAGGATATTAATTTATACCAATCACAGAAAGCAATTACGCATGCATGTACGTTCCTGAAAAAGAACGGAGTTGTCATTCTTGCTGCCGCATGTAGCGAGGGGCCCGGGAATAAATTGTTTGAGAATTACTTTCAAGGAAAACATACGTGGATGGAGATAATAAATTCTTTTGAAAAACAAAAATTCCGAGTTGGACCACATAAAGCATTTCAATTAGCGTTGCAATTAAAGGATCACCCCATAATTTTAATATCCGAAATGAAATCTAAAAATGTTAGGGATATGCTGCTAACGCCTGCCAAAGATATTTCAGAAGCAATATCTCTATCTAAAAATTTTCTTCCTGAAACACCCAGGATTGTTGTCCTTCCATACGCAACTCATACCATGTTGAGAACAGGGAGCGGAGTATGAAAAAATATGGGAATAATTCGCAGTATCAAAATCCGCATTTATCGGGAGGAACTATCAATCATGATGGAAATAATGTTGGTGTTTTACTGATTCACGGATTTACAGCTACCACAGCCGAAGTTCGATTTCTCGCTAATTATTTTATAAAGAAGGGATGTACACTTATTGCTCCCCTCCTTCCTGGTCATGGGACGTATCCTTCTGATTTGAATAAGCAAAAATTTCCTGATTGGACTAATTGTGTTGAGAAAAAACTAGAAATCTTGGAGAATAAATGTGAATCAGTTATTGTAGGTGGTGAATCAATGGGTGGTGTTCTCGGACTATATTTAGCGGAAAATAATCCTGATATTGCTGCTCTCTTACTATATTCAACAGCGCTCTTTGTAGGTAAATTAAAATATGCGAAAATATTAAAGTTCGCAACTTCAACAATCAATAAGAACAATCCTGATGACGGGTTACCCTGGCAGGGATACACGGTTTATCCATTATGGGCAGCAGACCAATTTTTTAGACTCACCAAAAAAGTCAAAAAAAATATCTCGAGAGTGCAGGTTCCAACAATTATTTTTCAAGGTAGTTATGATAAAACAATTGATAAAAGGAATATTCATTTCATATATGATGGTATACAATCGAAAACCAAGGAAATGGTTTTTATGGAAAAATCAGGCCATGTGATGTTAATAGACCAGGAAATTAACATAATCAAACAAAAGACACAAACATTTTTACAGCGGTTAGAAATCTTTAAGTAAAATGTCGGGTTATAATGTACAAAATAGAAAGGTAATTCTCGATGGAAAAAATGGAAGAATATTCTGAAACACAGGGGCGTACAACCATTGACCCTGGTGTTTTACTCGAAATTGCAAAATTAGCCGCTCTGGGCGTCCCTGGAGTATGTAAAATGGCCTCTGGACCTCACCACGTGGAAAACCTGCTTCGAAAGAATTATTCGGATGGGGTTCACATTGACGTTGAAAATAATACAGTATATGCTGACTTATATCTAGTCCTTAATAAGGATGTGAATTTGTATAAGACCAGTCAGATTATCCAAGAAAAAGTTTCCAGGGCGATCACAGAGATGATTGGTATGGAAGTTGGAAAAATAAACATTCATATTGAGGATGTCAATTACAATAAATAAAGCTGACTATGAAATCTCGCACCAAAGCAAGGGGGATAGCTCTACAAGTTCTTTATGAGTATGATATGACTGGTCATCCAATTGATATCATACTTCATCATAGATTTCAAGAAAATTCTTTAGATTCTAAATTGTATGATTTCGTTCGAGATATTGTGAAAGGTGTTTTACCGATCATAGGAAAATTAGATGAAACCATCAGTGTATATGCCCCTGATTGGCCCTTGGATCAGGTGGCTTCTATTGATAGAAATATCATCCGAATTGCGTTATGGGAATTCGCGGTTGGTAAATGTACACCCGTGAAGGTTGCTATCAATGAGGCGGTGGAGTTAGCAAAGATATATGGGTCAGATAGCACACCTCGATTTATAAATGGGGTCTTAGGTAGCCTGGTGACAAACTTTAATAGTTATGAGGGTAGCTTGAATAGCTAGGGATAAAGGGCATTTTTTATGAAGCAATTAAAATATTATTGGACGATCTTATTGATTTTTATAATAAGCCTAATAATTGGATCTTGTGTTCCAAATTTAGCAGAAAAAGAGACAGCCCAGAAACTTTCCTCCTCAGAAATGGTATTTGAAGTTACACTACCAGAAAAATTAGGGGGCAACGAGATTGTTTATCTAGAAATTTTGGATGAGGTTACTGGTATTGCATTAAATCCAATGCGATATGAAATGCAGTCAAAAGATAATTTAACCTTTTTTGTCCGTATTCCGATAATTAATAGGTCGTTTGTTAATTATCGGTATGTTAAACGATCTGATGTGGATGTCATAGAACACACTCCAGATGGCAATCAGGTACATTATCGATCTTACATGGTCAATCATCCAGCAGTAGTAAAAGATATTATATCGAGTTGGACTAATGAAGGTAGTACAGTTTTTCCTACAGGCGAAATAAGCGGGTTTGTATATGATGCCAAAACGAATTTGCCAATTCCTGAAATTTTCATTTCAGTCAATGGAATCACCACTACTTCTTCTTCCGATGGCTACTTTCAGATCGGTGATATACCCATCGGAGAGCATAACCTGATAGCTTTTCATCCCGACAGATTATATCAACCATTCCAGCAAGGCGCAGTAATCGCAGATAATGCTGTCACCCCAGCTTCATTTGGAATGGACTTAGCCAAAATGGTAAAAATTACTTTTGATGTTGAGGTTCCTGAAAATACTGTTCAAGGTGCATCCTTGCGATTTATTGGGGATTTTTATTCGTTGGGGAATATTTATTCCGAGATAAATGGGGGAACCTCTATCATTGCATCCAGAGCTCCGAAATTGGAATGCCTGGGAAACAATAAGTATTCCATCACCCTTGAACTACCGTCAGGGGCAGATCTTCGATATAAATATTCTTTAGGAGATGGATTTGTTAATGCAGAATACTCAGCTGATGGAAATTTACACACAAGGCAAATCATTGTACCGGAAAAAGATACGAGAATCGTCAATTTAATTGAAAGCTGGTCGTCAAAAGATATATCGCCAATAACATTTCAAGTTACATCACCGAGAAATACACCTGCTGGCGATTATGTCTCCATCCAATTTAACCCTTTCACGTGGATGCAGCCAATCCAAATGTGGAAAACAGGGGAAAACCAATGGTCATATACACTCTACAGTCCGTTTGAATTCCTCGATCACTCCCAATTCCGTTTTTGCAGAAATGACCAGTGTGGGTATGCGGATGACGCTTTAACTGTTGGTGATGATGCTGAGGGGTATGTTTTAGATCTCAACGATGCAGATGGAAAGAGCAATATAAGCTATAAAATTGAAAATTGGGTGGGATTAAATAGTATTCCATATGAAATTGAAAAAACAACAAAAATAATTAATAATGAGTACTTTCTAAAAGGAATTGAATTTACAAAAAATTATGATCCAAAATGGCTCCCCTACTTAGAATGGGGATTTATCGATGCGGCAATTAGTGGCTCGAATGCAATTGTGTTTTCACCTACATGGGTATTTGAGAACAATGCGATCCCAAAAGCTGAATATAGAACTGATATAAATTCATCCAATCAAGATATTTTGAAAATTTATAACTATGCGCAAGATGCCGGATTAACTTTAGCTTTATATCCCCAACCAACCTTTTCAGATTTAACGAAGAGTGAATACTGGGCTAATTCTCCTCTTACATATAATTGGTGGTTAGAATGGTTTTCTCTGTATGAACGATTTATCTTAAATTACGCCGATTTTGCTCAGAATAACAATATTGAAATATTCATCTTTGGGGGAGACTCAATTTTACCCGCACTGCCCAACGGAAGATTAATAAATGGTAGCCCAGCAAATACCCCATATGATTTTCCTGAAAAATGGATTTCTCTTGTTGAAAAAGTCCGATCAAAATTTTCCGGGCAGATAATTTTCTCCCTCCCCTCTTATTTAGCAGAAGAAATAGATTATGAATTCTTGGTGAAAGTTGATGCAATCATGGTGGAGAATGCAACTGCGCTTACTTCTAGTACCTCACCATCAATTGCTGATCTGAAAAACCGATATACTCAAATTTTAGATCAATCAATTCTTCAACTTTACAATCGTTTTCAAAAGCCAATCATAATAGGAATTAAGTATCCATCGATAGATGGAAGTGCATCTGATTGTATTAATTATAATAATCCCTGTTTGGAGTTGGTTGAAAGTAAATTATCAGGGAGTCTTGCGATTGATTTAAATGAGCAAGCAGATATTTACACAGCGATTCTCGATACGATAATAGATCGGGAGTGGATAACGGGAGTTGTATCACAGGGATATTATCCTGCTGTAATTGTTAAAGATGCATCTATTTCTGTCCGTGGTAAATCAGCTATGGATGTGTTGTCTTATTATTACAATGAAGTTATAAATTAATCATGCCTATTAATATAAAACTGAATGACATAAATGGATAAAGTGGCATAGTTCTCATTTGGTCCCTGAATGGTTTTTTTGATTTTCTTGTAAAAATTTCCCATATCAATGTAACCAATAATCCAAAAAGAATTATTATTAACCCTTTTTCTATGCCATAAATTAACATAATAGAAAGAAAAAGAATTTTGTCTCCTTAAGAAAGTATAGTGGGAGATGGTTTTTTAATAAAAAGCGAGTTTTTATAAAAAAAGTGGTTTGAAATATAGAAGATTGAGAAAACCAATGTTATTAATAATATTTCTGTAATCAATTTCGCTTTGTTGCTTTTCTCTATCCAAAATATTGTGGAAACAAATAGGAGAATAATCAGAATATCAAAACGCATTTTACGATACTTGGAATCAAACAATGCGCAAATTGTTAATAGATTGATAAAAAGAAAATACATCGAGAATTAAAATCCATATTTTTTTAATAAATTCACATACTTTGATAAAGTTGCTATGCGGATTGCTTAATTTTT
>CAYLHI010000007.1:0-87724 GCA_964383575.1 uncultured Pelolinea sp.
AACCTCGCTATGGGTGGTTTGATTTCAAATTTTATCTATTTTTTCAACACCCTCCACTTCACCTATTGACAAAATTTTTATTCTTGCTATAATATGTAAGAATTTACACAACGTGAAAATATTTGCATAAAAGCAAAGTTATTATTACGAAATTTTTTCATAAAAATAACATAAAGGACATCTCATGGGCGTAATTCATCGTTATATCGGGAAAAAGGGGAAATATGATTGGGAAGGTTCTATTCACCGAGATTATGATATTCCTGGTGTGGAAGGTGCCTACGGAAAAATTCTGCTCAGCAAAGCAGATGGTGCAAACAACTTTATCTTCAGATATTTCAACGTAGCCCCAGGAGGCCATACAATTTTAGATAAGCACGCCCATGATCATGGGGTTCTAATACTGCATGGGCGCGCAAAGGTGATTTTAGGTGAAAAAGAGTTCGAAGTTGGGCAGCATGATATAGTCTATGTCCCACCTTTCGAAGTCCATCAATTTTTCACAATCGGCGAAGAACCCTTAGGGTTTTTGTGTGTTATTCCTCCTAGAGAGAAAAAGTAAAAGAGTTTTTATCTATAGGAATACCTACAGAAGGAGGTGTTTAAAGAAAAATAAATCAGTTTGCAAAGAAAGTAATTTATTAATTAGTAGTTCGTTATTAACCTAAAAGGAGTTTTAAAATGGTTTGGGAAAATTTTTTTCAAGGACTAAGTACGGTTTTTAATACATTTGGGTCCGCTGTTTTTGTGCCTGTCATTCTATTTGTGATTAACTTGATTATGGGCACTGGAGTAAAGAAAGCGCTTTACTCAGGGCTCTATGCAGGTATTGGCTTAACAGGTTTTGGGTGGTTGATCAGTCAATATATTCCCATTATCGTTCCAGCAGTTCAGAACATGGTTGAAACTACGGGAATTGACCTGCCTGTTATTGATATCGGTTGGCAGGCGACAGCTGTGATCGCTTATGCTACAAATGCTGGAATGATATTTCTCGGTGTTGGTTTGTTGTTCCAAACATTGCTTTTCTTAGTACGCTGGACGAATGTTTTTCAGCCGTCAGATTTATGGAATAACTATACCTATATGGCCTGGGGTTCAATGATATTTGTTGTCACAAAAGACATGCTGCTGGCATTGGCAGTAATGCTGGTAATGAACCTTTACAGCTTGCTTTTCTCAGAGCTTCTTTCAAAGCGCTGGTCAACATATTACAAATACCCTGGAGCCACAATAATCCAGGTGCACCATGTTCCAGAGACAGTCTTTGCTATCCCAATGAACTGGATTCTGAACAAATTAGGAGCGAACAAAGTAAAGTGGGAGCCAGAAGAATTGCGCGAGAAACTCGGTTTCATCGGAGACCCAATCATTCTCGGCCTTCTGCTTGGACTGCTGCTTGGTGTTCTGGGTAACTTAGGCGGTTTGGGAACAATGGCGGCCTGGGGTAACATTTTTGTTATCGCAATTTCCACCTCGGCTGTCATGGCAATTTTCCCGCGCGTCGCGGCAATATTTGCCCAGGCGTTTGCCTCTTTGACTGAAGCTTCTAGAAAGCGCACAGTCAAAGGCGAAAGAAAAACCGAAGATATCTACATCGGCATTAATGACGCATCTGGCTATGGCGAGCCAGCCACATTGATCTCGGGTATCGTTCTGATCCCGCTTATGGTTTTAGTCGCCGCTATCCTGCCAGGAAATAAAACTCTGCCGTTAGTTGACCTGATTGCTCTGCCTTTTATGATTGAACCAATTGTGGCAGTATGCAATGGCAACATCTTCAAGGTGCTCATCTCCGGCATTGTTTGGTTCGCTATGGGGTTGTATGTATCGACTGTAACAGCACCGGTTTTCACTGAGGTCTACAGCCAATTTGCTGCTGAACCGCTTGCAGCAGGTGCTCAGGTTACAAGCTTCGGCATACTTTCGAAGCCTATCATGGGCGGACTTGTGTTCATGCCGGCCCTGAACTTCAAATGGATCGCGGTTATTGTTCTGCTTGCAATATACTTTGTTCTTTATTTCTGGTTCAAGAAGAATAAAGTTAAAATCCACGAATTCATGGAAAAAGAGGCAGCGATAGAATAAATTTAATGAAGGAAGGGGCATTTTACCAAATAAGAAAATGGTAAGATGCCCCTCAGTCTATTAAAAAGGTTTGGGTCAATTAATTAATAATTAAACTTACCAAGAGGAAAATTTGTGGCTAATATCATCATTGATGAAAGATTACTAGCAATAAATCTTGACATTCAGTCAAAGGAAGAAGGTATAGAATTCCTCAGTAATGAGATGGATAAAATGGGGTTTGTGAAAGAGGGTTTCAAAGAAAACGTTCTGGAACGGGAGAAGAAATATCCAACAGGTTTACCTTCGAAAATTCCATTGGCGATTTGCCATACTGAAGCAAGATTCGTAAAACATAATGCAATCGCGGTTGCAACGCTAAAAAATCCGGTTGAATTTAATGAAATGGGTAATTCGGATAAGAAAATTAATGCTGAAATGATTTTTCTACTGGCTTTGAATGATCCAAAGATCCAGGTACTTTGGTTAAGAAAATTAGCGAATATTTTTCAAGATGAAAAGGCTTTAACTATGATTCGGGGATCCTCCACAAAAAAGAAACTTGCAGCTAACCTCAAAGCATTATTGCAAGTATAATTGCTCAAATCTATATTTTAAAAAACTATCAGGAGAATTAGATCTATGTCAAAACAAAAAATTAGTATCCTTGGAGTTTGTGGATCAGGCACAGTAAGCTCTTCAATGCTTGCGTCGAGAGTAGAAAGCATTCTCAATGAAATAAATATTGACGTAAAAGCAGTAGGCGTAATGCCTCAGATGGTAAAGGAATATGTAGATAGGGGTGGTATAGATTTTGTAGTCACAACCAGCCCTATACCAGGTGATATAAAAGTCCCGATAATTAAAGGTGTGCCGCTATTAACTGGTATTGGCGAAGATGAATGTGTTGAAGAAATTATCAGCACTGCAAAAAAAATATTGGAAAATGAATAGTTTTATTTTATTTAATATAAACCAGTCTAATTAATATAATTTAAAGCGTATCCACTCTGCTTATTTATAGGATATAGCGAAAATGCCGTGGTTATAAACAAGATTCACTAAAGGTTTAGTCAATGAATATTGGTTATTAGCTGACAGATTAAATATGGCTCAAGAAGAAATCAATAGTAAGGTAGAGTTAATAACTGAAATTGCCTACTTGTACTATGAGATGCATTACACGCAAATCAAAATTGGGCAAGTAATGAAATTGTCAAATGCCACAGTATCACGACTATTAAAAGAAGCTCGCGATTCCAATTTAATAGAAATCAAAATAAAATATCCCACGATAAGGGATTCTTCATTAGAAGAATCCCTAAAAGAAAAGTTTCATCTAAAAAACATTCGTGTATTATCTACATTGAACCTTTCATACGCAAGCCTGATTAAACGGATCGGTCAATTGGCAGCAAGGTTATTGGAACTATATTTAGAAGACAATATGACATTGACTGTCTCTTGGGGGCAAAGCGTTCTTTCAACGGTAGAAGCCCTTCACGTATCTAAGCCTTTAAATATTCGTGTTGTTCAAGCCCAAGGTGTGTTTACTCACGAAATGATTGAAGGATCAGAAATCGTCCGGCGTTTGTCGGATCATTATGGCAACGACAGTCTGGTAATTCATTCACCATTAATTCTTAAAGATAAAGAAACATGCAAAATCCTGCTCACAGAACCAATCATTAAAAAAGTAATTTCAGTTGCAGAAAATGCGGATATAGCTTTAGTGGGAATCGGCTCTATTTATCCTGAGGCATCAAGCTTTTTACAGAATAATTTACTTACCGATGAAGAACTAGGGGAATTAGCGAAAGAAGGCGTTGTTGGTGACATTTGCGGGAAACATTTCAACCGCCAGGGAGAAATCCTAAATAATAATTTAAATCAACGCACAGTCTCAATTAATATCGAGAAATTAAGGGAAATTCCTCTGGTTATTGGAGTTGGCGCAGGAAAATGGAAGAAAGAAGCTGTCCTTGCAGCATTACGCGGGCGTTATATAAATATGCTTGTCACAGATTCAGAAATCGCACGGTTTCTTATCCATGAAAATGATAAATAAAATAGTTCCAGAGTATTGAAGAGTAAATCAGAGAACAAGTGATAAACATCTATGGAATTAATTAAACAGTTGTGCTTGGTGGATTGAAAAGCTCATAAATAAAAAACCCGCTTTTTCAGCAATAATTAATTGTCGATAATCTTATTGAATAAAAAGAAGAAACTACTATGCCCACATTAGGAAAAAAGATGAAAGTAGCTGTGTACTACAGGAACAATGATGTTCGCTTAGAAGAACGCCCAATCCCAGAAATTGGGGCGAAGGAGATATTAGTTAAAACCGAAGCATGTGGGTTATGCGGTGGGGAAACCATGGAATGGTATTTGGCTCCCCGCGCCCCCAAGATCCTCGGCCATGAACCCGGTGGGGTAGTAATCCGGACAGGTAAAGAAGTGAAAAGGTTCAATGTTGGAGATCGGGTTTTCGTACACCATCATGTCCCGTGTATGTCTTGTCATTTTTGCCAACGCGGCTTTTTTACTATGTGTGCACATTATAAAGAAACAGGAATTGATCCGGGGGGATTCGCAGAATATTTTCGCGTTCCTGCAGAAAATGTTAAATTTGATACCCTGCTGCTGCCTGAAAACGTTTCATTTAAAGAGGCAGCGATTATTGAACCAATGGCATGTACGCTAAAGGGAATAAAACAAACTCAAATCCATTATGGTGATACCGTCGTAATCGTTGGGATGGGATTGATGGGAATGAGTTATTTGGAGTTGTTAAAATTATCCCCGGCGGGAAAAATTATTGCTACTGATTTTAGCGAGTGGAGGCTGAAAAAAGCTCTGGGGTTAGGAGCAACGCATGTTATCAATCCTGATAATGAAGTTGCAGTAGATAAGATTAGAAGCATAAACAATGGCCTGGCTGCTGATGTTGTCATTGTAACAGTGCCTAACTCAAGAGCGTGGCAAGCTGGTTTAGATTTATGCGAAAAAGGGGCTTCTATTCACTTTGGAGCTCCACCGCCGCCAGATATGACCATGCAAATTAACCCGAACTGGCTTTATTTTAATGAAATTAAGATCAACTCTTCATATTCTGCCAGCCATGTAGAGACATCGGCAGTGCTTGATTTAATCACTTCTAGACGAGTAAATGCGAAAGCATTAATTACACATGAGTTCGGATTAGACAAAGTACAAGATGCTATTCAATTATTACTGGCTGCTGATAAATCTCTCAAGACAGTAATTTGCCCATCAATGACGAATTAAATATCTGAATTAACTAAGAAACCCATTAGGAGGTTTACATGCGAGATGCAGCAAATAATTCCATTTCAGGAAAAAGATTTAGTGTAGATTATCTGCTTACCGGAAGTGAAGAAGAAACACGCAAGAAAGCCGAGGCAATTTGTGTAGAGCAAACTGTAGAATTTCCGATCGACCTGATAACTGAAAATTTCATATTAGATAGTATTGTTGGAAAAATAGAAAGTTTTTCACGGATTACAGATAATAAATTCAAAGCGACCATCAGCTACGCAATTGAAATTACAGGTTTTAACCTGATTCAACTCCTGAATGCGATATTCGGCAACAGTAGTATAAAACCGGATATTCGAGTACAGAAGTTTGATCTACCAGATGAATTATTGAATTTCTTCAAGGGTCCGCGATTCGGGAAAGATGGTTTGCGAGAACTATTAGGGGTCCCTAAACGCCCTCTGCTGTGTTCTGCCACTAAACCGTTGGGCCTTTCTTCGCAAGAACTAGCAGATATGACTTATCAATATGCACTTGGCGGCATTGACATTATCAAGGATGATCACGGAATAACGGATCAAACCTTTTCCCCATTTAAAGAAAGGGTAAAACTTTGTGCAGATGCGGTCCTTCGAGCGAATCAAAAAACAGGGCATCACAGCATATATATACCCAGTGTCAGTGGTCCAGTGGACAAAATTGTTAAAAATGCATATTATGCAAAAAAAGTGGGGGTCGGCGGCTTACTGGTAATTCCTTCGCTGGTTGGCTGGGATACAATGCGCATGCTGGCTGACGATGACAACTTCGGCCTGCCTATTATGAGTCACCCGTCTTTTCAGGGCTTTTTTACAACATGCCCGGGCAGTGGTTTTTCGCATTTTGCGCTTTATGGGCAGCTTGTAAGATTAGCCGGTGGAGATGCAACGATTTACCCAAATTATGGCGGCCGTTTTTCTTTTACAAAAGAGGAGTGTATTGAAATTGTAAATGGGTCAAATTACCAAATGGGTCATATTAAACCCATATTTCCAACCCCCGGCGGAGGAATGACTCTTCAGAGAATTCCTCAATTGATGGAAATTTACAACCGCGATGTTATTTACTTAATGGGGGGAGGGTTACACCGAGGGCAGGACTTGGTTTCAAATTGCCGCGCTTTCCGCGAAATGATTGAAAAACTATAAATAGAAAGCAATTCTGTAAAAAATTTTGAAATCGATGTGTCAGGATAAATCAATAAAAATATTTTAATAATCCTAACTACACAGGAGGATTAAGTTGTCTCTTAAGGATTTGAAATCTAAAGTATTAAAGATTGCACGCAGTATGGTTCAAGAAGGTATTGCCTATGGATCACAGGGGAATGTAAGTGCCCTGGATCTGAAAACCGGGCTTATTTTAATTACACCAAGCGCGATTCCTTATGATGAAATGTGTATTGATGACATCGTGACCATTGATAAATCTGCAAAAGTGATTGAAGGAAATCGTAAACCGACAAGTGAAGTTCCACTTCATCTGATTTTCTATAATAAAAGACCAGACGTAGGGGCTGTCATTCACTGCCATGCCCCTTATGCGACAGTATTTGCGGGCCTCGACGAACAGATTCCGATTGTCTTAACGGAAGCTGCTGCTTACCTATCAGGTCCAGTCCCCGTCGCGCCGTATTGTAAACCAGGGTCAGCGGATTTAGCAGAAATTGCATTCAGCACAATGGGAGACGAGGGTGTGGCAGTTTTGCTTTCCCACCATGGCCTGATCACAGTTGGTCTCAATTTGGACCATGCCTTCGATGCAACCCGTGCGGCAGAAGAAATGGCACGGTTGGTTGTCAGGACACGATCAATGAATATTGAACCGAAGGAATTAGATCCTGAGGAAGCCCAATATATGAGAAATTATTACTTAAAGAAATATCGACCAGCTAAGCATTAAATATCATTTGCTATACGAAATAAATGACAGGTAAAAGTTGGAAGGATCATTCTTGGCTGGACTCCAATAAATTATGGGATCTTATAATAATTGGTGGGGGTGTTACAGGTGCGGGAATATCTTCTGAGGCAGCAGCATCTGGATTTGATGTACTGCTAATTGAGGCAAATGACTTTAGTTCAGGCACCTCAAGCCGATCTGGCAAATTAGTGCATGGTGGGATTCGGTACATTCACAATATGCAATATGCCGTTTCTTTCAATTCAGTGAAAGAAAGGGAATCGCTTATAAAAGGAAGCAATGGCCTGGTAAAGCGGTTTCCATTTGCATATCTTCTTTTAGACTCAGATGATGAGTCACACCTGAAACTTGCTGAGGATATGTTTTTATATGAGCTGTTCGCTGGAAGATTTGGTTTTAAAGTCTGCTCTCAAAAAAATATGCTGGCCTCTTTCCCACAGATCGGTAATACGGGGCAAAGAGGGGGTTTCTTATATACAGAGGGTGTTGCAGATGATTCTCGTTTAACATTAAGATTAATCTTTGATGCTATCAAGCAAGGTGGACATGCAATCAATTATATGAAAGTGGAAAATTTACTTAAAAATTCAAAGGGGAGAGTATGTGGTGTTGCGACACACGACCTCTCACCCGAGGGAGGAGGAAAGAGTGCTGAAATCAAATCTAAGGTGGTTATCAACGCAGCAGGATTCTTATCAGATCAAATCCGAGCTCACGTAAACGGGGAACCTCGTATACGTAAGCAGCGCGGTAGTCATATTAATTTTCCATGGTCAAAATTACCGATAAGCCAGGCCCTGGTTTTCAACCATCCATATGATAATCGGATTCAATTTGCGCTTCCCTGGGATGGAATTACGATTATTGGAACAACGGATTTGGATGAAAATTCCAGTATTGATTATTTAACTCAGGAGCCCTCTATAAGTAAAGAAGAGTTAGATTATCTATTATATTCAGCGCAGCATATTTTCCCTGAAGCCGGCCTCAGCGAGAAAGATATTTGCTCAACTTTTTGTGGTATTCGTCCGATCATTAAAAGCAGTTCATCTGATCCATCCAAAGAATCCAGGCGCCATGCTGTCTGGGATGAGTCAGGGTTGATAACCATTTCTGGCGGTAAACTTACAACTTTCCGTTTGATGGCACATGAAACTTTGAAACGTGCTCGGATTTATTTAGGGGGAAGAAGCACAAAAGTTATATCGAAGACCCAATTTGATATACATGAAACAAGAGAATTTCCCGTGAATTCATTAAATACGCAAGAAAAGGAGAGGTTAATCAGCAGATATGGGAACGATACAATCAAATTATTAAAAGGAGCAGCCAGCAAAGAAATAGAAAGAATAGAAAACACACCTTACCTGTGGATGGAATTAAAATGGGCTGCTAAAAACGAAAAGGTTATTCACCTGGACGATTTGTTATTAAGGCGAACCAGGATAGGACTTTTATTGAAAAAGGGAGGAAAGTATTTAATGAGGCGGATAAGAAATACTGTTGCTTCAGAATTGGAATGGGATGAACGCCGTTGGAAGCGGGAAATAGATAGCTATAATCTTATTTGGAAAAATTATTATTCCCCAAAAATAGGAGTGTAAAATAATGATGGATTAATTTAAGAAATATTTTTCCAGACCTCAGTTTTCCTTTTTTATTTATTTTTTTCTCGTGATAATTTGCTTTTCATTTTCTGAACTTCCCTTCCCTTTAATTCAATACCATTTTCTAGGAGAATTTTTGCTGTCCACTCTTGGTTAAAACCAATCCTTTTTCTCACATAATCTGGTTTTGCCGGCATTGGCCAAAGTTCAGTTTTATGGGGGATGAACCAGATAGATTTTTTTACAAGGTCGCACCAGGAAGGATATATCTGATCATAAAAATCCTTTAGCTTTAGTGACTTGTTTTTCTTTATTTCAATGCGCGCTTTTTCAACTATGGTAGATTGTGTAAATTTTTTAATCTTATTAAATTGGGCCCTTCCCAAAACAAAGAAGATCAACCAAATTGAAAAAGTAATGAATGAAAAAATTGGATTAATTTCAAAATGCGGCATTTTTTATCCTTTTTTAATAATAAATTACAAAAATTATAAATCACAATACAACATTGTGGCTGATTATTCTTGAATTTCAAGTAGTTATATTTTTTCCAATTAGATTTTATTACTGTCCAAAAAGTTTTTCGGATTACCGTTGAGTCGAGCAAAGCCATTCACCGGACCACATCTGAAAAGTCTGTGATGGTGATCACAGCAGATATTTAGATTTCGGAAAAGCACAATTCTCATCAGTCTCTACGAAAATTTCACTTATGCAGACCTTAATCCTCTGGATATTTTCCGGATGGTTGGTCAGGCGGATGTAGACTTTGGTTCAGGCGCATATGCCTATACCCCTGCAGTCTGTATGGCGAGCGCATCGGGAGAGAGGGAACAGGAAACAATCAGCAAAGCAAAAATTCCTGGATGTACTTCCTTTAAAATAGTCATTTAAACATTCCAATATATAAACTTGGAGCTGTCTCTCTTATATTCAGGACCCACAATTCAGAAAAGTCGGATTCCATCCAATTCTTTTCTTTTTTCTTTTTCTATTTCTTATCTGGCGATCTCTTTACTTTTTTCTTTCGCGGCCGGGGATTAGCCGTCATCAGGATTGCCAGCCAGCGCGTTTCATCCGATACCTCTAGTAAAAGTTTCGTTGCGATCAGCGTTAGCGGCACCGCCAGAATCGTACCAATCGGGCCTAACACGAAGGTCCACAACACCAACGAGATCATGACAAACAAGGGAGAAATATTCAAATCTTCTTCCATGACGCGAGGTTTTATTATATTCTCAACGAAAAAGTTGATCAAAATAATCCCCCCACCCACAATCAGCGCTGTTTGCCAATTAAATTCGAGCAGCGCTAGAATAACCGGTGGGATAACCGAAATGATAATGCCTACACTGGGAATGAAATTCATCAGGAAAGCTACGATCCCCCATAGTACCGCGAAATCCACTCCCACGAAGGCCAACAACACTGTGTTTGCCACACCAATGATTAAACCCGTAGAAGTCGTGATTGACAAATAACGCCGAATAGATGACATCAGATCTGTCAGTGCAAGTATTTGCTGATTATCTTTGAACATCTCTTCAAATTTGCCCGGCAGAAATGCAAAATCAGCCAGCATAAACACAACCAGCAGGAAAACGATGAACCAGTTTGAGAGACCATCCAGCACTCCGCTTAGCAAGCTTCCGCTTACATTTAGCAATTGTGTAACTTCAAAGGACTCAAAATTGAGGAATTTCTCTACACCAACAGGCAGCGTTTCTATCAGGGTAAGCGCTCCATTTACCAGCCTCTGTAGCGAATCCGAATATTCGGGTATGCGGTTGATGAACTGAGTAATCGAGATTACCGTAATGCTCACCATCACCGATAACACCAACAGGATCAGCAGCATCACGATCACTAACGCCAGCCACGTAGGTACGTGCTTATCTATTAACCAGTGGTGGAAGGGAAAGAACAGGATCGCCACAATAGATGCAATGATGATTGGCGTGATGATCTCCCCAGCTTCCCGCATGCCGAACACAACCACAACAAAACACGCTAGGATGAGCATGATCTTAGAAGCTGAACGCAATCCTGAAGGTTCTGTAGGGTGAAGATTCATATGTGCCTTCTTTTATATATCAAATCATAAATTACTACAACTATGTGCCATTCACTATTTAAATCATATCACGGAGGGGAAATTTTAATAGAATATCCTTTTAATTATATGAATGTTTCATTTACAGCAATCTAATGAAAGAAATGAAAAATGTAAATTACCCAAATCTATATGATAAAATATCTCCGGCAGCCGTGGCAGATTTTTACCGCGGTCCTGAGGAGTACTTGGTAAGTATCAATTCAAGGAACGAAAAAGATCGGATATTGATCAGCCATTAGGAGATAGGCCTAAAAAATTTTAAGAATAGATTTTTAGATTGGCTTCTTGGGATTTGTCTCTGCTGAGGCAAATTTTTATTTTATGAGAAGTGAGAAAGCCAATTAATAAATTAGAAGACAATTAAAGAAAGGAGCTCACATTGCCATCAGTTGTATTAAGAAATGGAGAATCACAGCAGGGGTTAGCGCGCCGTTTCCGGAAGAAAGTCATTCGCAGTAAAATACTCAGCGAAGTCCGCAAACGCCGGTGGTTCGTATCCCGAACAGAACAAAGGCGGCAGGATAAGAAAAAAGCAATCCGCCGCGCAGCGCAGCGCAGACGCTACGGCAACAACTATAGAAATTAATCTGCTGAAAGAACGCGCAGGCAGGATCAGGTTCATTTTGTCTGCGCATTCTTCGCTATTCTTATATTGTTTTCCCGCTTTTATCTTTTTATTTGTTAACTTTCAAATCCAAAAAATTTTTCAGTAGATACCCTGCCAGCTGCGATTAGCTGTTGGTATTCCTTACTTTCTGGTGCCAGGTCAAACCGCGTCGCTGAGATGCCGCAGTCACTGATTTCGATCGTTCGCTGTTTATCTGCCATATTCTCTGCCAGATCAGACACCTGGTATGAATCGTAAAGGCTGTGAATAGTCAGGTCCAAGAACTCCCATAAATGCTTCGGCTCATCCACCCTATCTGCATCGAATAACTCACTGGGGTATAAGAACAGCCCCAGCGTCTCCAGGTTGATCCCATTCCGATATAAACGGCTCTCTTTTGCATACTCCGGCTGGTCAAATATATGGATCGGGTAATTATTGAACAGCCCACCATCCACGTAATAATCACCTGCGCCGATCTTTTTGCCATCAAAACGCAGTGCCTCAAAGAACAAAGGAATTGAGATCGACATGCGCACCGCGTCGGCTACTGCCACGTCTGGCGTGTTATTAACCGAAAACACTTCTGCCCGGTGGCGAGAGATATTCGATGCTACTATATGCAGATCGCGATAACCCAGCTTCTGGAAATCACCGAAAGTAGCCCTTGGGTTCCCGCGGCATTGCTTCGCGATGATTGACTGCAGCCATTTGTAGAAATATTCGCTTGAATACCATCCAAATTTTCCAAATAGGCGCGTATAATTCTCTGAATTCTTCAACAGGATTATGTTCTTTACTTTACCTTTGGCCGCACACTGGGCTACTTTTTGCATTTCTAATGTATTGAATATTTCCAGCGTTTCCGCCATATTTTTTCGAAAACTGACGAGTGTGGCCGCGACTGCGCCCGCAGAGGAACCAGCCAAACGATCGATATTCTTAAGCACATTAAGCGCTTCCAAAGCTTCTAACGCGCCTATATAAGCGATTCCCCGAACACCGCCTCCCTTAAGCACCAGATTGCGGTACATCCCTCTCTGGATGCCGCGCTTATGTTTCTTTTTTATCTCATATAGGATGTCATTAATAATACCCACGATTCTTATTTAATTCCTTTCAAATGTTCTTCATAATTATTCTACGCAGGAACGCAAATTTAGTTTTATTTTTTAATTAAATTGTCAGGCACCTTTACAGTTTAATTCTTATTCTCGGTACTATCGGCATTTAAAAATATCATATTTTCTTCCAATAATTACGGCAGATTGTAAATCTGCCTATCTTGAAATTTCATTGCAAAATCAATTCAAACCAAAGATGGTATTAATATGAGGAACAGCATCATGATCGGCGGGTTAGGGGAACTCGGGATCATTTTTATCACAGGTATAGTTTACTCCATCAACCTGGCAGGCGTCACCGCTGGCGTTGCCGCTGTTTTTCTGGGGCAGATGGTTCTCAGCATAACCGCGGATACGATAGGTTGGGGTAGCGTTGAGCCCATCCCGCTAGATTCCCGCCGCGCCATAGGCCTTATCATCATGGGCATTTCCGGCATATTACTCTTACCTCGTAAATATTTAAAAAAGAAAAGAGAGTGGTTTCTCCACTCTCTTTTCAGATCTAAGATCGCAAGCAACGACCGCTTCTAATTATCTTTACTGTTCTTATTTTCTTCTTTTCCACTATTGTTGTTTTCGTAATTCTCACCATTATTCCCATTATCGCTCTTCTCCCCTTCCCAAGCATGTTCATATTCATACTCGTAAGCATAACTGAAGAGGAGTTGGTTGGTTTTTTTATCGTATAAATTAACGTTTCCTTTTTGTGGCGCGCCGTTGATGTTGCAAGCGGCAGTGTCACCCTCAGCTGTGCAGTCAAATCGTGTACCATCTATCTCCGCATATACACCATTGCTTCCTTTACCACCCAACCCAAACATGAGTGTACCTTCCTCTTCATTTACTTCAAATGAAGGGCTGCCGCTCCCATTTTTATTTTGCATATCTTCAGTGTCAGTCCCTGTTGATTCGCTTTCTCCTTGAGACATTTCAATCTTTTCTCCAGGATTTTCCATCGCAATTTCCAATTTGACTTCATCTTCATGGACACGCTGACTCAATTCTGTATTAGTCTCCAGAATTTCCCGTATTTGTTCTTGAAGAGGTAGGTTTGCTTCTTCGCCATCTCGGATAAACGCTTCCATCAAATGTGCCTGTTCTTGTAGTTTTTCTTCTAATTTCAGCTTCAGCATGACAGCTTCTTCCGGATCTTCCACTTTAAGGCGCGCCATGGTTTGTGTTAATAATTCTGTGCGCTTCTGATATCCATCTATGGCTTCATCCAAGTCTTCAAGTCGTCCTTCTAAGATCAGCTCGACAGCTTCTTCAACGCGGTGTTCCGTGAAACGCATGAGCAAACCCGCATCCGCATCTTCTGGTGCGATCGCCAATTGGACATTCTCTACCCATGTCTTAACAGGGTACAGCGTATCGCCCGGAAGCGCATCGCTGGACGCATATACTGCTCCCGCTCCTGACATTAAAGAAAGTATTGTTGTTACGATTACTACCCAAGTCATATTAAATCTCCTTATTAAATTTGGTTTATATTTCCGATTGATATAACGATGACCTTGGGATTTTGTTACAAGATGGTCTCTGTCTGGTAATTTTTGCATTAATCTAATTTTTTGATTTCTTATATATAGTGGATCAATTTCAGGAAATTGTATTGAAGAGAGCGTTTCTGAACTAGAAAATATGGACCGCAGTTCTTCAGCCAGTCCGGGATATTTCCGTTTGCATTCCTCTCTGCTCATCCTCCCAGATTGTACTTCGTCAAGACACTCAATGATTATGCGCGCTTTTCTTTTCTCAATCATTTTTTTCCCTTAATAAATCATTCAATTTTCTTAAAGCTCGATACTGGATAATACGCACGTTATTCTCATTGACGCCAACTGACTGGGCGGTTTCCTTATGGCTTAATCCGCCAATAAAACGGCTTATGACCACATGCCGTGAAACTTCATCAAGCATTTTTATCGCTTCCTGAATCTTTTCAACTTCCTCGTTTTGCAGAACAACCGCCTCGGGTTCCGCATCTGTTGATCTGTTTTGTAATGCTGATTCCAACGATAAATTAGCTTTATTAGTACGATAATCGTCTATCAATGTATTGTGTGCAATCCGGAATAACCAGGCGCGGAAATTGCGCTCCTTTTTATTTCTCCCAAAACGGGGCAGATGCTCCCAGGCTTTCATAAAAACGGTTTCCGTTATATCTTCAGCATCCTCCTGATTATCTGTTCGGATGAGCATATACTTAAATATTTGCAGGAAATAGTAGTCATACAAATATCCAAATGCCTGCTTATCACCTGAGATTGCCTTTTCAATTAATTGATTTTCATCGCGATGAATTTTATCCAATATCAGTCTCACTTTATATAACGAATAAAATAATATTTTGTTACAAGTCACTTTTAAGTAAATATATTTTAAACTTTTAATGGAAGAAAAAGAGGCTGGCATAAGTGCCAACCTCTTGGTAATGATTATTCATACGATAAGGTGGGGGAATCCGCTTCTATTGAAATATCCTTTTTAATATCGTTATTCCCGCTATTCTCCAGCACTTCGAACTTTTTACTGGCTTTAATATGCAGGAGTAAGAACCCGATCACAGAGAGTGACCCGATAAATCCTGCCGCAAACCAGACATAGCTCGGATCAAAATTATCCATGATCACACCCGCCCCCAGCGGCCCGATCGCAACTGGAATGATCCACGCATAATTGCGGATGGCCATATATCTGCCGCGCATGTGCTCAGGCGCTATATTCGCAACGATTGTTTGTTCTTTCGGAGCATAGATCATCTCCCCGATCGTAATGATGATCATGGCAATGATGAACATGGTGTACGTATTAAAAATCCCGTACATTGTGAATCCGATTACGTACAGAATATTTCCAAATGCAATCGCCAGCATCGGTTTCCACTTCGCAGTGATGCGTGTGAACAATATCTGCAGGGTTACCACCATCCCCGCATTCAGGCTCAAGATGTAGCCAAACTGCTCTGGTGTAATATCACGGTAGTTGACCAGGAACACAGACATCGAACTGTGCATGTTGAAATACATCAGTGTAGAAAGGGCAGATACTGCAATGAAGGCAATATATAAATTATCCTTCAAAATAATCCGGTATCCTTTAAAGGTCTGTGCAAAAGATTGCTCTTTCTTTGCCCCCACAACTGCTTCTGGTTTCGTTTCTGGCAGGAAGAAAAGGACAAATAACGCGGCAGCTATGCTGATTACAACATCTGCATAGAACAGCATCTCAAAGGACCGCGTCGCCATAAAGCCACCGATTGCCGGGGCGATTGTTACAGCCAGGTTGAAAATGATGCGGAACATACCGTAAGCGTCTCCGCGCAGTTCCTCCGGTACCAAATCAGCAATCATCGCTTGACGTGCAGGCCCGGCAATATCTTCAAATATTCCGATCACACCGATTACGATATAAAAAACAACGATTTCATCGATCAGGACCATCATCAGCGCCGAAGTTGCGCTTGCAATCAATCCGAAGATGATATTGGTTTTTCGACCGAATTTATCTGCTAACGCCCCTCCGATAGTGTTACCGATCAAGCCGGAAGTCAGTGCCCATACTAAGAACATGGTCCCGACTTCTGTCATACCGACATCAAACTTTTGGGTTATAAACAGCGAAAAGAATGGAAAGATCAAAGATGCCCCCAGCATGTCAATAAATGAAGAAACCATTAACAGCCAGAAATCTTTTGAAAACTTCCCGTAGGTTTCCCTGAACCTTGATAGCATTTTTGTCTCCAATATTACTTATTGAACTGATTCGTGAGATTGCAATACATAACGTTTATCTCACCCTGTAACACATACGCTTTTTTCAGCGCGTAAGTTGCATCCGCTACAGTTTATTCTAAAGAGATACTGAAAAAATAAAAAAACCGCAGGGAATTCAGTCTCCTGCGGTCAATCGCTCGATGATTATTATTGAGGATTAATTAAATGCAGGAGGCGTTTGGATCATTTGTATTGATGTGAAAAATTCACTGTTCATGAAAAAACCTCCTTTTCCTTTAATATAATGGGAGAATTTTACCGTATGGGTAAATATCCGTCAACTGGATAAACGTACAATTAATTGATCGGTAATGGATGGATGTTGAAATCTCCAATTTGAACCAGTATAATTCATGTTTTGCAAATCAATGTAGAGGTAAACTTTTGGCAAGGACTCAATCATCTTATATACCTAAAAATCATGATGAAAGAAAGCGGAGAAAAAAAACACCCTCTTCTCCGACTCTTAAGACAATTATCGTATCAAGCGCCCATGCGATGCATGACACATATTCAGGGTTTATCGCACCCCTCCTTCCTTTCCTAATCGAACGGTTTTCCTTATTAAAAGCAGAGGCTGGACTTCTTATCCTCGTTTATCAGGGGATTTCTATTCTCCAGCCAATCATCGGCCGCATTGGCGATCGTAAAAACCTCCGCAAATTTGCGCTGGTCGCTCCCGCGGTTACGGCAGTATTTATCAGTTTACTCGGTACTGCCCCCTCCTTTCCAGTCATATTATTGTACTGTCTCATCGCCGGAATCTCATCAGCCACCATGCATGCCACATTGCCTGCAATTGTGAGCGGTCTCTCTGGTGATAACGTTGGGAAGGGAATGAGCATTTGGATGGTAGGCGGTGAATTAGGGGTAATGCTTGGCCCAATTCTCGTAACTGCTGTCATCGCAACTTTCTCCATGCAAGCAACCCCCTGGCTTATGCTCGGCGGAATTATCGCCTCCTTAGTATTAAGTTCCTTGCTGAAAGACCTCCCTTACCATAATTCATCAGTGAAGCAGCAAGCAAAAATCTCTATTAAAGATCTAATTACGATATTATTTCCCATGGCGGGCATTATCACAATGCGCTCACTCCTCAGGACATCCTCACAGGTCTATCTGCCTGTTTTCTTGATCGAGAATGGCGCCAGTGTCTGGTTCGCTGGCATCTCCCTCAGCATCGTACAGGGATTTGGGGTAATTGGTACAATTCTCGGTGGAATCTTGAGTGATCGGTTGGGTTACAGGATTACAATGATTCTTTCACTGACTTTATCAGCTTTAGCGATGCTTGCTTTTTCTTACTCGCAGGGTTATGCTCAAATAGCCTTCATGAGTATCATGAGCATATCATCTCTCATGGTATTACCGGTCGCGCTGGCAGTAGTGCATCGGAGTTTCCCTGAAAACAGGTCTTTCGCGAACGGTTTATACTTAGCTATGCTTTTCGCGATTAATGCGCTGTCAGGAGTTGCGACAGGATATATTTATGATCAGATCGGCGGTCAACAAACTTTCTTCTGGAGCGGATGGGCTGCATTTTTAGGAGTACCGTTCATTTTCCTGCTGCCGAGGGAAGAGAAATTGCGTAATAACATTTAAGGAGGTTCTTATGACCACGCTGCTGTACCAGACAAATAGTTATCTAAAAGAATTTTCTGCTGTAGTGGTTAGCGTCATAGTGGATGCTCATGCCATCCTTCTCGACCAAACCGCGTTTTATCCAGGCGGCGGCGGGCAGGTGTACGATAAAGGTATTATTGAATTCAATGGGTTAAAAGCTGTTCTAAAACGTGCCAAATACAGCCCTGGTGGTATTTTGCATATCCTCGACGAGGGAGAACCGATGCCGGAGGTTGGATCTGAAATTACTGGAATCCTCGATTGGGATCGGCGCTATAAATTAATGCGCACCCATACTGCCATGCATATTTTATGCGGAACAATATTCCGGGATTATGGCGCGCACGTCACTGGCGGAGATATGGAACCGCTCAAAGGGCGAATGGATTTTGAATTTGAGAATCTAACTAAAGATCTAGTCGCTGTGATAGAAAATGCAATTAATAAAGAGGTCGCAGCTGCGCGGGATGTGCGCGTTGCCATCCATTCACGAGAGGAAGCATTTAAAATCCCGGATCTTATCCGCACAAAGATTAATCTGCTCCCACCGCATATAAAAGAGGTTCGCACGGTTGAGATCGTCGGGCTCGACCTCCAGGCAGATGGAGGTACGCACGTTAAGAACACCACTGAGGTCGGTACGATTCACATCACTAATTACAAAAGCAAAGGAAAGATCAATAAGCGCCTTTATATTGAATTAGAGCCATAAAACTGCAGTAACCATTATTAATAAAAAGGGTTGTATATCGTGCAGGATAAAGTTCTGTGTGATTTTTTATAAAGGTGATTCTATGCTCAAGATTGTAATGGATACTGCAGGTGACCTGCCTGAGCGTTGGCAGGACATGTATGACATTGATATGATTCCAATCAACATCATCCACGGGGGTAAAACATACCTCCAGGGAATCGATATAAGTTATGAAGATTTTTACCAGATGGTTGAAGAGGAAGGAGCCATTCCCTCCACGTCGCAGCCGTCGCCCTATCAATTTATTAAGTTTTACCACCAGATCGCGAACGAAGATGACCAAATCTTATCCATCCACGTCACCGAAAAGCTGTCCGGCACTATGGATTCTGCCAATCAGGCTGCCCGTGAATTGAAAAATGAACTCAACGTCACTCCATTTGATTCCGCTTCTGGTTCGCTTGTCATGGGCATGATGGCAAAAGAAGCGCGCATCTTGGACCGAAATGGTAAAACCCTGCAGGAGATCATTAATCGGCTTGAAAGAATTAGAGACCAGCATAGATTAGTGTTCACTGTTGATACATTGAAATTCGCCCGCATGAGCGGCCGCGTGAAGCACCTGCAGGCAGCATTGGCAGCCTTATTGAAGGTAAAACCCATTATTGAACTTAAAAAAGGTATTCTTGAAATGGGCGAGAAAGTGCGCTCCCGCACCCAGTCCATTGATCTCTTGCTTAATAAAATTGAGAAAGCATTTGGGGATCAGCGCATCATAATAGGTGTCGTACATGCCCGCGACCAGCAAGCGGGTGCCAATCTGCTCGAACGCGTCATCGGACGCTTCAACTGTGCGGAAGCCATTTTAGGCGAGCTCACAATTTCACTGGCAGCTCACTTCGGCCCCGGAACACTTGGTCTCGCCGCTTATCCCGTGGAAGAATGACCTCACAGGCATCGAAATTTCATATTTTCTTGTTTTTACAGATAGTGCACACTTCGTTCCCAAAACGGCTTTGTTCTAAGTGTCACATTTTGTCATATTCTGCCCAATCAATGTGCTTTGAAAATCAAAAGCAGTATTTTTCGACACTGCTTCATTAAGATGAAAATGAAATCTACTTCTCCCCGAGCGATTTCACCGTTCCCATACCACTGATCTTCGTGCTGAGAATCGGGCTTCCATAATACTGCAGGTTTCCCATCCCGCTCAGTTCGACATCCAGATCGTTTTCCACCCACATCGTTGCTTTTCCTGTACCGGATATTTCAATCTTTGCCTTACTGCTCTTAAGATCTTCTGCGTTATAGTTTCCAGCTCCACTCAGTTCTATCCGTTGATCTTCCACGCTGCCCGCGATTTTCATATTACCCAAACCGCTGACCTCGAGTCTCAATGAATCTGCTTGTAAATCCTCAATATTCGCATTGCCTGAACCACTGATCTTAAAATTCAGCTTTGGAGTGTCTAACGCTTCAACTTCAATATTTCCCAATCCGCTCGTTTCAATTCTTTCCAGATTTTTCACAGTAAGATGATAGATGATTTCTTTAGTCGGCTCAATGCTCACAAAATCATCCACATCCAAGCGCAGGTTTCTTCCATGAACATCACTTTTTAGATATTTGAGAATATTGTCTTCCGCCGTGATCTCAAGAGATTCATTGCTCCCCTGTTCAATAATTAGAGTGCCGATTCCGCTCAGCTCTACTGCTGTAAATCCTGATACATGACGTGTTTCTGTGATGACTTCTCCAGACCCCAGAACCCGTGTGTATCTGACCGGGAAGATGCATCCGCTGACCAAAACAGAAAGTGTTAATATATAAAATATTTTTAATTTTCTCATTTATTTTCTCTAAAATCAGAATAACCGCAGCCAGTCCGTCCCAAAGATGATCGAAGCAGCGATCATTACAAAGAGGATCATAAAAATAAATCCACATCCGCACCCCATGCAGGATCCGCTTTTATAGCCAAATCGCTCTTGCAGCCAATCAAAGATCTTATCTAACAAGAAGAGCTTAAATAATCCCGATAAACATCCCGGACGTCGATTATCCATTTTTTTCCTTTCTGTTATTGTCTACGAAATTTCACATAAATGGTTTCCTAATAATTAGAATCAATTACAGCCAATCAAGGATGCACAATTAGGATAAATTCCCCTTTTTTATCTTTCATTTTTTGAAGGATATGCTCTGCCGTATCATGCAGTACTTTTTCACCGGGTAACGTTAGATTAAAAGCCAGAGTAATCTTGCGAGTTTCCCCAAAAGTAGATATAACTTCCGAAAGCAAACGGGGTAATCGATATGGCGCGTCCATAAGAATAATGGGAACTCGCAAGTTTTTTAAGGCATCTAATTTCTGATATCTAATCTCCTTCTTTCGTGGGAGGAATCCGACAAAATAAAATTCTTCCAAAGGCAGGGGAGACATGGAAATAGCCGCCATCAGTGATGACGGACCGGGAACAGGAATCACCTGTATCCCGTTCTCTATAGCTAGTCGGATCAATTCCGTACCTGGATCTGCAAAGGCGGGAGTGCCGCAGTCCGAGATCAAAGCATAACATTTGCCCTGAGTTAGTTCCTCAGCAATCATCAGGGAACCTTCTTCTTCGTTGTGCTCGTTGAGCAGGATAAGCTCTTTTTCGGCTATACCCAATTTCTTAAGGAGCGTACTCCCCTGGCGATATTCTTCACTGATAACCGCATCAACTTCAGCTAATACATCCATTGCCCGGAGAGTGATATCTCGATAATTACCGATGGGAGTGGAAACAATAAATAAGCAACCTTTCATATAAAATAATCTTCTTTCTTAGCAGTATAATTTTTACCTTTTCTATTGACTTTATTATTCTATTTGATATTTTATCTTTTTCTATTAGAATATATATTTCTCATGAGGAGATATATCACTATCACCATACCTTTGATGTGCTCCTGTTGTTTGCTATTATTAACATTCTAATTATTATATTAGTAAATAATACATATTCATATTCGCTGTAGTGAAAGGAAAAAATGATACCATTTCTTGAGCAATTTAATCCAATTATTCAATCTTTGCTTGCGACAATGTTCACCTGGGGTGTAACGGCACTTGGCGCAGCCGGGATTTTCTTTTCGAAAGAGATCAACCGCAAACTCTTGGATGGCATGCTGAGGTTTGCAGCAGGTGTCATGATCGCCGCCAGTTATTGGTCATTATTAGCGCCCTCCATAGAAATATCAGAAAACTTAGGTAAAATGCCATATCTCCCGCCGGCAATCGGTTTTATGCTCGGCGGAGTAGTATTATCGCTTATTGATAGGATTCTCCCGCATCTCCATTTGAATCTTCCAATCTCTGAAGCAGAAGGAATTAAAACATCCTGGCAGAGAAGCATTCTGTTAGTTTTAGCAATTACACTGCACAACATTCCAGAAGGGATGGCCGTTGGCGTTGCATTTGGCGCAGCAGCAGCGGGTATTCCAGGAGCCAATTTGTCCAGCGCAGTTGCACTCGCCATTGGCATTGGCATTCAGAATTTCCCGGAAGGATTGGCAATTTCCGCCCCCCTCAAACGTGAAGGATTATCCAGTGGAAAAAGCTGGTGGTACGGACAGCTCTCCGCGATAGTTGAGCCGATTGGTGCAGTTATTGGTGCTGCCGCTGTCATCCTAATGCGGCAGATACTTCCATATGCCCTCGCTTTTGCAGCTGGTGCAATGATCTTTGTGGTAATTGAGGAATTGATCCCCGAAGCTGAGGCGGGACCGAATACGGATATCGCCACTGCGGGTGCAATGGTTGGTTTTACGGCAATGATAATCCTTGATGTAGCATTAGGATAGTTTCTGAAATAATGAAAAAAATATCAAAACTTTCCCGCGCTGCTTTCCTTGTCGCATTCAGTTTCGGCATTAATAAACTAATAGCCATCCTGCGTCAATTAATCATCGCCCGTCAATTTGGCCTCTCCGCAGATCTGGACGTATTCAATGTCGCCAACAACATACCTGATATGCTCTATTCCCTTATCTCGGGTGGTGCGCTTGCCGTTGCTATTATTCCGGTACTAACCGAAGTGATAACCCGTAAAAACCGGGATGCCGCCTGGCGGGTATTCAGCCAGGTGGCAAATATTGCCTTTTTTGTTACAGCCATCCTGTCCGCGTTAGTAGCTATCTTCGCCTGGCCGCTTGTACAGCATCCTTTGGGTATTGCGCCTGGATTTGATATCAGCCAACAAGCTCTCGTTGTGCGCCTTATGCGCATGGACCTGATTGGAACCCTTATCTTTTCAATGGCTGGTTTATTAATCGCTGGTCTGCAGGCAAATCAGCATTTCCTGCTCCCTGCACTGGGGCCAATTCTATATAATGTTGGACAAATCTTCGGGGCAGTCATCTTATCACCTAAAAATGGGTACACGATCGGTTCTCTCACTTTACCCACCATGCAGTTAGGAGTTGATGGGCTTGTGTATGGTGTACTGATCGGTTCTGTCCTTTATTTCATTATCCAGATACCTGGTTTAATCATATACCGATTTAAATGGACACCCGCAATCAATTTCCGCAATCCTGATGTTCATAAGATCCTGGTCATGCTTGTCCCGCGAGTTATGAGCATGCTGTTTTATCAGCTTACTTTTATCGCCCGTGACAACATCGCTTCCCATCTTTCAATGGGATCAGTTACCGCTCTTACGTACGGCTGGATGATCCTGCAGGTGCCAGAAACATTAATTGGTACTGCAATCGGAACAGCTCTCCTCCCTACGTTATCCGAGTATATTGCGAAAGAAGATTTTGAGAAGTTTAAGGAAACCATTCAACACGCAGGGCGTGTTCTGATCGCTCTTACTGTTCCTGCTGCAATCCTCTTATCAATAGCACTAGAACCTTTTCTAGCGTTTGCTTTCGGTTTTAATTTTTCTGGAACCAATCTATTAATGGGAGTTACCCGTGCGTTTCTGGTTGGTTTGCTAGGGCACGTATTCTTGGAATTAGGTGCCCGTATTTTCTTCGCACAGCAAAACGCCATAATACCGCTAATTGGGGCAGGAATCAACCTCATCATATATATTTTCTCAGGCAGTTTGTTAGCTGACCGCCTGGGAGCAGTTGGTGTCGGTCTTGCAGATGCAATTGCATTCAGCGGGCAGGCATTGTTCTTGATGGAGATATTCAAAATACGCCTCATTAAAAGTAGAAAAACACAATTTCAAACAAAAAAATTCCTGAAGGAGATCATCCCTGAAAAGAAAATAACAATAACGCTCCTTCGTTCCCTCACTGGAAGCGCGGTTGGGGGGGCAGCGATTTGGTTAGTGATCAATTATCTTCAATGGGATTTAAATAATCTTGTTCTCGGTGTATTCGCAGCTTTTTTAGGAGTATTAACAACAATTCCATTTATCATCCCGGAATTGCGTCTATTCCTCAAGCTTTGATTTTTTTAATAGAGTTTTTATTTCGCAAGGTATAATTACGCACATGGTTAGAAAGAAATTAGAAGACACACAGCCGATTAAAATCAATCCTTCAGGAGAATTAGCAGAAACAAATCCTATTCCTGCTAATCTCAGCGATACAAAGACCGTTCATGTTAAACCTAAACGCTGGAAATCAATAATTTTAGGATTGTTGTTAATCCTCTTATTCGCTATTGGCGGCGGGAGTATTGGTTATTTCAGCGGCATACAGCAGCGGATCTCACAACAAAATGAAGAAGTAATCACTGAGGCAACACTGCATTATCAATATGGTATTCAGCAGTTGGATGCGGGGAATTACGAGTTAGCACGCACTCAGCTCGAATATGTATTACAGATCTATCCAGAATTCCCGGGTATTAAGGAAAAATATACCGAGGTAATGGTGAAATTAGCAAGCGCATCTGTACCCGCTGAGCAGATTATTCAGCCAACCCCAACAACAGATACACGTGGGGCAGAAGCATTATTTAACCAGGCAACCCAGGAGGTCCAAACACAGCAGTGGGCGCTCGCAATCCAATCCCTTGAAGCACTGCGCAATGAGGATTATACATACCGTACGATAGAAGTGGATGGAATGTACTACACAGCTCTTCGATATCGTGCAGTAGAATTTATTATTAATGAAGGGAACCTTGAGGAGGGGTTATATTTCCTGGCATTGTTGGAAAAATATGCACCACTGGACAATAAAGCCGTTAATTATTCAAATTGGGCACGTCTCTATCTCACTGGAGCGAGTTTTTGGGAAATTGACTGGGAACAGGTTGTTTATTACTTCGGCCAATTAGTCCTTGCAGATCCTTCTATAAGTGATGGGGCTTATTCTGCTACCGCCCGATATTTAGAGGGTTCAGAATATTATGGTGATTTACTAGCTAGTGAAGGGAAGCATTGTGAAGCGATCCAACAATACCAGAACATCCTGAATTATTCTGCCAATGATACCATTCAGGTTAAATATGATCAATCCTATATAATATGCTACCCGCCTACAGCCGTTCCTCTACCCACTGAAACAGAATCTCCGGAAGCAACACCGACAGAAGAGCTAACGGAGGAACCAACTGCCGAAAACACTCCGACTCCGTAATTCAACATATAATTACATACTTCTGCTAGCAGAGCAGTGAAATATCTTCGCTCTGTTATTTTATTATCGCAATAAGATCATGTATCAACGCACCGGTTACGCGAGCATTTACCAATTTCCCGGGTTCAATGACACCTTGCACCAATACCATTCCGTCAATCTCTGGTGCATCACGGTATGAACGGCCGATGGATATTCCATCTCCATTTCCTTCGATGAGAACTTGCATATCCTGATCAATGAATCCCTGATTTTTCTTCAGAGAAATTTCTTCCTGTACCTTGGCAAGATTCTGGATGCGGTCATTTTTTATTTCTTCTGGAATATTATCCTCCATTTGAAACGCATAAGTCCCCGCTTCATGGTAGTATGGAAAAATTCCCACATGGTCAAATTTCATTTCCTTTACAAAATCAATCAATGTCCGATACTCTTGCTGGGATTCTCCGGGGAAACCAACAATAAAAGTTGTGCGCAGTGCTAAATTTGGCATTGCTGACCTCATCTTTTGTATGGTCTTTTTTACTTTTTCTATTTTTGAGGGGCGACGCATGCGCTTTAATACATTTGGGTGAGCATGTTGGAGAGGGATATCTAAATAAGGCAATACCTGGGCATTCGCTTTCATTACCCCGATTAACTTATCAGATATGGACCCGGGAAAAGTATACATTATCCGTATCCACGGAATGCTCTGAACCACTTCAAGCAAAGATGATAATAAATACGGCAGCCCATCTTTTAAACCAATATCCCGGCCATAAGCGGTGGAATCCTGTGCAATCAGGATTATTTCCTCGATTCCCATCTTTTCCAACTGTTGGGCATCTTCTATAATATCCCGCACCGGTCGGCTAACCATTGGTCCCTTTATTAATGGTATTGCGCAATACGCGCAACCCCGATCGCATCCATCTGCAATCTTCAGATATGCGCTTTTCCCTTGAACAGCGTATCCGGGTATTTTATCTGGTCCCGGTAGAATTGTTCCGGTTTCCGGAAAATAAAAAAAAGGGTGGGATGGATCTCTTTCTAAATGTTGGATAACTTTTACTATTTCTGCCCACCGCCGCGTGCTGATTGCCGCATCTAAACCATTTACTAGCTTTTTTATATGTGTTTTTTCTCGTTCACTCATGCAGCCAGCTGCAATCAAGAATTGATTTTTCCGTTTCTTTTCTGAAAATTCTCGCAAGACTTGGATGGACTCTGCTTTGGCCGGTTGAATAAAGCCACACGTATTTACAATGATCACATCGGAATCCTCAGGATTTATGCTGAGCTGAAATCCGGAAGATTTTAATATTTTCTCCATCGAATATGAATCAACTGTGTTCTTTGCACATCCTAATGACTCTATATAAAAAGATTCGATTTTTTTAACTTTAGGCATAAGCAGTGAACATTCTATCATCATCCTAAAACTATCACTATCTATAATAATTTTATGTTTGAAGACTATTTTCATTTCTTTGGCCATAGGATTAAGCTATAATTTCTTGCCAGGAGTCAAAATAAATAATGAGCAAAATTTGTGTTATCGGAACTGGGTATGTAGGATTAGTAACTGGTGTATGTTTTGCCGACCTCGGAAATGAGGTGCAGTGCCTCGATATCAATGAAAAACGTATTCAGGAACTAAATAATGGCACAATGCCAATTTATGAACCGGGGTTAGAGGAGATAGTAGATCGCAATGTAAAAGCGAAACGGTTATTCTTCACAACCAATTACGTAGCAGCATTAAAACAGGCGGAATTTGCTTTTATCGCAGTCGGTACACCTTCAGGTGTGGATGGAGAAGCAGATTTGCAGTATGTACGCAGTGCGGCTGAAAAAATTGCTGAGGTAGTTGACCATCCCATTATTGTAGTCAATAAATCAACCGTTCCTGTTGGTACCGGAGATTGGGTAGCCGATATCATTAAGAAAAATCACAAAAATGGCAAGTTTAATTTCTCAGTCGTTTCAAATCCCGAGTTCTTACGTGAAGGAAGTGCAATCAGTGATTTTATGCAGCCAGATCGCGTTGTTCTAGGGTCATTAGATCGGTCAGCGGCAGAGAAAGTTGCCAAATTATATAATTCTTTACGTGCTCCCATTTTAATCACAGATCTGCGAACAGCCGAGATGATCAAATATGCTTCGAACGCTTTCCTGGCAACAAGAATTTCCTTTATAAATGAAATTGCCAATATTTGCGATGAGCTGGGTGCTGATGTTAGGGAGGTAGCCGATGGAATGGGGTTGGATAAGCGTATCGGACGCAGTTTCCTCGATGCAGGATTAGGTTGGGGAGGAAGCTGTTTTCCAAAAGATGTCAAAGCTCTAGCTCACATGGCCATTCTGCACAACAGCCAACCGCAATTACTGCAAGCAGTTATGGATATTAACCGCAATCAAAGGCGCCGTGTGGTCTACAAACTTCGCAATGTTCTCAATGGATCCCTTTCCGATAAAAAAATTGGTGTTCTTGGCTTATCCTTCAAACCGAATACAGATGATATGCGGGAAGCACCAGCTACCGAAATTATCCATCTACTGCTTAATGAATCTGCGGCTGTGCAGGCATATGATCCTCAGGCAATGGAAAACGCGGCTAAAGAACTCCCGGGAATCACATTATGCAGGGATCCTTACGAAACCGCGACTGGGGCGGATGCTCTTATCTTGGCAACTGAATGGAATGAGTTCAAGCAGCTGGATTTTAGGAAGATCTATGATCTTATGCGCACACCCATTCTGGTAGATGGCCGCAATCAATGGGATAGTATGCACCTGCGTGAAATTGGATTTACGTATTTTGGCATCGGGCAGGGCAACCATGGAAATAATGGTTCCCTATCTAACTAAAAAACCATATTCTTAAGAATAATAAGGATCACTATTTAAATATTGATCCTCATTTATTTTTTTATTTTCTCTGAAGTCGCTTTTCTGCTTCTTTTAATACCTTATTCCAATTCTTTATAAAACTATTGCGAAATTTCACTACCGGACCAAAATCTTCATATTCCGGAGGAGTGATACCACCCTCTACATATCCGCGTTTATAATCTGGCAGTTTTTCCATCAGCTCATCTATAACATACTGCGGAACAGGATTGAATAATCGTTCCACAACAGGTTCATTCATTTCCAGCAATTTATCCGCTGTTCCAGACCAATTGATTGTTACACATACATCTCCACCAACCATCTCCGTGAAATGCTGTGAACCTCTTGCGCCGCCGCCAACGAATGTCACATAATATCCTTTATCCACATAAATTTTATACAATTTCCGGGCTATTGATAACCCAGCCTGATAAAGAATATCCGGGGAGATGTTGATGCCATTCCGTTCGACGCCTTCTCGCAAATATTCATCATAAATGCCAGTGATATGAGAAATGTAAAATTTTGGATGTTTTCCGCTTTCCTTACTGATTTTGTAATATAATTCGCACAGGTCTAGTGCCTGTTGAATGGCAAACACCTCCGTTGCATTAATAGGGATATCTTCTGCAACCAGTGTTTCCATTGCTTCCAATCCAGATTCTGTCGTGGGGATCTTGCAGCAGATATTTTTTCCAACCGAGCGATTTTTTCGGGCTTCATGGATTACAACCGAAGCATCATCTTCATTAATTGGGTCACCTTGAATACTTACATACCCTTGTTCTCCAGGATTTACTTTGTATAATGGCATGAAGGCTTTAGATATCTCACTCACTAACCTGCGCTGCAGCTCTTTTTCTGCTTCTGAAGCAGTATCTACATCCGCCAGTACCGCATCCAGAACTTGACTGACATAGTCTTTTTCTCCCGGACGGTCAAAAAGCATTTTTCCACAGTAGGAAGGATTGCAGGTGCATCCCACAGCTCCCTCATTAATTGCCCATTGTGCTTCTTCACGAGTGGGATTGTTTATCTAAAATTTTGTTGGTGTCAGTTCCGCAACGCGCTTGAAATATGATTTTGCCATTTTTTTCTATCTCCTTTTATCTGAAATTTTTCCATCCATATTATAAAGTATCTGTTTTTATGCAATAATTTATCCGTGATCTCAAGGCCAGCTTTCCCCAAATCCACGAAAGATCACGCCCAATATTTCTCTTCGCAGGCTCCTTTTATAAAGAATGTTAATAAGCTGGGAATTAATGCCATAAATATAGTTAATGTTAGGATTGTACAGCACTATTCAATAAAATATGATACTTTTCTTTTCTATATTCATCGCAACTAAATATTTAACCCAAGTGTTATTGTAAGTGTTAGAATATGCGAATATATTTCACTTATAAAGGAATTAAAAATGGTAAAAAAAATGGATAGTAAGCAGAAAAAAATGGCCCAATGGGCCTGGTATTTTTATGATTTTGGCAATTCAGCATACGCTGCGGTTGTTTTACTGGCAGTTTACGCTGCGTATTTCAAACAATCCGTGGTCGGTACCGCTGAGGGATCTGCATTGTGGGGTTTATCGCTGACCATTTCAATGCTGATCGTAGCAGTGATCTCGCCCATTTTTGGCGCTATGGCTGACTACTCCGGCCGAAAGAAAACATTCCTTTTTATCATGACAGCAATCGCAACTGTATTCACCGGATTGCTTTTTTTTGTTCAAAAAGGCGATATATTTCTTGGTATGGTGCTGTTCATCATCGCCGAGATCGGCTACCGCAGCGGTCAGGTATTCTACAATGGGCTGCTTATAGATGTGGCAGATGATGATGAGATAGCCAAAGTATCCGGCAATGGTTGGGCAATAGGTTCACTTGGGGGCATTATTTGCCTGGTGATTGTATTGATTCTCATCCAGTTGAACCCAGGAAACACAGTCATCGTTCGGTTGTCGCTGGTAATTACCGCAGTTTACTTCATGATATTTGCGCTTCCCGCTTTCTTCTGGATCAAAGAAGAGCACCGTCCACAAGATAAAGAGGGGAAAAATTATTTTCAAATTGCGCTGCAACGCATAAGGAACACACTCCGCTCTGTAAAAAACTTCAAGGAATTTATAAAATTCATGGTTGCTCTCCTGATCTATAACGATGGGATCATCGCCGCCCTGGATTTTGCTGCAATCATCGGTGCTGTCCTTTACGGGGTGACAAGCACAGAATTGATCATTTTCGTCATTATCGTCCAGATTACCAACGTTATTGGTGCGTATATTTATGGCATCATGAGTGAAAAAGGCGGCGTAAAGAAATACCTGGTGCAATCACTCATTCTAATGATAGTTTCTGTTATTGGTATGATGTTCATGCCCAATAAGCTGGGGTTTTTCATTGTCGGCGCACTAGCTGGCTATGCAATGGCCGGTGTTCAGATGCTGAGCAGAACAATGGTTAGTGTATTTGCTCCTGATGGGAAGAGCGCAGAATTTTATGGCTTCTTCTCGCTTGCCGGACGTTCATCATCTATCATCGGGCCTGGCGTTATGGGCTTAGCCGCAACTGGCATTTCCGCCTGGGTGATGAACACTTTAGTAAAAGCTGAACTTGTAACCGCGGGCGATACGAACGCGCTGGTGATTTCCGAACAGATCGGTCACCGATTCGCCATCATCACGCTGGTCTTTTTCCTTCTGGTCGGTCTAATGCCTTTGCTGTTTGTGAATGAAGAAGAAGGACGAAAAGCCGCAAAGGCAGCAGTTGTTAAAAAATAATCGAAAGTAAGAAAACATGTCACCACAAGATCCAACTTATAAACCAAACCGCCGACTGCGGAAAGTGATGCAATGGATGGCGTGTGGATTATTCCACATACTTTCTCAATTTGAAGTGGAGGGAGAAGAGAATTTTCCCAAATCTGGCCCATTGATCATGGTTGGCAATCACTTCAGTTTCCTTGATCCTCCCGCTTTCATCAGTGTGGCTCCATGGCCTATGGAATTCGTCGGAGGCGCGGTGACTCCGCATGCACCGAAGATTGTTAGATTCATCCCAAAATTATGGGGATACCTCCCTGTTTACCGGGGGACCGGTTCAACCTACGCGTTAAAGGAAGCGCAAAGAATTTTAGATAATGGCGGAATTGTCGGAATATTTCCGGAGGGCGGTTCATGGTCACAAGTTCTCAGGCCTGCCCGCCCCGGTGCTGCACTGCTTACTGCACGCTCCGGTGCACCTATTCTCCCAATCGGTTTGGCGGGATTTCCAAAATTATTCCCATCTTTAAGGAAATTCAAACGCCCGAAAGTCAAAGTGAGAATCGGAAAACCGTTTGGACCTTTTTCCACTTCAGGCAGCAGATATGAACGCCGCAAACAATTGGATGAAATCGGACACGAGATCATGAAACACATAGCTAAACTCATCCCACCAGAAAAAGGCGGATTATATTCCAGCGATGCAAAGGTACGGAAAGCATCAAAGGGCACAGAATATTATCCCTGGGAAGGGCTGCGGGAAGACGAAGATAAGGATGAATATCCTGTAAAATAACTCTTTAGAAAGATTATTTTTAATAAATAAATCCCCCATTAATCATCATGGGGAATTTCCTTTTTAGAGGAATAATCAAAGGAATAGTGAATGTTATAATTAAAAGTTACTTCGGTTACATAGATAATATGTTCTAATTTGAGAGGTTTTCTAATGCCGCAGGATAAGATCCGTGTTGTAGGGGCCCGCGTTCATAACTTGAAGAATATTACGGTCGAACTGCCACGTGATAAGCTGGTTGTCATTACCGGTATATCAGGATCAGGAAAGAGCTCATTGGCATTCGACACAATCTTTGCCGAGGGGCAGCGCCGTTATGTAGAATCACTTTCCGCCTATGCCCGCCAATTTCTCGGGCAGATGAATAAACCTGATATTGATTATATTGAAGGATTATCACCCGCGGTATCTATTGACCAAAAAGCTACATCCCGAAATCCCAGATCGACAGTTGGTACCGTTACTGAGATCTATGATTACCTGCGGTTATTGTATGCCCGCATTGGAATACCGCACTGCCCGATCTGTGGAAAGGAAGTGGTGAAGCAGTCCGCTCAGGAGATTGTTGACATCATTTCCACCCTCCCTCCCGGGAATAAATTGCTCATTCTGGCACCAATCATTCGTGGGAGAAAAGGAACATATCAGGCAGTCTTTGAAGAAATCAGAAAAGCAGGTTTTGTGCGTGTGCGTGTTGATGGTGAAGTAATCAGCCTGGATGAAAAGATCTCTCTGGACAGATACAAGAACCATGATATCGAAGCGGTGGTAGACCGAATTGTTGTTCCCAACTCACAAGATGACAAGGAGCATCAATCCTTCCTCAGCCGCCTGACAGACTCAGTAGAGACTTCCATTAAATTCGGTGAGGGATATCTGATTGTACAAAATTTATCCGCCGAGCCCCCGCAGGATATATTTTTCTCAGAAAGCCTTGCGTGCCCGGAACATGGTGTCAGTTTACCAGAGATAGAACCCCGAAATTTCTCATTTAATACTCCTCACGGCGCCTGTCCTGACTGCCAGGGCCTGGGGTTCAGGCAGGAAATCAATCCAGACTTGTTAATCCCAGATAAAAACCTCTCACTCAATGATGGGGCGATAATCGCTATGGAATGGAATGACGCCCGGGAAAATAGGAAGTACTACTGGCAAATGCTTTCTGCTGCCGCTAAATCATACCGAATCAGTCTGGATATGCCTATTAGGAAGATCCCAGAAGACAAATTAGATATCATTTTATATGGATCCCGTGAAAAAGAGATTGAAATGGATCTGGTAGGAAAAACGTACCATGCCCAAATCAAAAAGAGCTGGGAAGGCGTAATCACAAACCTGATGAGGCGCTATCGGGAAACCAACTCTGAATACATCCGTTCAAAAATATCAGAATTCATGAATGACTCCCCGTGCCCAACCTGCCACGGCGACAGATTACGGGCGGAATCACTGGCCGTTACCGTTGATGGTAAGAATATCATGGAAGTTGCCGGCTGGCCGGTGGAACGTACACTGCCATGGATCAAATCTTTCATGGGAGTGAATTCTCCTTTAAATGACCGAGATCAGGCAATCGCGGATCGAGTCCTTAAAGAGATTCGTGACCGATTAGAGTTCCTGGTCAACGTTGGGTTGGATTATCTCACTCTAAAACGTTCAGCGGCGTCCCTATCAAGTGGAGAAGCGCAGCGCATCCGATTAGCCACGCAGATCGGATCACGGCTGATGGGTGTTCTATACGTCCTCGATGAACCCTCGATTGGTTTACACGCCAGGGACAACGCCCGATTGCTGGCGACATTGAAAGAGTTACGTGATCAAGGCAATACAGTTATCGTGGTCGAGCATGACGAAGAAACAATCCGCACCGCGGACTGGATCGTGGACCTCGGCCCCGGCGCGGGTGAACATGGCGGAGAGGTAGTGGCTGAAGGGACCATTGACACAATCATCAACCATCCTACTTCATTAACCGGTGCGTACCTGGCTCGCCGGATGACTGTCCCACTGCCCAAGAAAAGGCGGATTGGCAACGGGAAGCATCTCGAAATAATTGGTGCGCAAGCAAACAATCTTAAGAATATCAACGTAACTATCCCGCTCGGCAAACTGGTATGCATCACCGGAGTAAGCGGATCAGGAAAGTCTACCTTGATGGTGGATATCCTTTACCAGTCTCTCGCGCATACACTCAATCGTGCACGCACTAACCCTGGTAAACATAAAGAGATTAAGGGAACCGAGTATCTTGATAAAGTCATTAGTATCGATCAATCCCCCATCGGGCGCACACCGCGCTCTAACCCGGGGACCTATACCGGCGTGTGGGATGAGGTCAGGAAATTGTTCGCGGAACTGCCTGAAAGCAAGATGCGCGGATATCGTGCGGGACGGTTTTCTTTCAATGTGCACGGCGGGCGCTGCGAAGCTTGCCAGGGGCATGGACAGCTGAAGATCGAAATGCAATTTCTACCGGATATATATGTTCCCTGCGATGTGTGCCACGGCGCGCGTTTCAATCGCGAGACACTGCAGGTAAAGTTCAAGGGCAAAACCATCGCGGATATTCTGGATATGACCGTGGAGAGCGGATTGGATTTCTTCAGCAATATTCCGCGCATCGTCCGCCGACTGCAGACATTAGCTGATGTTGGGCTGGGGTATATCCACATTGGCCAGTCCGCGACAACCCTTTCTGGCGGAGAAGCACAGCGTGTGAAACTATCGAAAGAGCTGTCCCGGCGGGCAACCGGACAGACGCTGTATGTGCTGGATGAGCCCTCTGTGGGGCTGCATGCCGCAGATGTGCATAAACTGGTTGAGGTCCTCCAGCGGTTAGTTGACAGCGGCAATTCTGTGCTGATCATTGAGCACAACCTCGATATCATCAAAACAGCTGACTATATCATTGACCTGGGCCCTGAGGGGGGTGACTGCGGCGGGCAGTTAGTAGCATCCGGCACTCCCGAAGAAATATGCAATGTGAAGACATCCTATACCGGCCAGGTGCTGAAGGAGTATTTCAAGGGATATTACAACCACAGCGGCTGATCCACTTGACAAAAGTTGACAAAACTTGACAGTTTAAAAATATTCGTTTCTGAAACGAATAATAATATACTGAAGTGAATAATCGCTTTTTTCATCCCTGGAATTTAGAAAAAATATATCCGGCTCGCTTTATTTGACACATAATAATCATCTCCACAAAGATACATTACTTATAAAATGAGATTACTTCGTGGTGCTTCGCACTTCTCACAACGACAAATGGGGTTACCGATCACAGGAAGGGTTGGGTGGAAAAGCACTAACCCAACCTACTCATTAAAATTCAAGGGTTTGATGCATTGGAAACGCACCATAGTGGCAGGTTCGCGCAGCACATCAGCTGAAAATTGGTTTCAAGAGTTGTAATTAGAACTTCTTTATAAAGAAAAAGGATTGGGCTAAGAGCCTGATTCTGTGTGGATGCGGCAACTTTTCTCTCAAAAGCTAGTTAGGTTAGAAATTTTTCCACTTCTGTCGCAACTTTATCTTTTGAATGCTTTTTATCGTGAAAAAGAATATATTGCTTGAACCAATTTATATAAGCCTGTTCTAAGAGGGTACTGCTTCAGTCGAATGCTGTAGCTTACTTATTCATGAAGTTTCTTGGGTTTTGTCTCCATTTCGCTGTAAATAATCATTTGTCATTCATTTTTACTGCATAAAACTACTTTTATAATATGCTGATAACGCATTTTATTATCAAAAAACACTGTTTTCTTTGTATAATAACTTTTAAAAAGCTCTTCTAAAGCGAAGATCTTGCATAACACCCTGGTGTGCACCTCAATCAGTAGATATGTTAGAAATTATAAAATGAGCTGTAATGACACTATGACTCCCTCAGAAAAATATGTTTGTAGGTTATTCAAAGATAGATATGGAATTTTGTTAAGAAAAATAGATGAAAGAGATGGTATAGAAGGGAAGAAACCGGACTTTGAATATATCAAAAATGGAAGAAGATTTTTTGTTTGTGAGTTGAAAGATTATTGTATTGTTTATCCATCAGAAAAAGATGGTTGGGACATAACGCGTCACCCCGATGGATCTGAAGAAGCCACGCGGAATAGTAGTGCGCCAAATAAAATTAGCCGGAATATTTATAGTGCATATAAACAGTTGCGTGAATACGATGAACCAAAAATTCTTATATTTTTAAATAAGAGTTCTGGTCTCAATATAAGTGATCTTGATGAGACATTGAAGGGCTATTTTGAATTCTCTGCTGGAGGTAGGAAATATATAGATTATTACGCAAGTTGTGCAAGTGAAGGAAAAATCAAAGACATCAAAAGCAAAATTGGCTTGTATATTTGGATTGACAAAGCCAATCCATTAATATCTGGTAAAAAGGATGAAATTTATTTTAGGATCGTAACCGATGCAGGAAAAGAGATAGTAAGAAAACATTTTGGAATGGTCGTTTAGTAAGCATTGTGGTCTTATCAGGAACAAAGTTTTCAGGACAAAGAATGAATCAAAGGCAAAAAATGGTTTTTCAAGGGGGGACGTGTTTGGAAGATTATAGCGACGTTGATAATAACAAACTCCAGGCATTTATATCTTGGAGAGAGGAATCATATACTGTATGGGGTAAAATGAGTCAACAAAGACAAATGTCTTGGGGGAAGAAATACTCAGAAGAAAATCAGAGACGATCTTATGTTAATCCCGAATTGCGAGAAAAAGTTATGGAGCGTGATAATAGAACTTGTAGATATTGCGGAAAACGTTTGCAAAACGATAGCATAATTCATATAGATCATGTACACCCATTTAGCAAAGGTGGGGAGACAATTGTTGAAAATCTGGTTACAGCTTGTGCTAAATGCAATAAAACAAAAGGATATTTACACGGCATTTGTCCCCTATCCCTAGATACTCTAATGCAACTAGAAAATAATGAGCAGGCAAATATATCAGAAAGCAGAAAACGTCAAAAACGATTATTTGACAATTGGGAAGAACTTAAGCTAGACCGGAGGCAACATAACTTAGAAGCAGAATATTTTTTCTACTACTACGATAAGTGCAAAGCAAAGGACGTTGAAACTCTAAAAAAATTATTACCGGTGGGCAGGCGATCCAATATTGATCGAGTATATGATGCGGCTGGCTGGATTGCTGCTTATCTAATTGATAATGAAAATCAAGCCTAAGTGAAAGCCGCACAACCTTACGTGAACCCGACTCGCCTTCGGCTGTGGAAAGCGGCGCGATTTTTGCGAAAATTTCGTTATAATGAAATAGTGGAGTATTGCAAAGTCGGCGAGCGGGTTATGTAACCGTTAGGCGCATGAGCCAGGAGGAAATATCATGAGTTTTTACATTCGAAAGAGTCTGAAGGTAGGCCCATTACGATTTAACTTGTCAAAATCAGGAATAGGGGTATCTGCTGGAATTACAGGCTTTAGAATCGGTACAGGCCCCCGAGGAAATTATGTACATATGGGGCGAAATGGGTTGTATTATCGGAAAACACTTCCTAGTAGCACCAAACCATCTGGTTCACGTAGCGATGCTTTGGAGAAACCGCGCATTGTTGAGAAAAGCGCGATTGAAATGGAGAAAATTGAAAGCGTAGATGTCCTCAAACTCCAGGATAGCTCATCGGCTGATTTATTGGCTGAAATGAATAACAAGCACCAAAAGATAAAATTTTGGCCGATTGCGGCTGTGCTTTCAGTTGTTTTATTGTTCGTTTTCTTAATCTTAGAATTTCCTGTTTGGGTTATAGTAATTACAGCCTTGCTTGCAGGAATCGCTGTTTTCTTCATTCACCGCCGAGATAAACTTGCCAAAACAGTCGTTTTATTCTATGACTTGGATGCAAATGCAGAAAAAGCCTATCAAGCACTTAACAATGCATTTCTTGAATTGCTCAATTGCGCTAAATCTTGGCACATTTCTACTTCGGGACAAGTTACAAATTTACATGAATGGAAAAGACAGGCGGGGGCTAGTACACTTGTGAAAAGGCAATCAAATAAATTAGCCTTACAAACTCCACCTTTCGTCAGTACGAATCTATCCATTCCAGCCATTCCTGTTGGACGTCAAACCGTATATTTCTTCCCTGACAGGTTGCTTGTTTATGAAGGGAATAATGTTGGTGCGGTTTCTTACTCTGATATGGAACTCGATTTTAGCAATTCAAGGTTCATTGAAACGCAAGGTGTGCCGCGAGATGCAAAAGTTGTTGATCACACTTGGCAGTATGTAAACAAGAGTGGTGGGCCTGACAGGAGATTTAAAAATAATAGGGAATTACCAATTGCTCTCTATTCCGAAATATATTTACAAAGCAAGAGTGGTTTGAATGAACTAATCCAATTGTCCAAACCTGATATTGGAGATTCTCTTTCAGTAGCAATTAGAGAGCTTATTTCAGTACAAACACCATCGTAAATGCACCTAACCCCACATGAACCCGACTCTCCTTCGGCTCTGGTGAGCGGCTTCACGCTTCTTGACAAGCAGGCGGCTATTTCAACCCCATCCCCTGCCCTTCCCCTTGTTTAGAACCCCATCCCCACCCCTTCCCCTTGAAAGGGGAAGGGAGACCGCGAGTAGGAGATCGCCACGTCGCACCGCGTGCTTCTCGCGATGACAAATGGGGTTACCGATGACAGATAATTTAGGTTGAAAAAACGCCAACACAATCTACTCGTTACTTTATAATTGACAATTGAAAAGAAGCGTATAAAAGAAATGCGATTACCAAAAAAAGAAATCATCGAATCGGAGATTAAATCTCTAAGTAATTATTTATTGATAGAACGCGATCGCTATTACCTTCAATTCTGGATATGCGGAAAGCTAATCCCCTTTCAATTGGTGAACGATTTATATCAATGGGTAGTGTTTCCAGTTGATTTGGAACCCGGAAATTACCGCTTATGTTTTACAGTAAATATGGGGGAAAAAAGATATCCGATTATCGCATTTGCTGTAATTTATCCATCCAGCGTCCGAACATTTCCCCTCCCTTATCAGCATTTGGTTGGGATCGGAATTGAATTTTCACCCATATGTGTTACCAATGAGCAATTCACATTTTTCTACAATACATCCAATTTTACAATCAGGCAGGGTGGGAAGTTTAATATTTGCTCAACTACATCGAATTGGATACCACAAGTCAGCAAAACAACGTTTGAACTTTTATTGCTTCAAAAGCGCACGGAAATATAACACTTGTTATTTTATTGTCTTGTCTCGTGTCTTAATCTTCGCTGATTAACAGTTATTGGATAATCAACAGACTATTTCTAGGGAATTTCTTCAACAACCACATCAATTGTTGTCTGCATCGTATCATGCATTCCCCAGTGTAAATTTTCAAAATACTGGCTGGGCGCGGTCAAGTCAATTGAAAAACTGCGCATTTCTTCATTAAAAATCCCCAACAATTTATAGAGAGGATATTCTTCTATAGGAGCTGATAGCGGAGGGCAATTGGCTATGATCGTAAATGCGGGGTTTTCGAAATCCACATCCGCTTCAAAAGTCAACCGTCCCTGCGGGTCCCAATAAATTTTATCCCAAGAGACTTCACTAACCGTTCCGATCATGCCTTCAGGCGTTTCCAGGGTACAGTAAGGACCTTTTTCCTCATAATTGGTTAACTTGATCGTGCCGGAATTGTATAAATCATATCCGCCGGATTCCGGGAATGACGCTTCAAGCTCTACGAGCCCATAACCAACTGGCTCTGAATATGGCGAGCCATCATATCCGGGCACTTTTGACAGATCACTTTCAAAAGTTATCGTCATCATGACATTAAATTTTTTAGTATTCCCAAGCCCGCTTGTTTGCCCTGTATCATCCTCTTCATCACTAGACTGATCCATCACAATCACGCTGCAATCCTCAGCACAATTTTTTACATTCTCTGGCCCATCACAAACGCCGTCCCCGCACCGATTCTCAGATACAAGCGGTTCATCTTTCTCTATATCCTGCCGCAAACCGCATGCCGCAACACTCATTAATACAAGTGAGAATAATAGTAACCATTTTATGTAAATTCGATGTTTCATTTTGACTCCTCCATAAATTTTCCACTATGTACAACTATATAATTATACTGAATTATTGCCTCGGTTCTTACCCATTATATTTGCGCAGAGGAATCAATTCAAATTATTTGTCTACTTGGAAACGAGTAAATAAAGCAAGGTTGTGAGTTCGAGTTATGCCGGGAGCACTGGTTTAATTTTGACTCTTATTAGCCACACTTTCATAAGAAACAACGTTCACAATCGCAACTGATATTCAACTATGCCAGCACCGTTGGTGATGATAGCGGCGGTCAAGGTCATATTGCGAGTATAGGAGCAGGCACATGACAGCAGAGTTGCCCTGCTCAATGGCTGTACAGTTTTCCGCGGCCAGTTCCTGAGTGTTGGGTTCGCGGGAGCCAGCGGGGAATGCCAACCGCCAGCAGGAGGATGTAAAGATGGCTCTTGGTGGATGTTTCACTGTGCAAATATAGAGAATAATATCTTTATATCACATGTAGAGTTTAAAAAAACATTTGTTTTATAATCCAAATACTGTTGTATAATAATTAATAGGTTGGTCATCTATCCTTCACAGTTGCCTTTCAAAAGCAGTGCTTTAGGAGGAGAAATGAAAAAACGCAATATTATTCCCTGGATAATAATAATATGTTTGCTTTTTTCTTTAATTGGCTGTGACGGTGATGATGAACCCTTGGATGAAACCCCAACTGGCCCGGATGAATTTGAGCTTACAAGCTGCGACTTAAGCGATCTAATATATATTCTCGAAAATGTCGGTTCACTAGGCGCCATCATCGATATCACCAACTGCACCTATGAAGTGAACAACATCCACAACGAACCTATATACACTGACTCGGAATCGGTTACTTATGGCGGTGTTGGTTTGCCACCCATCGAAGCGCCAGTGACAATCAATGGAACGGGAAATGTCACTTTCAAACGCGGGGTAAATTCGCCATTTCTACGATTCTTCTACGTGACTGAGACAGGTGAACTCTACCTCAATAACATTAACCTGGAGAATGGGTACCTTCCACATGAACCAGGATACTTCAGCGATGGTGGTGCCATTTTAAATCTGGGCGGACGGGTTGAGCTCACGGATTGCGAACTGGTCAATAATATTAGCAACTTAGGCGGGGCTATCTACAATGACGGTGGAGTGCTGAGAATCTGGAACACCACCCTGAGCGACAACATGGCAGAATATGATGGCGGTGCTATTAATAGCATAGAGAGGGGAATCATCTATATGGAGGAAGCGACTTTCCTACGCAATCAAAGTAATCTTGATGGCGGCGCCATTTACAACGAGGGGGCGATGCAGATAGAAAACAACACTCTATTCCAGTTTAATACGGCGGCCAGAAATGGTGGGGCTATCGTCCATTACAGCGAATCCACCATGCAAATCACTAATGCTGCATTCTCTGATAATACTGCAGGTGGATTTTACGGCGGAGCAATTTCCGCTGGTGGTCCACCCAACCACTTCATAACGATACAGAATTGCTTATTTGAAAATAATATCGCCGGTCCTGGCAATAATTCCAAAGGAGGCGCGATCTCTATTGGCGCAGGCAGGATGAACATCCACCACGGAAGCCAATTTATTAACAATCAGGCAACCATGGGTGGCGCTATATACAGTAATTCAGCCGACCTCAATATTTCCACATCAATTCTTGAAAACAACCATGCTGATGATAGTGGTGGTGCAGTGTGGATCGGCCGTGATACAACAGCCAGGCTTGTTTTAAATTGTATTGTTAACAATATAGCCGAAATTGGCGGTGGCGGTATTTGGAACATGGGCACTACCATAATCGATAGAACAACCATCGACCAGAACCAGGCAGTTCAAACTTCTGCGGGTGGGATCGATAATGATGGCAATCTAACTATCACGTATTCGACCATCTCTAACAACACATCAGGAGGGTTAAGCGGAGGGATCGAAAACAAGTATTCAGGGAACCTGGTCATTTTCAACAGCACCATTTCCGGTAATCAGGGCTCAGGCGGCAGTGCTATATACAACAGAGGTCAGGTGAATCTCAGCTACAGCACGATCGCTTTTAATTATGCTGAATCGGGTTCAGCGGTTTTTGCTGGAAGTAGTGGAATGATCACTGCGAAAAACAGCATTATTGCCAACAACACCGGTGAACGGGGTAACTGCACAGGCTCTAGAATTATAGCTGACTTAGGCGACAACATGGATGATGATGGCACCTGCGGCTTCTCCATCACCGCTGACCCGGAGCTAGAACCACTAACGGACAACGGGGGGGATACACTGACACACGCGATCCTTTTTTCAAGCCCAGCCAGGGATGCAGTCACGGACTGCACGGATATCGACGGCTCAACCGTGGTGGACCTTGACCAGCGCAAGATCAGCCGACCGCAGATTGATGCGTGCGATATCGGTGCCTATGAGCGGGAAGAGCTGACTAGACCGCCAATTCCGCCTTATCCTTACCTTATTTTCCAACGCACGGCAGACTGCCACATGGAACCAGACAGCAATTCTGCAACAATGACCTCCTTTCAGCAGGATGATATTGTTGAAGTGGTCGGCAGGAACATTAATTTGACCTGGTATCAGGTTGCGCCAGATGAACTGGAAGATCCCTGCTGGGTGTGGGTTGGCCAGGTGGAGTTTGTTGGTGATCTGGATGATGTGGAAATCATTCCCTCCAAGGGTACAGTTGAAGACAAGGATGAGGATTCTGAAGCCTATCCACTGCCCTGTGGCAATCTCAGCCAGCAGGATTGCGAAGCGCGCTCCGATTGCCAGTGGGTGGATGTGGTCGGTCAACCGGCTTACTGTACAGATAAACAATAAGAAGCAAATAATTAAAGAACAATTACCTGTTTGAAAATAATTCTCTGTTGTTTAACGCTCATGCTTATTGCGGCAAGCTGTGATCATGATGATAACCGTATTGAGCGTGTAGGAGAGCGGTTAGTTCCTGGGATGGTTTGCAACCGCACTGCCGTTAGCCATGTCAACTTGCCCGATGGAGGTTGCCCCTATATTGCAGGACCAACCTGTTAGGACCTGAACACTTGTTCTTGTGTACCGTGTCTAAAAATAGTTAAATGTCGATTCATTCTTCTGTTGCCCGTTATCTCCAAAGACCTATATTCAAGGAGAAAATGAGAAATTGTGCCATTGAACACAAAATTTTAGAATAGCCTTTCCTGTTTCATTCCTGAAGCAATTCTGGTGCAATAGGCGCTGTGTCCCCAAACATTCTGATTCTTTCTATTGCCGGCTTATTTCTTCTATTATTTCCGCCGCGTAATCAAATCGGTTGAACGCCGGTATCAGGTAGATGCCGCCCGCACGTTCCTTCAACTTGCTGATCAGCTCGATCGCAATGCGGATGCCTTCCTGCGCGCCCTTTTCACCCGCAGACCGCATTCGCTGGCGGATGGGTTCGGGTATAAAAATGCCCGGCACTTCCCGCTGCAGGAAGGTGGTGTGGCGATCAGAGGCCAGCGGCAGGATGCCTACGAGGATATGGAGGTTGCGGTTGCAGTTGCTCTATGTATGGATGGAAGAAATCCAAAAGCAACCGACTCATGCAATAATAAGCAATATTGATTTAGTAGATTTTGGGTTTTATTAAAATGTCTTTTTATATGTTTTCCAATTTATAATGGGGCCAGATAAAGGAGCAATTCTAAAATGGATAACAAAAAGACAAATCTTTTATTACTTTTAATTCTCCCTGTAATTTTTTCAGGATGTAATTTCCCAACAGAAAAGGAAGAGAGCGTCGATGAACAAAAGGATATTGCTGTAGCTACACACGTTGCGCAAACGCTGACCGCTTTGGAAAACCAGATACAACTAACACCCACTCCGATCAAAGAAGTGCCTACGTTAACAGCGATGCCAACTTTAGAGGTTCCAGTGCAAACTCAATTAACAGTTGCCCCAGTATCATCATACAACCAGGAGGGTTGTTTGATTGCGAGTACAATTAGCGAGACGATTCCGGATGACACAATCTTTGATCCGGGAACATCTTTTAATAAAACATGGACTGTGATCAACTCCGGAACCTGTGAATGGACAACGGATTTTCAGCTGGTGTACCTGAGCGGGAATCAAATGGAAGGCATATCACCAACCTACTTAAGCAACAATGTCCCGGCAGGAAAGATCATCGACCTCACACTGCCGCTTACCACGCCGGCGGAAGCTGGAACATACCGCAGTGATTGGGCTCTGCAGGCTGAGGATGGCACTATGGTGGCTTATTTCTGGGTGCAGATCATCTGTGATTGATGCAGTAATATTCGCGTCATCAACGTAGCTCATCCTGCAGAATGAAATTACTCAGTTCCATGTCTTGATTCCTTTTTTATTGCTGACATTCCCATGAACATGCTTGAACCAACAAAAATATTAATCCATAAAGATGGGGGCAAGGTTTCCTGGTAACAGGGTAAAAACTAAGAGACACAACGGACAGTTTGACCTACTGACTCTTAATCAGCAGTTTTTGGAGGTAATGACCTTTCGACTTACAACCTGAGAATTGCTCGCACTTATCTCAGCACTAAGCGGGTACGCAGAAAACCCCCAGATATCCCACATGATTAAGATCTATTCTCCAAATAAACAACAACCGCCAGGCTTTCACCCGGCGGCCATATATTTTATGTTTTTTATGCTGCTTAACGCGAGATTTGAAAACCGTATTCTTTGAGTACCCATTTAGGAAATTCAAAGCGGGCTGTTTTCTGCGGGTCTACAACCTGGCATACTTTCAGATGACCAACCAGGCTCATCAATAAACCAGCGTCATTAATGGTCAGAGATGCATATCTGGTTAGAAAATCCGCCATATTATGGGTGGCATCGCTGCCGGCCTGATCAAGCGAACCAGCTGACGCAACCGCCGCGAAAAGATCGGGGGTTTCAATGAACGGTGTGGACAAGCCCTTTAATTCAGGGATGACCTGGACTTTCAGGCGAATCTCGCCAGGTGTTTCCGCGCCACAGATGACAATTTCACCATCACCCATAACAGCATGAAAATCACCGCAGCCAAACAGCGCTCCCGGTACGTTGGCAGTGAAATAGACGCTCACGCCTTCTGAAATGAGCGTACAATCCATATTGCCGCCATGCGCTGCCGGTTCGCCATTAGGAATCTTACCTTCAGCAGGCGCCACACCGATCACCCCGACCATGGGCGCCATGGGGATGGATATCTTATTCCTGAAAATGACGTGATCGCCCTGGTAATTCAGAACGGCGGTTTCCATCTGTGTAATTTTATCCCCCAGAACACCTTCACCAGGGACAGCAACCATGGTAGCATGATCAACAACCTTGACCTTGAGCAGGTCCACCCGCAGGACATCATCTGGTTCTACATTCTCGATAAAAACAGGTCCGGTAGCAGGGTTTACCCGATCCCAATTGAGCGTATCCAACAAGTCTTTTTCGGATTTCAACTGCCCTGTAAAACAATCATGCGTTTCCAGGACAAATTCTTCTCCTTGTGCTACCCGCAAAGCGGGTTCAAGCCCGGGCGCAAAAGCATAAAATACATTCTCACGGGTCAATTTCTTTGGCATAATAAAAACCTCCTATCGCAATATTGATTGATGACCTTTTTGATTTTCATCAAGTTTAACAGATTTTCTACTCCTTCTTCAAAGAGCTGCCTTTGCACAACCAACTTTTATCAGCAAGAACCAAGAGAAAAAGGGGAAGGGTGACTGCGCAGCAGGCGGGTAGGGGTTACACTTTCAATCCCAACTCATCACTGAATAACCCTTGTAGTTAGTTTAATATAAGTTCATTAAACATAAGAGAAGGAGATTGCCACACCCCGCTGCACGAGGTTCGCAACGCTTGACAAGCGGGTGACTTTTTCAACCCCATCCTCTGTCCTTCCCCTTACCAAAGGGGAAGGGTGACTGCGCAGCAGGCGGGTAGGGGTTATTTTATTCTTCTTCAGTATCATTTATTTCTTTTACAAACCAATCCCTACAGGCATCATAAATCTCTGCTAAAACCATCTCAATATCTTTAATCACATCCTTATTGCTAAAACGTACAATTTGATATCCCAATTCCTTCAGGCACTCTTCCCGCACCCGGTCATATTCTTTTTGCTTTTCGTGCACAGGACCATCCACCTCAATTACCATTTTGGCTTCCGGGCAGTAGAAATCAACAATGAAGACATAGATGATATTCTGCCGCCGAAATCTCAATCCACCCAGGCGGCGCTTGCGCAGTTTCTCCCACAATAACGCTTCTGCCTGCGTTGGCCCTTTCCGCATCCGGCGCGCCTGTTCGATCAATTGATCTCACATCCACCTTGAAACTTTTTCTTCGTTCATTACTATATTCAAACCTAATCCCATTTCCGTCCCCTATCTAGAATCCCATCCTCTGCCCTTCTCTTTACCAAAGGGGAAGGATGACTGCACAGCAGGTGGGTAGGGGTTACACTTCCAATCCCAACTCATCACTGAATAACCCTTGTAGTTAGTTTAATATAAGTTCATTAAACATAAGAGAGGTAAATTGCCACGCCCCACTTCGCGAGGCTCGTAATAACACATAACTAAAGGGGCGGGCTAAACAGCCCACAAAGGTGGCTTCGCACTGCTTGACAAGCTCACAGCTATCGGTTATCGTTATGCCCGTTAAATAAATCAACCAGCAGTCTCTGCCGCTGTTACCTTTTGAGCACCGCTCGATCCCCCTAACATCCGCTTGACTTCTAGAAAAAGGAATAATTTTATTATGAACTTTACTCAGTTCAATCTTGACGCCCGTTTGAACGCAGGGATCAGCCATGCGGGTTTTCAAATCCCCACACCGATCCAGACATCGGCAATTCCGCTCGCCCTGGCCGGGCGCGACCTGATCGGCACTGCCCAAACAGGCACAGGCAAGACAGCGGCATTTGTTCTGCCGATTCTGCACAAGCTGCTCACCGGTCCACGCAAACGGACACGGGCATTGATCATTACGCCAACCCGCGAGCTGGCTGAACAAATTCACCAGGCCATAAGGAGCCTGAGCCGCGGGACTAATATACGCAGCGTTACCGTTTACGGCGGCGTTGGAGCAGCATCACAAATTGAGGCACTGCGCCGCGGCGTGGAAATTGTGGTGGCCTGCCCAGGGCGACTGCTGGATCATATCCAGAACAAACATGCCAGACTTGGGGGGGGTGGAAATACTGGTCTTAGATGAGGCCGACCGGATGCTTGACATGGGTTTCTTGCCTGATATTAAACGCATCTTAAAGCATGTGCCGGCGAAGCGGCAAACGATGTTATTTTCAGCTACTTTTCCCAAAGAGATTGAGCGCCTGGCTGCCCATACTCTTCATAATCCCAAGAAGGTTGCTATTGGGCTTACCCGTCCCGCTTACACAGTATCCCATACGCTGTATCCAGTACCTCAGCACCTGAAAAGGAAACTGTTGATCAAATTGCTTAAACAGACGAATACCAACTCGGTGTTAATCTTCACCCGCACGAAACACCGCGCCAAGCGGTTGGCACAACAAATATCTCGCACTGGTCAAAAGGTGACCAGTTTACACGGTAACCGCACCCAAAATCAGCGCACCTCAGCCCTTAAAGGATTCAAGCAGGGCATGTATCAGATCATGGTAGCGACGGATATCGCGGCGCGCGGTTTGGATATTGACCGTATTTCACACGTGATCAATTACGATATGCCGGATACTGCCGATGCTTACATTCACCGGATCGGGCGCACCGGGAGGGCCAAGCGAACGGGGGAAGCTTTTACCCTGGTCACACCGGACGATCGCGCATTGGTAGGGAAAATAGAGAAGATCATGAAGCAAAAACTGCCGCGGCAAACGCTGACAGATTTTGATTACGATGTACCCAAGCCGGATTACCCGCAGAACCCCCGCAAACCAAAGCCGCGGGGCAGCCGAATACCACGTGCCCGGTCAAGACAACGAGCATACCTGAGATAACCGATTACTCCTCCTCATATATCATTTGATCGGCTGAACCACACTGAAGGTTGATTTGGCAAGCAGCTGCTTTCCCGGCTCACCTAAGCTGGGTTTTAACAAATGGTATATAAACGGTATCGAATTGTATAGTATACTAAGTTGCTTGATTAACAGAAGTTCTAATACAAAAAGTTAGTTTTTGATTTGGAACTCATGATTGACCCGGCAATATGTTAAAAGGAAAGGAGTTCCAAATCATGTCTGAAAAAGAACAAGGTACGGTCAAATGGTTCAATGGCAGCAAAGGCTACGGTTTCATTGAACGCGAAGAAGGCGAAGATGTATTCGTCCATTTCAACGCCATCGTTGGTGATGGTTACAAAAATCTGGAAGAAGGCCAACGAGTAGAGTTTACTGTTGTGCAGGGCGAAAAAGGCCTGCAAGCAGAAGACGTTGTCGTGCTCTAAAACGGCATACAATAACACTTAAGACAAAAGCAGGACAGCGAAAGACGTTGTCCTGCTTTTTTATTTATTAACATATGGGATTCAGGGTGACAAATGACAGCATCTTTTAACAAATTTATGCTGACGGCACGTTTTGACCTTGAACAAATCAAATAAAAGCTCAATCACAACATTCAATTGATCATGTCTTCAATTTAAGAAGCCGCTCCTCGACCTCTTCGGGTGAAATTAAACCAGGTGAAACCAGTGTTGAGTGGTGATCAGGGAGTACACGTGATCACTTTGCTGCAAGTGTGGGGGTTGATATACCCCGTGTAATATATACACATATATATATATAAATATCTTGTTTTGTAAATTTTATTGTGTATAATGGTTAAGTACTCACGCCTAGCAAAATTATCGCTAGTTCGTGAGAACCGCAAAGAAAGAGCGTGAAAAACATTGGAAACCAATAATTTTTGTTGGTGGCTTAGTGCTTTCGATAAGGAGGAGAATTTAGGTAGGAGGAAAATATAACTACTTCATCAGCTTGTTTCTATTAAGAAACCTTGTATTAAATTATGTTGACCTGAAGAATATATTTGGAGAAGAAATGAATGAAAAAAAATTGAAGGTTTTACTTGTTTCTTTGTTGGTAATCTTACTGATCTCTTGCGGCCCCTCTGAGGAGGCAATTGCCACTATGACAGATGCAGCATGGACACCCACTCCCCTGCCAACAGCTACTCCCACACCGATACCATATGGGTTAAAAGTCAAGGTAATGGATGAATCCAATAATCCGATTACTTTAGCCTATGTACATCTGGCAGAAGCGGGAGATGAAGTACTTGCAGTTGATGAAGCTGGAGAAGTCATCTTTCAGGGTTTACCGGTAGATAATGTTTCATTAGCAGTATCCGGTCCCGGATACCTCCCAGCTGAAAGCACTCAAACGATCGAGCGCGGTGAAAACACAATCGAAATACTACTCAAACAAGACCCATATGGTTTATTGCCCGCAGATGCATGCAGCGCCGGAGAGACGCTTATCATGGTCGAGGATTTGCAGGACCAATTGATGCAGGATTGGGGCGATTTGACCAGCCGATTCGAATCCGGCGCGCCTGGGGTTGAGATCATAGAAGACATCAACCAACCTAGCAATTGGGTTCTTAAAGCCTATAATACTACCAAGCCGGGTCACTTCCAGATCGGCAGTTACGACGAACACCTGGGGGATGCTGTTGTACGCTTCCGCACCCGCAACAACGGCGGGCAGCACCTACACGTCGGCTGGCATCACACTAACGCCTATCGTTACATTGCCTTTATCTATGCTGACGAAGGCGGTGGACGCGTGGAAAAATTTGAAGAACCTAACAATTTTGCAGCGTTTAATTTCGGTGGTTTTATCGGGGACGGAGAGTGGCATACGATTGAAATCTCTACATTTAATGGTGTTTACGAGATTTGGATTGACGGAGTGCAACAAGGCTCATCATGGCAGGATAAAAAGCCGTTAATGCCAGGTACCTTCTTTCTCGATGCGGATTTCTGGGAACCTGATCGGATTACCGAATTCGATGATATTTCTGTATGCGAGCTGAGCGCTCCCTTTGAGACGATCATTACTCCTGAAGCAGATTAGTAGATAATAATTTTAAAAAAATAAAAAGTGTTGGCAGTATAGAAATTCATATGATGCCGACACCGATTTTTAACAATTAGCGACAATAAATACCACATGAAACAAGACCAGATGAAGCCGGTCTTGGGCGGTGTCCTAAGATACGCGCACAGCTACTTTGTCGCGATTGCTCCCACTTCAAAATGCTTTTTATCTGGTTTCGCATCACGTTTATACCCGGCTTTCGTGCAGGCGAAAAACTCTACGGTTTTAAAGCCAACTTGCCTTAGCAGCCAGTTCAATTCTGGGCAGGTGTAGTAGCGTTGCGTGCAATCGAGCATCTTCTTGCTTCCATCTGACCTCGTCTTTTCCAGTTTGAATGTCTCTCGAAATGTGACCGGGTTAAAAGATGCATCCGACTGATGAGTGAGCATAAAGACCGCGTTAGGCGCGGTTAGGATAAGCTTACCATTAGCGCGAAGAGCACGAAAATTGTTGGCAAGGATCAAACGATCCATCTGATCCTCTTCCATCAAAGAGAACGCGCCTTCGCACAGCATAATGACTGCATCGAACTCTTCTTGATACTTTAACTCCCGCGCGTCAGATTGGATCAGATCCACATTTAAGTTTTCAGCTTTCGCTATCTGGCGCCCCTGCGCCAACATCGACTCGGATAAGTCAATTCCCACAACTACATACCCTCTCCGGGCTATCTCCAGGGCGTGGCGTCCGTTACCGCATCCCACATCCAAAATTCGTTTGGAGTGATCATGGCCAATCTCACCCTCAACAAAATCCACCTCACTTCTAGTGCTCTGGGTATAGGACTCTTTATTATAGGTTTCAAAGTCCTCATATAATTCTTCATACCATTGTTTCATTAGTGTTTCTCCGTTTACAGCATTTTAATGTTGGGGCCACGCCACCCGCACCCTCCGGGCGAAGTAAGACCAGTTGGAGCCGACCTTGAGCAGTGTTCCAAGAAGCGCGCGGTTACTTTATCACAAATGTTGGTTTTGATAATTCCCGTGGAATGGAAATTATCCATTATATGTTCACTATTTGAGTATACAACGAATTAAATTGCGGATAGCTGAGATATTTAAACCAAAATTTGTATTATCCCAGATATTTTAATTGTTGTATGTACATTTTTCGGGAAGCCAAACCAAGCAACCAAAACACATTTATTGCTATAATATACATATAGAAAGTTTTCTAAAAAATATTTAAAAATGTTTCAAAACGAGCAGGGGCGCATGAAAACAAGAAATAGAACCATTTACCTGGCCGCCTTAGCTATATTGGCTATTATTGTTCTGGCCTGCAGCTTAATGCCATCCCAGCCGCTCTCAACGGCAGACAACCCCACAGCTATCCCGGAACACTCAAGCAAGCCATCTCCCACTCCCTCTGTTTTAACCAAGACAATTAACTCCAGCGCAATAAAATTGACTGAAAAAGAGGTGGCATATTGCAAGGCATTGGCTCCGGAAGGCTGGAGCTTCGCTTCAGTTCCGCCGTATGTCGGAGCTGACCTGTTCTCACCTGATAAGAATATTCACGCCGCCTGGGGCATTACCAGTATATATAAAACTCTCTTTCCAACTGTGGAATCAGCTCTCGTTTACCTGCTGGATGCAATGGGATATAAGGGTTCTGTTCTTGTTGGCGAGCCCATTGATATCGGTTACGGTTTTATTGGCTGTGAGTTTACCTCCAGCATAGGCAGGCAAGGGGAAATCATTTACAAAATATATGATCTTGATTCAACCTTTTATGTGATCTCGGTATATCTTGGTGCAACAACAAATGATAATTGGGAGTCCAAAGGAGCACAAGCGCTATCCGCAGCCATATCCATCCGTTGCGTCTCTCAACTCCGCCCTCCCTCAACAAACGTAAATTATGAATGGGCCAACCCCTCAAATAAATCTGATAATCCTGAGGTTGATTTATCTGAAAAGTGGAGCGAAGCTATCCTTGGATATGAAAATGTTTATTCGCCAACAACAGGTGAACATTTTCAGGCGCCTTTGAATTCATACTGGGAAAGCGGCCCTGATGGCGGAGGATATTACCGTGAACTGCCTGGCAGCGATTATGAAAAATTGGAATATGGGTTTGGCGATTATTAATTAATCATATTTCTTGATTAAGTGATTCCTAATAATATAAGGAGACGGATATGAAAACAGGAGCTAGAAAACCATTGCTAATGGCAGGAGGTTTATTGGCAATCTTAATGCTAGCTGGTGGATGTATGCCCAAACCGCAATCATTAGAACCGCTGGCTAAACAAACCGAGTCGTTCATCGTTGATACAAAAACGCGTGAGAGCGACGGGATGGTGATGGTTTATGTGCCGGCGGGAGAATTTAGGATGGGATCAAATAAAGGGGAACCCGACGAGAAACCAGTTCACAAGGTGTATTTGGACGCTTATTGGATCGACCAGACTGAGGTGACAAATGGGATGTGGGCCAAATGCGTGGCAGCCGGAGCGTGCCCAGAGCCGAGATGGAGCAATTCTAATACACGTTTATCGTACTACGATAACGCTACTTATGAGGACTACCCGGTGGTTTTTCAGTATGCAACTCAGGCCATTGATTACTGTAATTGGGCAGGAGGAAGACTGCCTACCGAGGCAGAGTGGGAGAAAGCCGCCCGCGGCACGGACGGGCGCAAGTACCCGTGGGGCAACGAAGCGCCGGATGCAAGTCGTTTGAATTATAAAGAGAATGAAGGCGATACAACAGCTGTAGGCAGCTATCCGACGGGAGCCAGCCCTTATGGCGCGCTGGACATGGCAGGTAACGTTTGGGAGTGGGCAGCGGATTGGTATGATGGGGATTATTACAGCAGCTCACCCTATGAGAACCCGCAGGGATCTTCTGATGGAGATTCCCGTGTGCTGCGGGGTGGTTCCTTTTTATACCCCGAGGATTATGTTACCTCTTCGTACCGCGGCAGCCCATACGCCGTGGATAATTTCTTCGGGTTTCGCTGTGTCTCTGCACCCTAAATGATTAATTGCTTTATTCCTAACCTGATCATGCAAAGATATTAATTGTTAGATTACCTAAAAATAATAACGAGGAGACGGGTATGGAAACAGGAGTTCGAAAACCATTGCTAATAGCAGGAAGTTTATTGGCAATCTTAACACTGGCTTGCGGGTGTATGCCCAAACCACAATCACTAGAACCGCTGGCTATGCAAACCGAAACGCTCATCCCCACATCTCTATCCGACTCAACTTACTCTTCAGGCGATATAAAAACGCGTGAGAGCGACGGGATGGTGATGGTTTATGTGCCGGCGGGAGAGTTCCAGATGGGATCGACCGATCAAGATAATGAGCAGCCTGTTCATATGGTGTATCTAAACGCTTATTGGATCGACCAGACCGAGGTGACAAATGGGATGTATGCTAAATGTGTGGCAGCTGGAGAGTGCACAAAGCCAAGAGAGAGCAAATCCTTCACCCGTTCATCTTACTATGGAAATACCGCTTATGACAATTATCCAGTAATTTATATAAATTGGTATCAGGCCGTTGATTACTGTAATTGGGCAGGAGGAAGACTGCCTACCGAGGCAGAGTGGGAGAAAGCCGCTCGCGGAACGGACGGGCGCAAGTATCCATGGGGCAACGAGCCACCAGATGCGAACCGCTTAAATTTTGACGACAACGAAGATGATACAACAGCAATAGGCAGCTATCCAGCGGGAGCCAGCCCTTATGGCGCGCTGGACATGGCAGGCAACGTTTGGGAGATGACAGCAGATTGGTATGACGCGGATTATTACAGCCGTTCACCCCATCAGAACCCGCAGGGCCCTTCTTATGGGGATTTACTCGTGCTACGGGGTAGTTCCTGGAGCCAACCTGAAAGGTTTGGATTATCACGCTCTGCCAGCCGCACTATGACATCTCCAAATTATGTTGATAGTGATATAGGTTTTCGCTGTGTTTCCGCACCCTGAATATTTGAGTGCTTATTCATGAATCTTTGCAAGTTTCTTTATACAGATAATGTTTTTTCTAGCGATGTATAATAAAATCAATCACAACCAGATACAAGGATACATAATCTCTTGCAGGATTACTTATCGTTTGATCAATACTAACAATTGGAGGGACAATGAACGACACAAATTCTAAACCAATGGAACAGCCAAATGTAAAGACCCGCAAAAAAAAAGGCTGCGGAACAACCGTATTGATAATAATTATCGTGGCTTGTGTGTTAGTTTCAGTGGGTGGTTATTTAATTTATGACCAATTTGTGAAAGAACCAGAGGGGTTGGAGGTTTCCGTGGACTTGCCTCCGTTGGCATATGACAACGAGACTTTACCCATAACTCTATCATTGAAAAATATTGCTCAAAAACCGATAACTGTCACTCAAATACAGCTTGGCAAGCCCCTGCTAAAATTTTTACACTACAACAGTAGTTCAGCAAATCTTGAGAGCCCAGAAGATTATCCGGATTACATGGCTTATGGATCAGATCTAACGATTGAGCCCAGCAGCTCCAGAGATATTGATTTGGAATTTAGAGCGACTAAAAAAGGCTTCTTCACAGGGGATATCGCTGTTCTATCCGGCAACCGCAGGATTACCAAGGATATAAATGGCCTGATTGTGGGGGATCTATTATATGAAAACGATTTGTCCGAACCTGACAGCAGTTGGACCGCATTCAGTGATGAAGACACCATACATTCTTTTGAAGAAGGAGAGTACTGGATCAAATTATTAACTGAGATGGTGGTAACCTGGGAAACATTTGATGTGGGCGATTCAGATGTTATTATGTCTGTTGACACTCGGGTTGAAGTGCCCTCCGGAGATGGTATCTATGGTCTGGTCTGCCGTGAACAAAGCGCTAAAACAGAGCGGATGTATTTGCTGGCGGTTAGCGAAGACGGCTATTACAATATCCTTAAACAAGAAAACGAGGAAAGCATATCATTAATTGATGGATGGGAATATTCCGAGGAATTATTTAAAAGTGAACCAGAGAACATCGTTGCTGGTTGTGCCGGTAACCGTTTCTGGTTGGGATATGATATGAACTTCTTAGCAGAAGCAACAGACGAGACTGAAAACCCGATCACATCCGGCAATGTTGGATTGGTAATTGGTAATTATGAAGGGGGCTCAGATTTCACTGTTGCTTTCGATAATTTCAAAGTGTATAAGCATTAATAAAATTTCTTATCAACCCATTCAGCGGTTGATCACTGATGCATAAAAGAGAAATTGCGCCTTTTCTTATAGAATGGAGGCTATAAGATGTTCGGTTTAGATAAACGAGACACATTATTTGTCATGTGGGCATTTACCTTTCAGCTTATCCTGATCATCCATTTCGCACTACGCAAATGGTTCTTCGAAAGCTACACGGTGAAGTTTGGATGGATCGTGTACACGCTGTGCATCCCCGCTGCTGTGATCAGTATTATTATGCTGCTGGGCGGAAAATCGTGGTCGTTCTGGCTGGGCGGCTTCCTTTTCCTTATCTACGCGGCGTACGGATATTATATTGACTATGTCAAGCAGATCCCCTGGCGCAATCCGCTGGATTTATCGATCATGTTCCCCTATGTGACCCTGTATTTGAGCACAGTCATGTTCTACTGGTGGCCGCTGGCTCTGATCAGCCGCCCGCTGTGGTTTGTATTCGCAGTGCTGTTTGTTATTGGCACCATTCTTAACGTCATCTCTCACTGAACATCAGATAGCATAGGTAAACGATAAAATTCGTGTAACCCATACATTTCCTTGTATTTCAATTCTACAAGATTATTAAAAAATAATTTTCATTATCACCCTCAACTTCACCATGCTGGCATGCGGTTTTTCAGGGTAATATTCAATAGATTCTTATATAAGGTGTGAGATGGCTGAAATCAAAATAGATCAAGAAAAATGCACCGGGTGCGGCGCCTGCATCGCATTGTGCAGTGTAACGCATGTGTTTTCGTTAGAGAACAAGAAAGCAAAGGTTTTATCGCCAAGCCGCTGCTGGGAGTGCGGGCAGTGCGTGGCGGTATGCCCGGTTGACGCAATCACACACAGCAGCTTTTCTTTAGAGGACTGTCCGCTGATCGAGAGATCAGAAAATGATCTTGATAAGTTAATCGACTATTTTCGAGCAAGGCGGTCTATCCGCGTGTATCAGAATAAGCGTGTTGAACGGGAGAAAGTCGCTTCTCTGGTGGACACTACCCGCTGGGCACCATCTGGCAAAAACCTGCAGGCAGTCTCCTGGCTGGCGGTTGATGACACGGAGACAATTTTCTTATTGAGCGAAAGAACAGTTAATGTGCTGGTGAGAGGTGCCGAGGATCTGAGAAAATCCATCACGCCTGAGACCGGCGCACAGAAGAAAAAAGAAGCGCTTTTTCAGGCAAAGACCCTTGAGCATCTGGGAAGAAAATTTAACAAAGGGGAAGACCCCATCTTTTTCGGTGCTCCGGTTGTTCTTTTTGCCATAACTCCGCATTCCCATTTTGGGCGTGATGATGCTGTCATTTCCGGCTACACCATGCAGCTCGCGGCAGTCAAAATGGGGCTCGCGACATGCCAGATCGGTTATTTTATAGCTGGTGTGGTTATGAATAAGGAGCTGGGGAAAGATATCCTCAACATCCCGGATGACCGAGAGATACAAATGGTGCTCACATTGGGCTACCCGAAATATAAAATGCGCCGAGCGGTGCACCGCGCGCCGCTGTCTTTCCATTGGGTGAATTAATAGCTGGTCGTGAATAAGGTGCAGCCCTTTTCTTTTTATCTGCATTATTTAGCCAGATAAAAGCATCCGCGCCAGGACGCCCAGACTTTCCTCCTGCATATGCCACAGGTTCCAGGAGAGGACAATTCCATCCGCGCCGGTTTTCTTAAATACCCGCATATCTTTTTCCAGCTGAAGCGAATTGGTATTAGTTATGTTCTTAATGGACACCAATTCAATCCCGGCTAATATTTTTTTTGAAATATATTTTTCAGCTTAAGACAGTTCTTCTTCCAGGGCAGAAGATGACAGCCCGTTTTTAATCAGAATCTCCTGTTTATTGGGGATCGGCAGACCCGTGATTTGTGAAAGCCATTTACTCATTGAATCAACACCGAGTGCTTTATTCCTTTTTATTGATTCCAGCAAACCATTCAGCTCAAAGGGAAGGCCAGCAGGCGCAAATTTATGCAAATAAGTCATCGTTTTAATCCAATCACCGATGCCGTCCAGAATTGTCAGGTCCTGACCAACCAAATATGCAAGTGTTGGCGAGAAGCAATCCAGCCCAACCTTCCAGCCATAGTCATGGGCTAATTTTTCCGTTTGCCGGACAATACAGGTGATGCTTTCCGCGCGAAAATCCAGAAATTTTCCTAAAGCTATTTGCGGTGGTGTCAGATCTTCACTTTTCCCTGAGCTCAATATCATCTCGATGAATTGGAGCATCCCTTTATTTGAGGTCAGCATGTGTTTGATTTGATTTTGAATATCTGAAAGGTCCAATCCATCAGCTTGTGCTTGCGCCCGGCAGTGAGAGCAAAAGCAGCTCAGATTATTAACAGGGTCATTTGAAAGTGCCAGGAACCGCATTCTATCCAGGAAAATGCCATCAAATATTCCACGCTTAATAATTTTTTCTAAATGAGCCAGTAATTCACCATTAAGATCAGGGTTGTTGGGACACATAAATGTGAATTCAGGCATATTAAGATGCCCGGCTACGCGCCTGCCCGACAGCCCGACTACTTGATAAGCCGTTTTCACTGGAAATTCCCCATCACTTGTCAGCAGCGGCTGCCAGCGATATAGTAACGCGTTTGCTCTTTAGGCTTCTTTTGCGCAGGCCTCAATTAAGGACTATGGGACATCCCATCCTAGAATGATGATAGAAATTGGCAAGATCCCACAGGCAGCCCGAAGTTTACGTTGTACTTTTTCAGGCACATAATCTTCTAATTCAGGACAACTTTCCAGATATTGAACCGCAAATGTTGTCAATTGATCCCTCCAGTTTTAAATAACAGATACAATCTTTATTTTAAGGGGAAAAGCACATTGGGTCATTCAATCCATCTTTCCAGTTTGCTGTCGATTTTACTTTCAATTTGTCACTAATTGATGTATTATATATATAAGTGTAATTAATTTCCTTCTCATAAAGGAGGAGAAAAATGTATATTAATAATAAATTGCTTCGTTTTTCCATGATATTAAATATCCTCGTCATGGCATGCTCACTCTCGTTTGGGGAGGATTTGAGCGAGATGGAAAAATTACAGACTGCTGCTGTTGAGACAATTTCTGCCATACCGCAAGGCCAACAAACATCACCTACAGGTCAGCCGCCTCTCCCGACAATTACATCACCCCCATCAGGCACGCAACCGGAAGAACCAACCCAAACGCCATCGACCTGCAATAATCAAGCAAATTTCATCAGTGAAACAGTTGCAGACGGCACCGAATTCAACGTTAATGAAAATTTCACGAAAACCTGGCGCCTTAAAAATGTAGGCACCTGCACATGGAACACAAATTACAGATTGGTGTTCTCGGAAGGCGAAATAATGGGCGGACCCTCCTCTCAAAACCTACCCTATTCAGTCAGCCCGGGAGAGCAGGTGGATATATCTGTAGGCCTCACAGCCCCAAGCAGTTCCGGCATATACCAGGGAAAATGGAAAGTCGCGGATGACCAGGGCCAATTCTTTGTCCACAACATTACAGTTAAGATTGAAGTGATTACGGATATAATTATTCACCCTCCACCTGAAGGCCCCCCCCCTGACGCATTTATTCAATTTCCAATGCCAGACCTGGTAGTAACCAATTTTTATCTCGATCCTCCTATACCCACGATGGGTGAGGAAGTACACGTATTTGTAGAGATAACCAATCAGGGTACTGTGGAAAGCGGTACATTTTATATAGATTGGTATGGCCTGTCTACTGCCTCTGCCCCAGCCTCTCATAGTTTTTATAAATATAGTATTGCACCTGATACAAGTGTGGTTATTCGCATTTTTTATACTTTTGAAAGCTGGTATCCAATAAACAAGACTACTATTGTGTACATTGACGTGGGAAACAATGTGGATGAAAGCAATGAGGATAATAATTCTGCCAGCATTTACCCATTTGGCGTGTATAAGCCATAGGATATTTTAATTAAACCAATGGAAAGAGTCTTTATGAGACTGTTGAAAAACAATGTACATAAAAGGATAAACTTCATTCTGTTAACATATTTGGTGGTATTTTTCTAAAAATATGGTGCATTTGCTTATTAATATGAATTTTCCACTCCCTCAAGAATAAATGTTGATTTCAATGTACTGCAAACAAGTGTGCAGGAAAGATTCCACTGCTGGTATTTTGTATGCCAGATATCATCGTGAAGCAACTACCTGGTGAATGACAGAGAAAAACCCTATTCCCATTCAATAGTGGCGGGAGGTTTGCTGGTGATGTCATACACTACGCGGTTGACGCCTGCTACTTCATTGACGATACGGTTGGCGGCGCGTGCCAGCAACTCCTGCGGCAGGCGTGCCCAGTCGGCGGTCATGAAGTCCTGGCTGGTCACAGCACGCAAGGCAATTATTTCCTGATAGGTACGCTGATCGCCCATTACACCTACCGAACGGACGGGAAGCAGCACAGCGAATGCCTGTGCAATGCCCTGCCCCTTAGGAAAATGCTGGTTGAGTAAGCCCGCCGCAATCAATTCTTGGCGAAAAATAAAATCTGCGGCACGCAGTTTCGTTAAGCGCTGCTCAGTGACATTGCCCAAGCAGCGTACTGCCAGCCCAGGGCCAGGGAAAGGCTGCCGCCAGACCAACTCCTCGGATAAACCAAGCGCTTCACCCACCGCGCGCACCTCATCTTTGAAAAGATACCTCAGAGGTTCAACCAATTCAAAATCCATATGCTCAGGTAGACCGCCCACATTGTGATGGGTCTTGATGCGCTGTGCCTTGGCACGTTCCGGAGCGCGTGATTCGACCACATCCGGATAAATGGTACCTTGTACCAGGAAACGCGGCTTATTTAGTTTCCTGGCCTGGGCTTCAAAGACACGGATAAATGTTTCGCCGATAATACTGCGTTTTTGTTCTGGATCATTGACATTATGCAGGGCGGAAAGGAAGGTTTGGCCGGCATTTACGATATGCAGCCCGGGGCCCAACTGAGTGCGCAGGGCTGTCTTAACTTGATCGCACTCGCCCTGTCGCAGCAGGCCGGTATCTACAAATACTGCGCTGAGCTGTGCCCCAAGCGCCTTATGCACCAGAGCAGCAGCTACACTGGAATCCACACCTCCGCTGACTGCTGCTAACACGTTCTGCTTGCCTACCTGCTGCTGTATGCTTTTTACAGCACTCTGGATGATGGACCGGGGTGTCCAATCAGCTGTCGCGCCACAGATATCAACTATAAAGCGCTGCAGCATTCCTAAACCACCGGGCGTGTGAACCACCTCGGGGTGAAACTGCAGCCCATAGATACGGCGCTTACAGTCGCCTATTGCAGCGAAGGGGCAACTGCCGCTGGCTGCCAGTGAAGCAAAGTCAGGTGGGAGCGTTTCCACCCGGTCGCGATGCGACATCCAAACCTGGTACGTTCCTGGTGGTAGAAGGGCATTGTCGTCGCTGGCTGTGATCTCAGACAGCCCATATTCACGCTGGCTAGAAGGTGCTACCTTGCCGCCTAATTCTTGCACCAGCAGCTGCATACCATAGCAGATACCCAACAGCGGCAGCTTGCTCTCCAGTATGTATGGGGGCAGGAAAGGCGCGCTGTTTTCATAAACTGAAGCTGGCCCACCAGAGAGGATCAAACCCTGGGGTGCTATTGCCAGCACCTCTTGCCCGGGTGTATCCCAGGGGAACAGTTCGCAGTAAACCCGCAGTTCGCGCACCCGCCGCGCGATTAACTGTGTATATTGAGAACCATAATCAAGGATAGCTATGCTCATTTTTTTTCACCAAAAAAGAGCGATATACAAATATTATTAATAATACTTTTTTTTATGGTGTCTTGGTAGTGATCAATCATCTTTAAACACTATCTTCCCATTCTCCATTGAAGTAATGCACACCAGCGATTCAATCGGCACATTGAGGAAAGCAAGCTTCTCGCGGCCGCCCTCGAATTCCTTCTCGATCAACGCGCCGATGCCCACTAATGTCGCGCCAGCTGCCTGAGTTAGACGTACTAGCCCGTTAATAGTAGCACCGCTTGCCAGGAAATCGTCAATGATCAAAACACGCTCACCGTGCCCCAGGTACTCAGGAGAGACGATCAGTTCAACCAGCACGCCTTTGGTGTGGGATGGTGCTACGGTCAGGTAAACCTGATCAGGCATCGTGATGGGTTTACTCTTACGGGCGAAAACTACCGGGATCTCCAGTGCACGGGCAGTCATCAGCGCTGGAGCGATACCCGAGATCTCTGCAGTTAATACACGGGAGGGCTTCACATGTGCAAAGCGCCGTGCGAATTCCTGCCCGCACTGCTCCATCAGGCGCGGGTCTACCTGGTGATTGATAAAAGAATCTACCTTGAGGATGCCGTTGCCCAGATTGGCACCTTCGTTTAGGATGAGGTCTTTGATTATTTTCATTTTGATCCCTTCATTATTTCTTGAATTAGAGTATTAAATGCAACTTTCATATCCTGAAAGAATACCATATCTGGTGACAAGAATCCTAAACATTTACGAGAGTGATGGTTCAAACCATTGAATACAATTTGAATGTCAGATTCTGCAACAGATAGAAAGGATGAGTTCTAGTAGAGTCGCCTTTCCTCTTTTCTGGCGTAACGTGGGTGCAATACCAGTGGACACAATGGAGGCGTTGATACACAATGGATGGTATCAGGCTTGCCTGTGGGATAAGTAAATGATTGAAAGAAGAATTTTTCCATGCAAGAACATATCAAGCAGAGAATACCGCACGAGAGCCGCTGCAAGAACTTGATCTTCATTGGTGTATAATATTATCAATGAGGTCATAAGAGCCTTATTTGCAGATCCATTTTATGTACCAAATACACTGATAACCTACAGGTCACCTGCTTGATAATTTTTTAAAAATATTCCAATTTGGAATTAGCAGGGCTTGCAATAAATCCAAATAATTTACAAATCGCGCAAGACATTTAGAAAATTCTTATTCTTCTTAGAACATTAATGAAGCAATTCTGTTGTCTTTAGTAACTTTCATTAATCAATCTAACAATAAACAATTATCCAAGAGGATAAAAAAAAGCATGCGAATCACAATAATAAGTGACCCATTAAACACGAATTATTCAGAATCCGTCAATGAAACAATTGAATTAACTCATAATTCAGTAATAAAAAACATAGCTTCAGCTATCGAAAAACTGGGTCATGAGGTTGAACGCATTGAAGCAAATAATGAAATGGAAGATTACATATCAAAAATAAAACCCCAAATTGTGTTTAACCGATCTAATAAAGAAAATCATAAATCAGGAATTGCTTTCACGCCATCTCTTTTAGATAAGCTTAGAATCCCATATACTGGCTCAAATGCTGAAGTTTGCATCTCTGCGTTCAATAAAAATAAAACCAAGCGAATACTGCAAGAAGACGGCATTCCGACTTCAAAATACTGTTTAATTGCAGATCCCAATGAAATTAAGATACCCGATTCCCTATCTTTCCCTCTTTTTATAAAACCGATTAGGGGCGGCTGCAGCCTGGGGATATACGATCAGAACCTTGTATTCTCGAATGAATCCTGTATGAAAATTGTAAGAACTACTATTGAACAGAGTCATCAACCCGTTATTGTTGAAGAGTTCCTTACCGGCAGGGAATTTACCGTTGGGATTTTGGGGAATGATCCGCCACGAGTTCTTCCGGTCCTTGAATATGTTTTTGATGCACCTGAAGGCAATAATTACCTTTTTCGAAGTTTTAATGCAAAAATGATTGAAGGAAAGAGTGAAAAAAAGTCATGCCCAGCAGTCCTTTCTGAAATAGAAGAAGACAGAATAATAAACCTTGCTGTAGAGACTTATCAGGCAATTGGATGCCGTGATTATGCCCGAATAGATATCCGTTGTGACAAAGACGGTATTCCGCATGTCTTGGAGGTGAACGCACTTCCCAGTTTGATCCCAAACGGCAGCTCTTTCGCGACCATGGCAAAAATCGCCGGGATTTCTTTCGATTGCCTAATCAGCACAATTCTGATTTCTGCATGTGAAAGACATGGTATTGGATGTGAACATGAAAACGATCTTATAGATATTTTTTCCTTTAGTGATTTAACACCCTGCGATTCGGGAGCATTTTAGGTAAAACCAATAGACAGAACTACTTTCCCGTTATAAAATAAAACTATATATTGAGATGGGAGTATAGAAAATATCGCCACAATATCATAAGTTGATTTCTCTAACAAAATAACTATTTCAAACCGATTTAGCTTATCTTGATTTTTGTATGTATCGTGTGATTAAAAATCACATGAAATGAAGGTGGCAAACCATGAAGTACTTAAGGGGTTTAGGGTTCCTTATTAATACAACAATTTTATATTTGGCTATCCCACTACTTGGTTGGGGTTTAGATGACCTGCATGGTTTTTTCTCATTACAGCCGAGATTGGGTTATGCTGCTGTTATCTGTTTCGTCGGGTTAGCAGTCGGCTTTCAGGCGGTTATCGAGCCCAAAGGTATTCATGGATCATCAGGGAAAAAAGGCAAATTGATCCATCGCCAAAGGATAATTCGCATCGTTGCTACTTCACTGCTGATTTTCGCATTGGTATTCCTGCCTTTTGCCGACCGTAGGAAAGTAGCGGTGATCATGGTCTCAGCAACAGACCGCTGGATTGGGTTGACTCTCTTTACAATTGGAATTCTTTTTGTGTTGTGGTCGGGTATCTCACTTGGAAAATTCTATAGCGCAGATGTGACCATACAGGAGGGGCATCAGTTAATCAAGAGCGGCCTCTATCGCTATATCCGCCATCCACGCTACCTGGGCGCCATCCTGGCCGGGTTCGGCTTGTCTCTTTTATTTCGCTCATGGCTTGGCCTTATCGCCAGCATATGTTTTATTTTGCTGATCATATTACGAATTCAAGATGAGGAAAAGTGCATGCTAAGAGAATTTGGTGATGAATGGGAAACTTACAATAAAAATTCCTGGCGCATGATCCCGTTTCTTTACTGACTATTTTTCGCTAACTTATGGCAAGTTTTTACTGCAAGAACAGATATCTATATTGTTCAATAACAGACCCATATACCTGTGTATGAACATGTGATTGATTGATATTCCTGGAATACAGATCACAACATCTCAATAATCGCATCTTCACCTGGAGAAGATGCCGTACCACCATAACCTTCAGTTGAGAGTCCACCGCAAATATTTGCTATACGCAATGACTTCCGCAGCGAATACCCCCGTATCTGCCCATACAGGAAACCGCTGTTGAAATTATCTCCTGCTCCGGTCGTATCGACCACATCCACTGTTATCCCCTCCTCATTTATTGTCTCGCCAGAATCCTGGTAATGGCAGCCAGAACTTCCATCCTTAATGATCACTGCTGGCGCATACCTGCATAATTCCTTGAGAGTATCCTTTAACTCTTTTTTACCCGTCAGCTGACGCGCTTCATCCGCATTAGGCGAAAACACATCCACTTTTCGTAACGCTTCTTTAATCTTGGGATCAGCAAGAGAATGGCTATGCGCCTGGCAGTCCATGTAGATCTTCGCCCCTACGGACCAAGCAGCACTAACCAGACCATCCAATTCATCTCCAAGCACCAGATGGGTAATGTACACCCATTTCGGACGTGCATCACGGATCAACTGCCCATAGGAGTATTTAGGAAGCGGGTCTGTGTAGCTGAGAAAAGCACGCTCATTTTTAAAGGAAAAAGCGGCAGTAATATGAAGCGATGGATCGTTGGTATCCTTGAAAAAGGTGCTGTCCACCCCCTCATTGATTACCTGTTCCCTGACATACTTGCTGAACGGGTCACAACCGAACTGGCAGGGCCAGGCGACCTTGATACCCAACCGATGAAGGACAACAGCGGGGGTGACTACGCCCCCTGGAATAAGGTTAAAGGAGCCACTGTATACTTCATACCCAAGGCGGGGAAACTCGGGTAAATCAGTAAATACCAAATCGCAAAAATAACGACCGACGAGAAAAACTTCATAATCTTGTATATCAATACCTGATTTCGGCATAATTCTCTCCCTAGAAAGATTATATAGATATTACTGGGATTATATGTTTATTGTTACCAAACAATCATAGACGTGGAAAGTTAAATATTCCCGCTGCACTCAGCATTACTATCAATATTATTATGATTTACTTTAAAAAAACTTTCGCAATCGGGAAAAAAATAAAGATAGCTTCCTTTTCAATTTCGTTTATGTAAGTTTTTTATAGATTTTGATACCGTTTAACTGCATATGATGCAGAAACACTTTATGCAACAGGTCAGCAGGATGGGGTTCCGCAGGAGAGCCCTTCGCAGTTTCAACCGGTACATCGTATGTGTTAACGCACACTTCCGGAATGATCACTCGACGCTCAATATCACGTGCATTAGCAGTGGTTAGCAAGTGCATGGCTGCCTGGTATACACAAAAATCCGTGCAGTCGCCAACTACAATAAAAGTATCAATTTCTGGGTGTTCCTCCAACCAGCGGTCAAATTCCGTGTTCTGAGCCGGGTTGATTGAATTCTTTTTAATGACTTTCATTTCGTCATAGAATGGCAGGGATTTAATCTCATCCACGGTTTCGGATTCTACTGTCCCGCAGATTGCGTGCTCTCCAAATGCATTGAACTCTTTCGCGTTCGGAGTGTGGCAGTCCTGCAGCAGGACAATGTTTTTCAAACCCTTTTTCCATGCCAATGTGAACAGGTCAACAATTGGCTCGATGATGGCAGCCACTCGTTCACTGGCGAGGTTGCCAATTCGGCAGAAAGCATTGGTCACATCCATGGAAATGATGGCAACTTTTTCCGGATTATCCAGAAGGTTATCGATGGGCAATTCCTTGAGACTCAAGTAGAACCCATCCAGAAAATCCAGGTAATTCTCATCTTGTTTATTCATATTCATATCCTATTTCGGTAGTGTACCATTTTTTCTGTAAATTCATAAAAGAGTACATTACCGTATCTTTTCAAGGATATGATTTAAACATCAGAAAGGTGAAAGACCATAACCGCCAACAACGATTTCAACTTAATTTAAATAACTGGCCAACAATGATTAAAGGGGTCTCCAGAAATGATGCAGGTGCTGATGAATGAAGTCATGCAGATAGAGCAGGAAGGCAGGGATATGACAATAGCCATCACATCCGACGCAGATATTCATGCGCCTGAAACGCAATTGAAAATCAAGATCACGTTTCAGGCATAATATTCTTCCTAAGCGCAGAGTGCTTATGGAACAAGCTCAATCACATCAGTCACCTGATTTATTTTTGTGTCAATCACCATTATATTGTCAGACTGTTCACATGACGCATAGAGGTACGTGCCATCGGGATTAAAAGCAAGGTCGTTCGGGCAAATACAAAAGACCGGATAGTAACCTGTATCAATCTGGGCAGTTAGCTGCCATGTTGCGGTATCAAAAGCAGCGATACCTTTAAGATCCCAGAGAGCAAGGTAGCCTGTACTGCCATCCGGGCTGAAGATAGCATCAGATGCGAGGGTGCGGAAAGGCGCCCATGGCTCAAGGTCAATTTCCCGCAGCAATTTATTTGTTGCTGTATCATAAACCTGCATATGGTAAAAGTCACCAATCGTGTAAAACTCGTGACCAGGGGGTACTCCTATGAGGCGATCACGATAAGCTGAGAATTGTTCAGTGGTGCCACCAACATGAACGATATCAGACGCAACAACAGTGTTTGTTAATGTATCAATGGCAGCGTACTGGCGATAACCGGTGACGTAGATGCGAGTGCCGTCTGGTGACACTTTAATATTATGGCCTTCTTCTACAGCCCGCACAGTGCTGACCACATCAAACGAGGTACGATCAACTACTGAAACCACACCTCCAGAATCAATGATGTAGATAGAGTTCCCATCTGGGTGGAACACAATATCACGGATAATCCCACTTGAAATATTGATAGGAATGGAATTGGTAAATGATGATGATGCTGTATCAAAGGTTAAAAGGCAGTTACCGGTTGATATGTAAATTGTGGTGTCATCAGTCGATAGGGTTATGCTGGTCGCCTGGCTGAAACAGGAGTTATCGGTCTCCAGGTAGAACTTCGTGTCTACCTTACCGCTGGCTGTATCCACGATGCTGATGGATGGTGCCTGGGAAGCTATGTTGACGGTATAGAGAGTTGATCCATCTGAATTAATTAATAGCTTCTCTGGTTGGCGGATGGCGTAGTCAGTCAGCGGGATAAAGGCAGACAGCAGTTGTGTGGCTACGTCAATTACAAATATACAATCGGCTTCAAATCCCGGTGCATAAATGCGTGAACCATCGCCAACGAATTCTAATCCCTCAACGGCATTGACCCATGTTACATGAGGAGCAGGGGTTGCAAAATGGAATTGATAAACAAGATCACCAGAAGACAAATCAATGATATTAACAGGTTCAACGCCTATGAGAAAAGTGCCGAACGATCCAAAGTAAAGCAAACGCTCATCTTCGCTCAACAGAAGTGCCACTGGTTTTTGTACTTCAAACATGCGCGCCATTTTTCCTTCGATAAGATCAATCTCTGCGATCCAATCATGGAGAACAGAAGCAAAGTATGCGGTTGTGCCATCAGCATTAATGATGAGATCGCCGCACCAGCCAGCCTGCGGGAGTTCAATTCGCCCAGTGACCCGGTGTGTGTTAGCGTCAATACGCATAAGACCAACATTCGTTGTACCAACATAGGCAGCGCTGCCATCGGGTGTGAATGCGACCGCGTAGGATGTTTGGACATCAGAATCAAAAGGAGTTGTTGTTAACACTTTGACATTTAACAAATCGATGACCGTTAGCTCGTTCCCAACCACATAAGCCAAAGTGCCATCTGGTGACACGGCAGATTGCGCAGGACTACTTTCAGTGGACAACGTGGTGATAACGGAGAGCATCTCAGTATCAATAAATGTGATGCTCTGATCCATTTCGTTTGAGACAAGCAACATTGACCCATCAGGTGTTATTGTGATATGACGCGGCCCAAGGCCGAATGGGTGTGTAGCCTCTTTGTCAAGAGGTAGTGTATCGATAACCTGATCGGTAGCGGTTTCAATCACATAAAGTATATCTACATTTCGACAAATCACATAAGCCAGCGAACGATCTGGGTTAGTAACAATATCGGTGGGCTCGTCGCAACGAGCGTTGGCGAGATTGACTTGCGTTTGCTCGACCACAAGCGCTTGCCCAGAGTTAGGGGGTGGAAGAGTTAGATCCTTGGCTGGTTCTTTCTCATCAACTTGAGGTACAGAAATTTGTCCAATTTCATCAATCATATACCAATCAGGGAACTCATCTCCAATGCCGCCCATTACGTGGATGCCCAATTTCAAATCGGAAGTATCTTCAAAAGCGGATAGCGGCATTTTATATTCCACTGCTTTACCAGCAGCACTCTTGCTTCCCATCGCTTCTCCAATGGCTTCAAACTGCCCGTCGTTCACATATCCAATATGTGCAATGCTGAATGTCTGGGGGTGGAAAGAGAGTAGGTAATCCTTTCCGCCAGCAGATGCACTGATATCTATCTGGGCGTATTCCGTTGGTGGTTGATGTGTTTCGATAAGAACATAAAGAAACTGGTCATTGCTGAAAGCTCGTACAGCAACGATGTCAAAATTACCGTTTTGTAGATCACCCTCCGGATCCAATAGAAGCACATCATACCCCTCCCAATCTGATGGATCGCCATCAATGGTAATATACGTTTCTATGGAAGCAGACTGTACCGCCTGGGAAGTATCACCCAATTCATCAGCTGCTTCTTCTGTTGGGGATGGTTCCTCTGTTTCTGTTGCGACTGGACTGGCACAGCCAGCAATCATCATACAAACAAAAATTAATGAGATAAAAATCTGCTTTTTCATTTTTCCCTCCGAAAAACAAAATATTATATTTATTATACACAAATACAAATGAACACAACCGCCCAGTTTAAAACACTTCTGAATTATTGGCGCCGTTTCTTTTACTGATAGTACTGATACAATAGATAATTCATTGCTTAAACAATGAGGTTTTAAAGGAAAAACAATCACTAATTCTACTCAATCGATTACTTAACCCTTAGGTGAATTTATATGACACAAATACTTGGCATCTCCGGCAGCCTTCGGAAGGCATCCTATAACACATCCCTGCTGCGCACAGCAAGCGAGCTAGTACCTGATGGTGTTTCCATTCAGATTTTTGATCTCAGCCCAACCCCTTTGTATAATGATGATCTTACCAAGGATAATCCGCCGTCCGCAGTGAATGACTTTCGGAGCAGTATCAAACGATCAGATGGGATATTGATTGCGTCTCCTGAATATAACTACTCTTATACCGGCGTGCTCAAGAATGCCCTTGATTGGGCATCTACGGATACGTTAGGAAACCTTCTGGCAGGCAAACCAACCGCAATCATGGGCGCATCACCCAGCGTATTTGGAACCGCACGGGGACAACTGCACCTGCGGCAGGTGCTGATCGCTGCTTATGCCAACGTTATCCAGCGTCCAGAAATATATGTTCGGCGCGCGCAAACCATGATCGATGAGCATGGAAACTTGATAAATGACCATGCACGTGAAAAAATCCAGTCACTTCTGACCGCTCTAATCGATAGGATTAAGGCCACGGAATAGAATTTACAGATATTTTACAAAATTCTGACTTATTTTTAACTAAATCGGATTAAATTATTAAGTCATTAGACAATACAAATAGCAATTTATCACTATGGATTTTATAAATTCTTGGAGGTTCAATATGAAGAAGAGAGTTTTTGTTTCAGGATTAAGTATCTTATTGGCATTCAGTATCGCCGCGTGCAGCGGAAATATCCAACTGGAGGTACCCACGGCAGAAGCAGTGCCAAAAGAAGAATCCCCACAAGTTGAATCACCCAGCGAAAGAGTAGAGCCGACTGACCTTAACAGTCTGATGTCACTGCAAGATGCCTACATCAACATTTATGAATACGTGCTGCCTTCCGTGGTCAGCATCTCAGTCACTAAAACTGTAACCAGCCCTGGATTTGAGATTCCGGATACCCCTTTCGATTTTGATTTTAATACTCCCCCAGATGATGAACCATTTGAGTACCAGGAAAGCGCAGCAGGTTCGGGATTTGTATGGGACACTGCCGGTCATATCGTAACAAACAACCATGTTGTTGAAGGCACAGATCTGATCAGGGTTAATTTCTCTGACGGCCGCAGCATACTGGCTGAATTGGTGGGCGCCGACGCAACCAGCGACCTGGCAGTATTGAAAGTTGACCTGCCCGCGGATGAATTGGTACCGATCACCGTCAGCGATTCCACAAAAGTCAAAGTTGGGCAGATCACAGTAGCAATCGGCAATCCTTTCCAGCTGGAGAGTTCGATGACTACTGGCATCATCAGCGGCATCGGGCGTTCTCTTCCCATTGCATCTACAGATGCCAGCGGATCGTACTATTCAATCCCGGATGTAATCCAAACTGACGCAGCTATCAACCCAGGCAATTCCGGTGGGGTTCTGGTTGATATAAATGGTGGTTTGATTGGCGTCACAGCAGCTATTGAATCACCTGTACGAGGGAATACCGGAGTTGGATATGTAATTCCATCCGTGATCGTAAAAAAGATAGTTCCAATTCTGATCCAAGACGGAAAATTTGAACAGCCTTGGATTGGCATCAGCGGCAGAGATATGATCCCTGAATTTGCTGAATTGATGGACCTGGATCCCAATCAGAGCGGCGCATTGGTGATTGATGTTACCGCGGATAGTCCCGCGGAAGAAACCGGATTAATTGGCAGCAGCATTGAAGGAACCATTGACGGAGCAGATGTACGCGTGGGCGGCGATGTTATCACTGCCGCAGACGGCATCCCGGTGAATGACTTTGAGGATCTAGTTGCTTTTCTCGCCCGCCACACAATTGTCGGCCAGACGATCACCCTGACTGTTATCCGATGCGGCGATGAACTTGACCTTGACCTGACCCTTGCTGCCCGCCCAGCACAGCAAACTGTTGAAGAAATCACCGAACCCGAGGAGATTTCAGGCGGCGCCTGGCTGGGTATCTATGGACGGGACATGACCAGCGAGATCGCGGATGCAATGGAGCTGCCAGGAAAAACAAGCGGCGCTCTGATCGAAAAGATCACAGCCGGCAGTCCGGCAGACAAAGCAGGTCTGCGCGGCAGCTATAAACCTATTGAGATCAATGGAGAAGAAGTACTGATTGGCGGAGACATTATCACCGCCGCGGATAAAGTAGATGTTGGCAGCATGCAGGATCTTACTGATATCATCAACAGCAGCGAACCGGGTACAACTCTATCCTTATCAATCCTCAGGGAAGGTGAGAAGATAGCCATTGATGTCACATTGGGAGAAAGGCCAGAATAGATAAGATCCATTCGAAGAAAGTTGTTAAAAGGACATGAACAATGCTCATGTCCTTTTTAATTTATATATCCAGGTTGCGGACAAGTTTGGCGTGAGTTTGAATAAAACGCTTACGCGGAGGTACCAAAGCGCCCATGAGCATATCAAAGGTGCGGTCTGCCGCAGCTCCATCTTCAATGTTTACTAGCAGGAGAGTTCGTTTTTCCGGGTTCATGGTTGTCTCCCAGAGCTGCTCTGGGTTCATTTCACCCAAGCCCTTATAGCGCTGAAGCGCAATCTTATCCTCTTTGGCGCCAAACTCTTTAATAATCTGATCCTTCTCGTCCTCTGTATAAGCATAGCGCTTTTCCTTCCGGTAAGAAAGGAGGTATAAGGGCGGCTGTGCTATAAAGATATGGCCAGACTCAATCAACTGCGACATATAGCGGAAGAAAAAGGTCAGCAGCAGAGTGCGAATATGGCTCCCATCCACATCAGCATCCGTCATGATGATAACTTTCCCATAGCGCAATCCTTCCGGGTTGAAGAATTCTCCAATCCCGGTTCCAAGCGCTGATATCATCGATTTAACTTCTTTATTGGACAGCACTTTATCCAATCGAGCACGCTCTGTATTCAGGATCTTACCCCGAAGCGGCAGAATTGCCTGGAAGTGGCGGTCGCGCCCCTGCTTGGCGGATCCGCCAGCACTGTTACCCTCAACGATATACAGTTCTGTCCGTTCCGCGTTTCTCTCCGAGCAGTCAGCCAGTTTGCCCGGCAAGGTCATGCTTTCCAGGGCAGATTTGCGAATTACAAGGTCGCGTGCTTTCCTGGCCGCATCCCGTGCCCGGGCGGACGTGAGGCATTTCTTCACGATCGTTTTCCCAGTCGATGGGTTTTCCTCAAGGAATTCATTGAATACTTCACCCACAACTTGTTGAACCAAAGTCTGCACCTCGGCATTCATAAGTTTGACCTTGGTCTGGCTTTCGAACTGCGGATCGGGGTGTTTGATGCTGATGATAGCCGTCATTCCCTCCCGGGTGTCGTCACCGGTAAAATTTGAATCATTATCTTTGATAAGTCCATTCTTGCGGGCATAATCATTCAACACGCGGGTAATTGCGGAGCGGAAACCAGTGAGATGTGTGCCTCCATCAATCGTGTTGATTGTATTGGCAAAACTATACACTGATTCCGCATAAGCGTTTGTATATTGAATAGCCACCTCAACGTCAATGCCATCAATTTCCTTTTCAACGTAGAAAACGTCATGGAGAACTTTTCGATTACGGTTCAGGTATTGAACAAAAGCAGCAATCCCGCCTTCAAAATAAAATTTCATTCTGTGGTGCGGTTCGACTCGTTCATCGATGAGGCTGATCTCGACCTGTCGGGTGATAAACGCCATTTCACGGAAGCGCTGTGCAAGGGTATTAAAGCGGAAATTAACTTTATCCTTAAAGATCTCCGTGTCATATTTGAATCGTATGCTTGTGCCTGTGAGTCCCTCCTTTACCTTCCCGATCTCTTTCACCGGTTCTACAGGGTGGCCGCGTTCATATCGCTGGAAAAATAATTTTCCATTACGGCGTACTTCCACCTCACACCATTCGGAAAGAGCATTCACAGCAGACACACCCACGCCGTGCAATCCGCCAGATACCTTGTAACTATCTCCGCCGAATTTACCGCCGGCATGCAAAATTGTCATCACAACTTCCAACGCCGACACTTTCTTTTCGGGATGGATCTCAGCCGGGATACCGCGCCCATTATCGTTCACCGTTACACTTGTATCCTCATGAAGGATTATTTCGATGCGGTTGCAAGCACCTGCAAGAGCTTCATCAATGGAATTATCCACCACCTCATATATGAGATGATGGAGCGCTTTTTGATCTGTCCCTCCTACATACATACCCGGGCGCCGGCGTACAGCCTCCAAGCCCTCTAATACCTGAATATCATGGGCATCATAGGAACTATTATTAACTACAGGTTCTGGCACAAAATCCTCCATATGAAATAACTAATGCTTATGAAACAACCGTTGTCTTTTCCTGCTTTTTCGGCTGTATTAAATTCTCTAACCACTTGATCCCCTTATCATAATAAATAAATGAAGCAGCTAACAATCCCGTTGAGATGAACGCGTGGCCTATGATGCCGACCAGCAACATCCAACTATCTGTTTCTGGTGTCGCCCATAATACGTCTAAGCCATATCCTAATAAAATGAGCATTATGAAAAATAAACCTGTCGCAGACATGAGCGACCGCACAAGGCGGATAGAGGTGACTATTGATTTTGCGGCTTTGAGGTCACCAGAAAAAATACCATGCGGCGAGAAAGCCAGGGGAAGCATTACCCAAACCGCGATTAACCCCAATAATATGAACGGAAATGTTCCTAATGATGGAATGACAAGCAATACTGAAGAAAGAAGGCACGAGACTGGTAACGCTAGAAGTGTGGCCGCTGTAATCAGGATCAAGGTAAGAAATAAACTCTGCCAGGTTTGTTTCAGGATCTGATTTAAATACAATGGCTGTCCGTTCCCCCTGGCTGCACTGGCTGTCAGGGTAAAATACAAATTCCCTAGAAGTAAACCAATCGTTAAGAAAACCAGAAGCCAGACCAGAATTGTATTTCCTGATACCAATTCAATAATAAAGGGGTCACCAAAGGGTGTTGTGCTGTTTACATAGCTAATCATCAAACTTGGAATCCCTACCGGAAATGTACGCAGGCTGAAGAGCAAATTGAATTGATCAAGTAAATTTGACCAAATTTCACGGGTGCTTTCTACAAATCCCGCTGCCTGTTCACCATAAGCAGCTGATGATACTTGAGCCGCCTCTATCATTAAGGGTAAAAAATAACTTTTCACTCTTACAAGTGGACCCAGCCATAACAACATATCAAGGCATATTGGGAATACAATGATATATATATGACCAGCTACAGCATTAAAACCCTCTACGATGGATGGGATTATGCGCGGTGGATCAAATTTCACGTCTTTTTTTTCGGATTGCATACAATCTCTAATTTTACCATAGGCACCTAATTCAACATCCTTGGATGCGTTCATTCAAATCAAGTACAATCAAATTGTGGAGAATACAAATAATTTTCCAAAGACAGACCGTATCAGCGTAATCACAGCGAGCATCTTAGTAAGCTATGCTCTACTCCCATTTGTGCAAATATCTTCTAGGCAGCTGGCTTTCACTGTTTTTGGCATCCTGATCTCTTTAAACTTCAACTTCTACAACTTAATCTCATTAATCACAGCCGCATTAGCCGCAGCTGGAACCGATTGGATGCTGCGCGAACATCCAATGATAGGAGAAAATTCTACCGTCCCTCATCTGATTTTGCCCGCGCTAACTGCTGGTGCGATCGGGTTTCCTTTGGGATTTCTGACTGTCAGTTCATCATGGTGGATCATCTTAGGATTGGGAAGTATATTGGTGTTATCAGTCCTGGTCGGGGAATATATTTCAATCGATAAACACAACCAATTCTTTCCGATCGCTCTGATGGTCCTTTCAGCCGTCAGTTTTGGATTGTTTCTGATCATCATTATCGCTGTTCGCGCGGCTAATTTACGATTATATCTGACCGCCATAATCATCCCAACAATGTACGCTTTATTCAGCCTGCGCATTCTCCAGTTAAGGTTTGGGGTAAACTGGCCTGTAAAATGGACAGCTGTGATAGCCCTGACAATTGCCCAATTCACTATTGGCCTCTATTACTGGCCGCTGTCCCCCGTTCGCTTTGGGTTACTATTATTAGGACCAGCGTACGCATTGATTGGAATCGCGTCTTCTCTGGAAGAAAGTTCGGCTCTTTCTGATATTTACCTGGAACCGGTGATCATGCTCGGCATTATTTGGCTGCTGGCTATTTTCTTAGGATAAAATGCAACTATTCCTTAATAATAGGGTTTAATATTTATGCATATGACAGCTTTATTATCACTTCCGTTAGCATACCTGATCGGATCAATCCCATCCGGACTATTAGTAGTTAAACTTGCAACCGGCAAAGATGTTCGAAAGATTGAGAGCGGACGCACGGGCGGCACAAACGCTATGCGAGCCGCGGGACCTCTGGCCGGGCTTTTTACCGCATTATTAGATATCTCCAAAGGCGCTGCAGCTGTGTGGGTTGGACAATCACTTTTTTCAAACCCTGATTGGATCGTTGCGATGAACGGCTTATTGGCAATATTGGGCCATAACTATTCCGCATTTCTGGTCGAAAGAAATAAGGATGGGAAACTCCACTTTCGGGGAGGAGCTGGTGGCGCAACTACACTGGGGGTTGCCATTGGGCTGTGGATGAACAGCTGGTTGGTAATCCTGCCCATTGCTGGACTGGTTTATCTCCTGGCAGGATATGCTTCGCTAACAACTATCAGCATCGCTCTTTCCACCATGGGAATTTTCACAATAAAGGCAATCAATGGCGTTACTCCCTGGGTGTATGCCATTTTGGGCATCGCGGCTGTCGGTACTGTGCTGATTGCGTTAAAACCAAATATCCAACGGCTTAAAGAAGGCACGGAACGGCATGTTAACCTGCTCGCCAGGATCTTTAATCCGAAGAAATTCAAATAAAGCTGAAGAGCTTATTCCGCCATTTCCGCTAACTCACGCTGGTATAGGACTGCTAAATTTCGCCTATGCAAATCATTCACTAAGCCAGACATTAAAACACGACTCTTTCCACATTCTTCAACTGTCGCCGCATCAATAACCTTTTTTGGATCTTTACGTCTCGCAGCTTTACGGGCTACTTTTTGAATTTTCGTCAAATAATCAATGTTATTCTGGGCAGCTTTTTCAATCTCACCCCTTAAAACCACATCTCCGTGCCCCTGAACTATATTCTCAAGTCCCAACATACTTATAGATCGAATGGTATTAGAGAGCTGTTCGATATCGCCCTCAACAATATTGGGCAGCGGAAGAAATGCATCTCCCGCAAACAAAACGCGATCTTCTTTTACCAACACTGATATTCCATCCGGACTGGCTCCAGGCGTTGAGAAGATATCGACATTGCGTTTTCCAATTTTCAATGAAAGAGTGCCCTTATCGATGGTAATGTCGGGGACAACGATCTTATTGATCCGTCTAAATGCTGGTTCCTGCTTTTGTGCGCTTTCCAGCGTCTGCGGGTTCTTTTCTATGATCATCTGCCGGCAGAGCGCGTGCGAGATGATGGTAGCACCTGGAAAAAAGTAATTTCCAAATGTATGATCAGCATGGTAGATCGTATTAATGATATACCGGACCTGGACGCCAAGATTTTCTTCAATAAAAGCGCGCATTTGCAGTGTTTCATCTGGCACCGCCAGAGTATCCACAAGAATCGCCCAGTCAGGACCAATGATCGCGCCAGCGGTTACCAGCGCATAAATCTCACTTTGAAACCAGTACACATTATCTGCAATTCGTTCTCTTATCATTCAATCACTCATCGTCAATATTGTTAGAATCATCCGTTATTAATAGCATAAATGGAAATAAAAGTCAAAAATTTGCCAATTTCTATCAAAAATCTTATAAAAATCACTCTTTTTACGGTAATTTCTCGGTCTATCGCTGAAGCTTTGTTAATTTTCAAATTGAAAGCAGCGGTTTTTTATGGTAAGATACCGCGAACGTTACTAACCGTATAGACTCATCCAGAGAGGCGGAGGGACCGGCCCCACGAAGCCTCGGCAACCACATGTATGCTGGTGCCAAATCCGGCAGAATCCTAAATAGGATCTGGAAGATGAGGGAATAGAAATTATTACCTCTCTATCCAGAGAGGTTTTTTAATAAATTTGAAAAGAAGAGCACATGCAGAATAAATGCCAACAATATCTTTCTCATCTAAGTGATCATGTGATTGTTTTTGATGGTGCGATGGGAACCAACCTCCAGAAGCTGCACCTTACCACCCGGCATTTTGGCGGAGAAAAGTATGCAGGGTGTATTGACTATCTCAATATTACTTATCCGCAAGCGGTTGAGTCAGTACACCAATCATTCCTGGAAGTTGGAGTAGATGTGATCGAAACCAATACTTTCCGCTCCAACCGCATCACATTATCAGAATTTGGCCTGGCGCATAAAACTGAGGAGATAAATATTCGCGGTGCGCAGCTCGCTCGGAAAATCGCTGACGCATTCACTACTGAGGATCATGTAAGGTTCGTAGCGGGTTCTATGGGTCCAAGCGGGAAACTGCTTTCACTGAAAACCGATGCGGAAGACAAACAAGCAATCTCTTTCGATGAAATCCGCGATATTTACCAACAGCAGGCGCAGAGTCTGATCGCCGGTGGTGTTGATCTTTTATTGATCGAAACCGCTCAAGATATTTTAGAAGTAAAAGCCGCGATCCGCGGTATCCATGACGCTTTCGAAAGAAGCGGTGTGGTCTTACCAATCCAGGCCCAGGTCACACTTGATACAAATGGCCATATGCTGATGGGGACAGATATCGAAGCTGTTCTGACCATATTGGAAGGGATGGAGATAGATATCATCGGCCTTAACTGTTCTACTGGTCCAGTACATATGGAACCATCTATTAAATACTTAAGCCGGCATTCCCGGCTGCCGATATCGTGCCTTCCTAACGCGGGCATACCGATCAACCAGGACGGAGAAGCCAGATATCCCCTATCAGCAGAGGATTTTTCTCATGCTATGGTGTCTTTTGTTACGAAATATCACATCTCCACTGTCGGCGGCTGCTGCGGTACTACGCCTGATCATTTACGGCTGCTGGTTGATCAAGTTGGCAATAAACCCCACATTCAAAGAGAAATAAAGGTTCAACCAGCTCTTTCCTCTGCTTCCCATGCAGTCCATCTTAAACAGGAACCAGCTCCTTTCTTGATCGGAGAACGGTTAAACACGCAGGGAAGCCGTGCGTTCAAGACATTGATGCTGGCAAATGATCTCGAAAGCGCGGTCCAAATAGGGAAACAACAATTAGCAGGCGGCGCGCATGCTCTGGATATATGCACTGCTCTGACCGAGGACGCGAATGAAGCCTGGCGTACCGCCGAGCTTGTTAAATTATTAGCCAGCCAGATCGATCTGCCTTTGGTGATCGACAGTACCGATCCAGATGTGATGTTGGCAGCTCTTCAATCCGCACCCGGTCGATGTTTATTGAACTCCATCAACCTGGAAAATGGGGAGGAAAAAGCAAGGCAGATCCTTTCACTCGCGAGACAATTCAATGCAGCAGTGATCGCTTTGACCATAGATGAAGAAGGGATGGCTGCCACATCCAGGAAAAAATTAGAAATAGCACAAAGGATATATCACCTCGCTGGCGATGAATGCGGTTTAGATCCTTATGCTATTGTTTTTGACCCCCTGACTTTCACGCTGGCGAGCGGAAGCCGGGAGACGGCTGACGCGGGCAACCAAACGCTGGAAGGGATCAAACTGATCAAGCGATATCTTCCTGATACTTATACGGTATTAGGCGTCAGTAATATTTCCTTCGGCTTAGGCGCACAAGCAAGGAAAGTGCTCAACAGCGTGTTCCTTACCCACGCAGTAAAAGCAGGCCTGGACATGGCGATTCTAAATCCGATCCAGATCACACCATATACAGCGATCTCAAGCAAAATCAGAGAACTCGCAGAAGATCTGATCTTTAACCAGGGTCCAAATGCACTGGAAAAATATATCGAGCATTTTCGTTCTGAAAAAATCAGTAAGAGGAAAAAAGCAGATCGTCAGATCGAGAATCTCTCTATTGAAGAAAAGATCAAACGCCATATCCTCCTCCGGGATCGCGGCCATTTGGAAGAGGATATTGATGCTTACATAAAAAAAGATACCGGCGCGGACCATCAGGAAAAAGCTTTGCAGGTTCTGAATTCCGTTCTGCTGCCCGCCATGCAGGAGATTGGAGATCAATTTGCAAGCGGTGAATTGATTCTGCCCTTTGTCCTGCAGTCCGCAGAGATCATGCGAGCCGCAACTGACCATCTTGAAACTTACCTGGAAAGGACATTAGGAAGCACAAAAGGCAGCTTTATCCTGGCAACCGTTTATGGGGATGTGCATGATATCGGGAAAAATCTTGTAAAAACAATCGTATCAAATAACGGGTATTCGGTTGTCGACCTCGGAAAACAAGTCCCTGCTGAAATGGTCATTGAAAAAGCGCTTGAATTGAACGCGGACGCGATCGGTTTGAGCGCGCTTCTGGTCAGCACCAGCCATCAAATGCCGTTGATCGTCAATTTGCTCGCAAATCGAAAGGAGCGCATACCGATCTTGATCGGCGGTGCTGCTGTAAATCAGGCATTTGCTGACCGCATCAGCATTACAGACAACGGCGAGACTTATCCGGGCGGCGTTCATTATTGCAAAGACGCTTTTGATGCATTGAATGTACTTTCCTCGGTGAAAACTTTGAAGGAAAAGACACAACCTTCCATTATGAAAACAAAAGCAAAAAAAGAGAAGCATATAACCACCAAAACATCAAGAATAGGTGAAAAGAAGGGTAAACCTGCTGCCATACCAACACCTCCATTTTGGGGTGCAAAGACGATCTCCCTTCCAGTCAACGAATTATTTGAGAGGATCAACCGCAGCGCTCTGTACCGTATTGCATGGGGCGCCGGTAAGGCAAGCGGAGAAAAATGGCAGCGATACAAACGGGATTTTGACACCCGGTTAGAAATGATGCAAAAAACGATCAATAAAAAACCGTGGCTTGTTCCACAGGCATCATATGGATACTGGCAGTGCTCCTCGGAAGGAAATGGAATCCTGATCTTCCCGAATGGCGAAGACCACACAGGTGAACCGATCTACTTTAATTTTCCCCGCCAGATTTCCAGCCCATTCTTATGTTTAAGTGATTATTTTGCACCTGCAGCCCATGGTATAAAAGATGTGGTTGCTTTCCAACTTGTGACCATAGGGAACCAGGCCGTTGACCATATCCGCACACTGCAGGAAAGCGGTGACCTTGTGGAATCGTATTTCGCCCACGGCTTAGCGGTTCAATTAACTGAGGCGGCAGCGGTATTTATGCACCAGAGGATCCGCGATAAATTGGGGATTGGTAAAAAGCAGGGAAAACGGTATTCGTGGGGATACTCTCCTATTCCGGACCTTTCCCAGCATGAGGAAATCGTGCGGCTGCTGCATGCGAAAGAGTACCTGCATATTGAACTGACATCCGCATACCAGTTCATTCCGGAGTATTCTACTGCCGCAATGATCATCCATCACCCAGGTGCGGTATATTTCCAAATAGATTCGAAAGGGGTAGCATGAAAAACAATGATTTCCTCAAATTAATTTCCTCACAAAAACCTCTCCTGGCGGATGGCGCCATGGGCACATTGCTGCATGAGCGCGGCATCAGTTTTGAAACATGCTTTGACGCCTTGAACCTATCCAATCCGCGCGTGGTGGGAGATGTTCACCGTGAGTATATCGAAGCCGGCGCGCAAATCATTCTTACCAATACATTTGGCGCAAACGCATATAAACTCGGGAAACACGGGATGGTTGACAAGCTGCATGCGATCAATGCTGCCGGTGTTGAATTAGCACGGCGCATCGTGCTGGCGAGTTTCAAAGATGTCCTCATCGCCGGGGATATTGGCCCGCTGGGTGTTAGATTGGCTCCTTTCGGGCGGGTCCTGCCTGAGGAAGCGCGGCGGATTTTTTCAGAACAGGTCAAGGCACTCTTAGAAGCAAATGTTGACCTGCTTGTATTCGAAACGATGACCGATCTTTATGAAATCAGGGAAGCCATCCAGGCAGCAAAAACATTATCTCCCCATATGCCGATCGTTGCATCAATGACCTTCACCAGGGATGACCGTACACTGTTGGGAGATAACCCCCGTAAAGTTGCCAAGGCGTTAAAATCTTACGGTGCGGATGTGATCGGGGTCAACTGCTCCGGCGGTCCGAACCAACTGCTGCGCATCCTGCGCGATATGCGAAATGCTCTGCCTGACGAAAAATACTGGGTCAAACCCAACGCGGGCTGGCCTGAGCAGATGGGCGGGCGCATCTTCTATCCCGCTTCCGCGGATTATTTCGGTGAGTACGCCAGATCATTTTGGAAAGCGGGTGTTGATGTGATCGGGGGCTGCTGCGGTACCACACCGATCCATATCGCAGCTATGCGGAAATCACTGGACAGCAAACAACCCATAGAGCCAAATGGCATCAAATTCCAACCCGCGGAAATTCCCGTGGAAGAGAAAGCCCGCATCAAACCAACCAGATTGGCTCAAAAATTAAGTTCGGGAAAATTCGTCATCGCTGTAGAAATGGACCCTCCGCGCGGACTTTCCACGCATAAGCTGCTGGCAGGCGCCTCCCTGTTGGCAGATGCCGGCGCAGACGTGATTGATGTGGCTGACAGCCCAATGGCGCGCATGCGCATGAGCCCCTGGGCGGTTTGCAGCCTGATCCAGCGCAAAGCAAAAATTGAAACTGTTCTCCATTTCCCGACCCGGGGACGCAACCTGCTGCGGGTGCAGGGCGACCTGCTCGCCGCGCACGCGCTGGATGTCCGCAACATTTTCGTGGTGATGGGTGATCCGACCGCGATCGGTGATTATCCAGACGCGATGGATGATTTCGATCTGGCTCCCTCCGGTCTGGTTAAATTGATCAAACAGGGATTTAACACCGGTGTGGACCACGCGGGTACGGAAATCGGCCAGCCAACCAGTTTCTTTGCCGGATGCGCTCTGAACCTGACGGCACCAGACCCCCAGCGTGAACTGCTGGTACTGCGGCGGAAGATTAAAGGCGGAGCGGATTTTGTGCTTACCCAGCCAATATACTCCACAGAACCGCTGGATGAATTCAAAGCGCTGTACGAAGAAAAATACGGCCAATTCCCGATCCCCATCCTCGTCGGGGTCCTCCCGCTGGCTTCTGACCGCCATGCCGCCTTCCTGCAGCAGGAAGTGCCGGGCGTTTTCATACCTGAACCAATCCACCAGCTTATGCGATCCGCGGGAGAACAAGGCGCGCAGGAAGGCATCCACATCGCGCTCCAACTGATCAGCAAGTTGAAGGAACGCGTAGGCGGCATCTACCTGATGCCCGCCTTCAACCGATTTGATTACGCGGCGGAGATCATCGAAGAAATAAGCAAGTAATAGAAAAAATCAAAATATTTGTGTGACCACAGCGCCAATTGTGTCCATAATTTCCGCTCAGGTTGCACCGGCGTTGCACCGAAAAGAAGAAAGGCGATTCTAAAATTTATTTGAGGTACTGATTCGAAGTCAGCATGTAATGGTGTCCACAGCGTCCATTGTGTGCATTGTGTGCACAGGTTACACAAAAATCACTAGATTTTGTCCACACAGAGCATTGTGTGCACCTGGTATCACCGGCTCTGCACCCGTTTTGCACACGAAAAGGTGACTTTAACAAAACCAGAATAATCCAATAATCTAACCAACTCTAATTTTTAAAAGTAAATTACGGGCAAACCCCGGCTGCATACTTGGGGTCTGGACATGGGATCTGGCAGACTAAATTCCCTGATCTGTTAGGCACCATGCAACCCTGTGGACTATCTCCACCCGAGGATGGTTCTTCTGCGGGAACTGGAGTATCCTTTGGCGCCGTACTATGTTCGAGGATCTCATAAAAAGCGGGGTCAAATACCGCGCCAGGCGGCTGCAGTTCCAGCAAGTTCATATTTACCCAGCACTCTAATTCATTCTGAAGTTTAAACATTCCCCATGAAGCATCTTCATTTAATCCCAGCAAAGTTGCCGTTTCCCCTTCACGGATGATGCCTACATAGTTTTCTCCCACCCAGGGACTACTCCGGCAGTTGGCATTTTTGAGACCCTTGAATTCTGAAACTAAAGAGCAATTATCGTAAACATCAAGAAAGAAGCTGAAGGGTTCGCTCCAGGGACCAAATTCATTTCCCGCAACTCCTCGTGCGTGCCAGTAATATTTTGTGCAGTCATACAATCCATTTGTATCATCTTCATAAATGAGCCAACCGTCTTCGCTCTTGCCATAACCACCAGTGCCGAAAAGATTCCAAGCGGGTGCCACAGGTCCATCTTTGGTAAAATCAGGTTTCATGGAAAGATTAATTTCAAACTTTTCAGGAATACAGCCCCCAGCAGGATATGTAATGGTTGTAGCAACTTCCAATAAATATCCCCAACCTTTACCATGATCAACGGATCCATCTGCTGGTGAGATCAATGTGGGGGCAACAAGCTCTTGAGCAGTACATATTGGGCCAGTTTTGAAAAATCCTGTATTAGAAATTTGACTATCTCCATCAGAAGACTCAGCAACTAATGTCCATTTATAAGATGTGGCGGGTTCAAATGGAACATGGGTGACGTATTCTTTTTCTGCAATAGAAAAATATCCATGAATTACTGGGGACGAATTGTCTTCATAAGGACTTACCTCAAGGAAATAATTATCAGGAACACAATCAATAGACCAGCTGAAAGTATGTGGTGGTGATGCGCCAATAATACCTTTCGGTGAAATAACTTCTGGTCCAGTAAACCCTTCAACACAAATAGGGGTTATCGGGACTGTCAGTTCGTCATTAACAATTTCAACAGCTTTATCTTGTTGGGTTTGGTCTTGAGGGGCACAAGATATCAAAAGATACGCAAATAGAATGATGATAATCCATGGTCTTTTCATAATTTCTCCTTTTTCAATTTCCCTATCTGACTTTTTGAAACTCTAGATCATTTCTCCCCTGCGAAGAGGTGATTTCTTTTATTATATGTCCTTTTTGTCAGAAATCCGATTTTTTGAATCTGGTAATCCATCCAGAGAATACCGATTCCCAATTAGGCGGGATATTCTTAGTGCCTCTAGCAAAACATTTATTTACTTAAAAGCAGAATTAGTTGAATCATAATAAAAGAGGCGATAAAGGTACTCAGGAGCGATTCGAATGCACCCTTCAAGACGAACGCTCAACTTACTGGTTCGAAGTCAGGTACTCAAAAGATGGTCAAATCAATTCCAATACTCCCAATATAAAGGGGGCTGCTGGTTAGCAACCCCTATATCAAGTCTGGGCGAGAGGATCGCGACGCCGCAAGCTAGTACCTTCAGGTAAACCTCCGATCTCTGCACCCCATTCATCAGCAGAACAGTCCACACAGTATCACAGCGCCGATTGTGTCCATAATTGCACCCAAAATCAGGAAAGGCGTCTCAAATTTTCATATATATAGCCTTCTTGACTTTCCAAATTAAAATCCTCATAATAATAACAGGAGAAATTTCTCTTGAAAAATTTTGTGGTATCTTCTCTAAGATTAATTTTCATATTACTTCTCTTTTCATTGTCCTGTTAAATTTCACTAATTCTAAAAAATTTGACGCGGAAGCAACCAACCGTACAATGACGAAAACCACACTTCAAGCGCTAAAAGACCAGCAAGAATATGAATCGTAAGGGATAACTTCAGACGGTCAAGATACAAATAAACCAAACCATGAATAATTTGGGCCAAGAAAACTCGCGTTTACTTGTACTCCTTAGGGATATTGGAGGTAAAAATGAAATTTAGCAAAATATCAAGTACTCTACTATTTATTTTATTTTTCGCTCTCGTTGGCTGCCAAAAATTAGGATTTCAAGGAACGGATAACCCTGATAGTCGTCCTCCTGAACTTATACAAATAATCGAACAGGATGAGGTTTCTATAGGATGTGATGTTAATCAACTGATAACCGAAATTGAGACTTCTGGTCCAAATGGAAAGATTATTTATCTGGATGATTGCAGTTATATTTTCAATGTATCAAATAATTCAGTAAATGATAGCAACAATCAATCTCTAGGTGGAAATGCAATTCCGTCTATCGACGTACCGGTGACCTTAAACGGAAATGATAATACCGTTTTTCAAAGGAATCCTCATTCATCAACTCAGCAATTCAGGTTTTTATTCGTTGATACAACAGGCAAATTGATTGTCAACAACATACATTTCGCGAATGGAGATATTTCAAATTTAGAAAATGCGGGCGGAGGAGCAATTTTTAATAATGGCGGGAGTGTATGGATTAATAATGCTTCTTTCGAGGAAAATAAAGCTTATAAGGGCGGGGCACTAATAAATAGAAGTGGATTTATGCAAATCTATAATAGTGAGTTTTCAAATAACTCGGCAAATGAAGGCGGTGCTATAGCAAATGAATCTGAAGGCGAATCGAATGTTTCCAACAGTAACTTTCAAAATAATTATTCAAATGATTTTGGAGGAGCGATTTTAAATAGTTCAGGGAATGTTCAGGTTTTATCAAATAATTTCTATTTTAACTCTGCAGGTGGAAGAGGAGGTGCTTTTTATTCTGAAGGCAATAATTCTAGTGTTGATATGCAGGAATGCATCTTCTCTGATAATGAAGTTGGTGATTCACATTGGGTCGGCTTGGGTGGAGCGGCTGCATTTAAGGGAGGTGAGAACTTTATCGAAAACTGTCAGTTCTCTGGTAATACTTCAATAAATGGTAACGGTGGAGCAATATGGATTATCCAAAGTGACAGCACAAACATAATCAATAACAAGATTTATAATAATTTTGCTGTCTATGGAGGGGGAATTTACAGTACAAGTCACACTTCAATTAATAATAGCGAAATTTATAGCAACGAGGCTGGTTTTTATGGAGGTGGGATTTTTACCGAAAGTGGTCTTCTTCAAATCTTCAAAACAGCGATTTATGATAATTCAAGCCTCGATAGCGGCGGTGGAATTGACAGTTGGGGAGGAAGTGTAAGGCTTACAAATTCCACAATTTCCGGCAATCAATCAAATAATGCAAGTGCAATTTCAGGCTCTTTTATTATGAACAACTGTACTATTGCTTATAATTCAGCCAATACAACTGGGGGCTGGGGGATTCTTGGAAGTGGGCAAATAAAAAATACAATAATCATCGAAAATAGAGCGTCCAATGGTAATCTGAGAACATGTGGATTTAAATCTCCGGTTCAATTTACAGGAATTAACCTGAGCGATGATAGTAATTATTGTACAGGTTTTACTATTACATCAAATGCTGATTTAAGCCCATTAGCAAATAACGGTGGCTCAAGTATGACACATGCTATCTCTCAAAATAGTGATGCATTAAATATTGTAGATGATTGCACCACTGTAAATGGCCAACCAATTACAACTGATCAACGTGAGATTGCCCGCCCACAAGGAACAGGCTGTGATTGTGGTGCATTTGAATTAGATGAAACTGGTATCCCGGTGCAGCTCTTCCCTTATATTGTTGTCCTGCGCACATTGGACTGCCATTTGGAACCTTCCAGCAGTTCAGCAGCAATGACCTCTTTTCAACCGGATGATATCGTTGAGGTGGTCGGCAGGAACATTAATTTGACCTGGTACCAGGTTGCGCCGGCTGAACTGGAAGATCCCTGCTGGGTGTGGGTTGACCAGGTGAAATTTATCGGCGATCTGGAAAGTGTAGAGATAATTCCCTCCAAAGCCCCTGTTGAGGAAGAGAAACCAGAAGAAGAAGGTGAGGAACCTTCACCCATCCAGCCTGGCCCACGGTTCTGAACTTGAATGGCGCGCTGGTATGCCAGGTGCCCTGTCCGCCAAACGCTGTTCCGGGCGATCCCTGCACGCCGTAGAAGCATCTCATATCTATCAAGTTACAAAAGCGTAATGGACACGCAAGATGTCCATTACGTTCGATATTTTTGGATTACTCTTGATGGGGCGAGAGGATCGCGACGCCGTAGGCTAGTACCTTCAGGTAAACCTCCGACCTCTTGCACCCCATTCAGCGGCAGAAGTGTCCACAGCGTATCACAGCCTCCATTGTGTCTATTATGTCCACAACAAGGCGTAAAAATTGTCCATTGTGTCTATTGTGTCCATTGTTTTCACAGGGGTTGCACACGAATTGCATCTAAGAAAGCGTCTGTCAAGTATTTTTAAGAAATAA
>CAYLHI010000008.1:0-78214 GCA_964383575.1 uncultured Pelolinea sp.
CTATCCGCGAAGGCGGGCTCACTGTTGGCGCTGGTAGAATCACTGAGCTCATTGAGTAGGTAAAAGGATATGGCAAAACAAAAAATACGTATAAGATTGAAAGCATACGATCACCGCGTTCTGGATCAGTCCGCAAAACGGATCGTAGATACTGCTGAACGCAGTGGTGCAAAAGTTGTTGGACCAGTACCTTTGCCAACAAAATTGGAAAGATTTACTGTTCGACGGTCAACGTTTATTGATAAGGATTCACACGAACACTTTGAGATCAGAACGCATAATCGAATAATTGATGTGATGAACCCGGATTCTAAGACGATTGATATGTTAATGCGTTTGAATTTGCCAGCAGGTGTTGATATCGAAATCAAGATTTAATAATCTTAATTCATTCGTTGGTATAAACTAAAATACTGTGGTAAAATCCTCTGGTTTGATAAAAAACTGAGAGGCTTTATAAGAGTTTGCTGCTACAGCGGACGGTCAATAGAATAGTTTTGCTGACAGGAAACTGACTATAAAGTCGGAGATGATGCAGCTGAGCCCATGCTGACAGTCTCCATAAATTAATTTTATTAGGAGAAAATTGAGATGTTTAAAGGGCTTATAGGCAAGAAACTTGGCATGACCCAGGTGTTCAATGAGGATGGATCGGCTCTTCCAGTGACTCTCATCGAAGCTGGGCCTTGTTATGTTACACAGGTGCGGGATATCAAGAAGGATGGATATTCCGCTGTTCAATTAGGTTACAGTGGGGTAAAAGCAAAGAAACTTACCAAAGGACAAATAGGCCATCTCGAAAAAAATAAAATACCCCTGCTGCGGTATTTAAGGGAATTCCGAACAAGCTCCCCAGAGGTAAAAACTGGTGATAAGGTAGACGTGGGTCAATTTGAAGTAGGGAAACATGTGGATGTTGTGGGAACGAGCAAGGGTAAGGGTTTCGCAGGTGTCGTGAAGAGATATCATTTTAAGGGTGGTCCAAAAACACATGGCCAATCAGACCGGTTGCGCGCCCCAGGCTCAATTGCTGCTGGCACAACCCCTGGGCGGGTTTTTAAAGGCAAGAAGATGCCTGGAAGAATGGGAAATGAGCGAGTAACTTCACAGAATGTGGAAGTTGTTTTGATCGATGTTGAAAAAAACCTGATCGGTGTTAATGGTTCAGTACCTGGTCCTCGCGGTGGTCTGGTTGTTATTAAAGATGCAAGGAAGCAATAAGGAAAATTGAAGCAGCGGGTTATTTACCACGCTTTTGGAGCAAAAGATGATGAAAGTAGATGTAGTTGACATAGCAGGGAAGAAAGTAAAGCAGATTGAGCTGCCCGCTTCGATCTTTGAAGCCCCAGTAAACATTGATCTTATGCATCAGGCATTTGTCCGCCAGACTGCCAACGCAAGATTAGGCACACACGAAACGAAAACGCGTGGTGAAGTATCCGGCGGTGGAAGGAAACCTTGGCGACAGAAAGGAACTGGGCGAGCACGGCAGGGTTCTATTAGGTCTGCTCAGTGGGTTGGCGGTGGGAAAATTCATACTCCTCACCCCCGTTCTTATCGAAAGAAAATGCCTCGAAAGATGCGCAGAGCTGCTGTTCGATCCGCTCTTACTGTGCGCGCATCCGAAAATGCTGTTATTCTGGTTGATGGTTTTGAAATGGAAGAACCTAAAACCAAGGATCTGGCAAACACAGTCGGTAAATTGACTGGTGGAAAATCTGCTTTAGTTGTGCTTGCGGAAAAGGAATCCAAGATGAATGTGTTTCTTTCCTCTGATAACCTGGCAGATGTGAAAATTTTACTCGCTAATTATTTAAATATCCGAGATCTACTTTCTTACGACCAATTGATCTTTGACTTACCAGCGATTAAGGTTATTGAAGAATATCTTGGGACCAGCAAGAGGGCGAAATGAACATACCATATGACATATTAATCAGACCGCTGATCACAGAAAAAACGGCTTATCTATCATCTAAGCTTCATCAATATGCGTTTGAAGTACCTCTTTCTGCCACACGCGCAGATGTGAGGGATGCCGTTGAAAAAGCATTTGATGTGAAAGTATTGAAAGTCAATACAATTAATGTTCCGGCAAAAGTCGGGCGAAAGGGCCGCAGCCGTCGGTTAGCGATTAAGAAATCGGCATACAAAAAAGCAATTGTCAAGATCCGACCTGAAGATCGCATACCGATTTTTGAGGGAGTAGAATAATGAGTATAAAGGTCTATAAACCTGTTACACCTGGTCAGCGAGGAATGACCGGGTTAACATTCGAAGAGATTACAAAAACCAAACCTGAAAAGAACCTGACGGTTTCCAAATCTAAAAAAGCTGGCCGCAATGTTTACGGCAGGATCACAGTACGCCATCGCGGTGGTGGGCACAAACAGAAAGTTCGCGTCGTGGATTTTAAACGGCAAAAACAGGATATTCCTGCAACAGTTACCGCGATTGAATATGACCCAAAAAGATCTGCCAGATTAGCTTTGCTTACGTATGCTGATGGTGTAAAGAGTTATATTATTGCGCCGCTGGGTGTTAAAGTTGGCGACAAATTGGTTTCTGGGGCTGGGGTTGATATCCGCCCAGGCAATTGCTTGCCCGTTGATAATATTCCAGTTGGCACAATGATCCATAACATCGAAATGCAGCCCGGTAAGGGAGGGCAATTAGTACGTTCGGCGGGTACTTCTGCTCAATTATTGGCTAAAGAAGGTGAATATGCCCAAATACGTATGCCCTCTGGCGAAATCCGCTTAGTAAATAAAAGATGTTTTGCAGTCATTGGGCAGGTCGGAAATGTTGAACATGGTCAGGTTAAACTTGGGAAGGCTGGCAGAAAGCGCCATATAGGATTCCGGCCAGCAGTTCGCGGCAGCGCAATGAATCCGAATGACCATCCGCATGGCGGTGGTGAAGGTCGTTCACCAATTGGTATGCCCGGTCCAAAGTCTCCTTGGGGTAAACCCACCCTTGGTTATAAGACCCGGAGAAATAAAAGTACTGATAAATATATTTTGCGCAGCCGGCATGCTGCAAAACGCAAGTAGTGATCTAGGAGCTGAAATATGTCACGTTCTTTGAAAAAGGGGCCATTCGTAGACCCTAAACTATTGAAGAGAATTGAACAAATGAATGAGAAGAAGGAAAAAAAGGTCCTTCGCACCTGGAGCAGAGCAAGTACGATCTTCCCACAGATGGTTGGTCATACGATTGCAGTCCATGATGGGCGACGGCATGTCCCGGTCTATATTACCGAGAACATGGTTGGTCATAAACTTGGGGAATTTGCCCCAACACGACATTTCCGCGGTCATGTAACCGAGAGATCATCATCTATTATGCAAGACTAGAGAGGTAAACATGGCAATTGATGTGAAAGCTGAATTGAAATATTACCCTGTTTCTCCCCAAAAAATGCGCCTGGTTATTGACCTTGTTCGCGGAAAAATGGCGGAAGAAGCGATCACTATTTTGAGATTTGTTAATAAGAAAAGTGCTGAACCGATTCGTAAGTTAATTACCTCGGCAATGGCGAATGGTGAAAACAACTTTGGTATACCAGTAGAGAACTTATTCATTTATAAGATTGTCGCGGATGAAGCGCCAACACGCAAATGGCGGCGTTTTGGTGCACGCGGCAGGTTCAAACCGATTCTACGGCGCTCATCACATGTAAATGTGATCTTACGCGAAAAAGCATAATTAATGAAATTATATTGGAAATATTAGGAAAAATTCCAGGAGAAAATATGGGTCGTAAAGTTCATCCGATCGGAATGCGTATAGGGATAATACGTACTTGGGAAGGTAGATGGTACGCTGAGGGCCAAAACTACATTGACCAATTTCATCAGGATCTCAAAATTCAAGAAATGATCAGAGAGTCGGGAGACCGCGCCGGCGTTTCTCAAATAGAGATTGAGCGATTTCCCAGCAAAGTGAAGATCGTTGTCCATACCGCAAAACCCGGCATCTTGATCGGCAGAAAGGGAGAAACTGTGAAAGCTCTCCGTAAAGATCTTGAGGATTTGACGGGAAAGAAAATTGATCTTGAGATAATGGAGATAAAAAATCCAGATTGTGATGCATTGTTAGTAGCTGAAAATGTTGCTTCGCAAATTAAACGCCGAATTAGCTACCGCCGTGCTATGAAACGGGCAATCCAGAATAGCATCCGACAGGGTGCTGAGGGGATGAAGATACAGGTAGCTGGCCGATTAAATGGTGCTGAAATGTGCCGAACCGTATGGCTGCGGGAAGGACGAGTACCGCTTCAGACATTGCGAGCTGATATTGAATTCGCTCGTACAGAAGCTGACACAACCTATGGAAAGATCGGTGTGAAGGTTTGGGTTTATAAGGGTGAAGTACTGCCAGGTTCTGAAGAAGAAATGCAAAAGACGGAGGGTGTATACGTCAGTAAGTAATTATCATACAGACGATACATATTCCTTAGAAGAGGTTTTAATATGTTGATGCCAAAAAGAGTGAAGTACCGCAAACAAATGCGCGGACGAATGCGTGGAAAAGCGGTGCGTGGAGTGGAAATATTGAATGGAGATTTTGCCCTGCAAGCTATAGCACCGGGTTGGGTGTCTGCTCGCCAAATTGAAGCTACCCGCCGTTCAATCGTTAGAACAATGAAACGGCGTGGCAAGGTTTGGATCCGAATATTCCCTGATAAACCGATCACTAAGAGAGCAGCAGAATCCCGAATGGGAAAAGGTAAAGGGGCGGTGGAATATTGGGCAGCGGTTGTTAAACCAGGGAGGATCATGTTTGAGGTTGGCGGTCTTGATGATGAGACTTCTATCCGCGCGCTTAGACAAGCACAATATAAGCTCTCAATCAAGACAAAGATTGTCTCCAAAAAAGATTTCATTGGAGGTCAAGTATGAAAAGCAGTGATATTCGCTTGATGAATACTGATGAGATTCAATCAAAATTGATCGAAGCGCGAAAAGAGTTTATGCTGCTCAGATTCCAATCTGTAAGCGGACAATTAACTGATACCAGCAAAATTAATAATGCAAAACGATTAATTGCCCAATTAGAAACAATCTTACGTGAAAAGCAATTAGGCATCAATATGGAAGGTGAAGCATGAATACGCGCAGAAGATTAACGGGCGTTGTTGCCAGTAATAAAATGACAAAGACGGTTATTGTAGAAGTGTCAAGAACATATCGGCACAAAATGTATCAAAAGGTTATCCATAAAACTAAGCGATTTCAAGTGCACGATGAAATGAAATGCCAAGTTGGCGATAAAGTGCAGATTGTGGAAAGTAAACCGATTTCAAAGCATAAGAGATGGGTCGTTGAAAAAATATTAAATACGCGGAAATCTGCTCAAGAAGTACTTGCGGCAGATGAGGTGTAAAGTCATGATCCAACATGAAACACGATTAACGGTCGCAGATAATACTGGCGCAAAAGAGATATTAGTTATTCATGTATTAGGTGGATCAGGGAAAAAATATGGCGGAGTAGGTGATGTGGTTGTGGGAACTGTTAAATCAGCTACTCCACAGAGTTCGGTAAAAAAAAGTGAGATTGTTAAAGCGGTGATCATCCGTACATCCCACCCCTGGCGCCGAAAAGACGGATCCACGATCCGTTTCGATGATAATGCCGTTGTTATTTTGGATGCGGATGATGAAAATCCAAGAGGGACACGCATTTTCGGGCCAGTAGCACGAGAATTACGTGAAAAAGGATACATGAAGATTATATCCCTTGCCCCGGAAGTATTGTAATAATTGTAGGAGTTAGCAGGATGAAGATGCGAATAAAAAAAGGTGATCAGATCGAAGTTATCACCGGAAAACCAGAAAACAAAGGTAAGCGTGGAGAAGTCATTCGTGTTTTTCCGAAAGAAGGACGCGTTGTTGTGCAAGGAATCAATCTTCGCACAAAGCATCAAAGACAGGTTCAATCACAAGGTAAAACAGTTAATCCTGGTATTGTGAAATTAGAAGCACCGATTGATGTATCAAATGTCATGATTGTGTGTAAAAAATGCAATAAACCTACGCGTGTTGGTATATCACGTGATGGGGGTAAAGCAGTTCGCGTCTGCAAAAAATGCGGCGGATTAATTGATTAAAGAAAAACCGCTGTTGGGAGATATTGAATGAATGAATTAAAGGAAAGATACCGCAAAGAAATTGTGCCAGCGTTGATGAAAGAATTGAACCTGGAGAACATTATGCAGGTACCTAAAATGGAAAAGATAGTTGTGAATGTAGGTATGGGTGAAGCGATCGATGATGCGAAAACGCTTGATGCTGCTGTTGCAGATATTGAAGTAATTACAGGCCAGAAACCTGTGATTACCAAAGCAAAAAAGAGCATTGCTAATTTCAAGCTGCGAGAAGGACATTCTATTGGAGTCAAGGTTACTTTACGTGGTGAAAGAATGTGGTCACTGCTTGACCGTTTAATGAATATCGCTTTACCGCGTGTTCGAGACTTTCGTGGTGTGTCCCCAAAGTCATTTGATGGACGTGGCAATTACACTCTTGGATTACGGGAGCAATTAATTTTCCCGGAAGTTGATTTTGACTCAATAGATAAAATCCGGGGTATGGAAATCACATTTGTTACAACTGCACCGAATGACGAGCAGGCAACTGCATTATTAAAACATTTAGGAATGCCTTTTAGGAAGGTTTAACTATGGCGAAAAAATGCATGGAATTCAGAGAAGAAAGACGAAAATATCCAAATCAGGTTCGGAATCGCTGCAAGATCTGCGGTCGTCCCCGCGGTTATATTCGGCGCTTTGGTATTTGCAGGATTTGCTTTCGAGAGCTTGCTCTCCAAGGGAAAATTCCTGGTGTAACAAAATCATCATGGTAAATATCGAATCCGGAGGTATGTAAATGAGTATAAATGATCCTATTGCTGATATGCTGACTCGCATCCGGAATGGTCTTATGAGTAACCATACCGTGGTGGCAATGCCCAGCTCGAATATAAAAGCTGAAATAGCTCGTATATTAAGAGAAGAAGGGTATATTGAGGAATATGAAGTAGCTAATGGCAGTAAGCCATCGCATAAAATCCTTCGTATACATTTAAAATACGTTGGAGAGCGGCGTCAGAAACGCTCGGTTATTACCGAGCTTCGGCGAGTGAGTAAACCTGGCCGGCGTATATATACACAGAGACGAGATATTCCATGGGTTCTCTCAGGAATGGGTATTTCGATATTATCAACACCGAAAGGTGTGATGACTGGCAAATCTGCAAGAAAAAATGGCGTCGGTGGAGAAATTCTGTGCAAGGTTTGGTAAAACGGTAGATTGTGGAGGTATGTTGTGTCTAGAATAGGTAGGTTACCCATTGACATTCCAAGTGGTCTGAGCGTGGAATTAGATGGATATCATGTGACTGTTAAAGGCCTTAATGGGACGTTAGAACGATCCTTTTCCCCTTTGATCAATATTGCGAAGGAAGGTGAACAGATAATTGTAACCCGTGACTCAGACGAAAAACATATTCGGGCACTTCACGGAACAACCCGTGCAGTTATTCAAAATATGGTCACCGGGATTCACACTGGCTTTACCAAGGTGCTTGAAATTCAGGGTGTTGGTTATAAGGCTGAGCTAGAGGGTAAGAATCTTGTAATTAATGTGGGATTCTCACATCCTGTTCATGTAGAAGCCCCTGAAGGAATTGAATTTGATGTAACCGAAAAAAATCGAATTATAACTATCAAGGGCGCAAATAAGGAAGTTGTTGGGCAAGTAGCTGCTGATATTCGGAAAATTAGGCCTCCAGAACCCTATAAGGGGAAGGGAATTAGATACAAGGGTGAAAGGGTCCGCAGAAAAGCTGGTAAGACAGCTGCCGCTGCGATGTGATGTAAGGGAGTATAGGAAAGATATGAGTAAAAAATCGAGAAATAAGGCAAGATTACACAGGCATAAACGAGTGCGAAAAAATATCCGGGGCACCGCAGAAAAACCACGGTTAAATGTTTTCCGCAGCTTATCCCAGATATCTGCCCAAATCATTGATGATGATAAAGAAGTAACATTGGTTTCCTCCTCAAGTATTGATCATGAACTGAGGAAAAAGGTCGCGAAATTAAATAAAACTGAACAAGCTTCCGAGGTCGGAAAACTTCTTGCGCAGCGTGCGAAAGAAAAACAAGTTAAAGAAGTAGTTTTCGATCGTGGCGGATACCGCTACATGGGTCGAGTTAAAGCTCTGGCAGAAGCAGCAAGAAAAGAAGGTTTGATCTTCTAAAAGAAGATATTGACAAAGAGGAAATAATGAAAAAAATGGCATATAAAACACCTGAAAAAGAATTCGATGAGCGTGTTGTCGATATCACACGTGTATCAAAGGTTGTAAAAGGCGGCCGAAAATTTCATTTTCGTGTTACGATCGTAGCTGGAGATAATAATGGACGAGTGGGGATTGGTACTGGAAAAGCAAGTGCCGTTCCTGATGCTATGGGGAAAGCGACCAAACAAGCACACAACGATATGCGAAAAATTGCCCTTGCAGGCACGACGATTCCGCATGAAGTTATCGGTAAAGTGGGTGGAGCGGTTGTGCTGTTAAAACCAGCATCACCGGGTACAGGCGTTATCGCAGGCGGCGGAGTCCGGGCGGTTGTTGCAGCTGCAGGTGTTCGTGATATTTTGACAAAATCGTTAGGTAGCGCAAATGTATTAAATGTTGTCAAAGCCACTATGAACGCGTTGGATCAATTACGATCTCCTGAAGATTTAGCAGCGATGCGTGGAAAATCTGTCAAAGAGTTGTCGCCTTTCTGGGAACGGAGAAAAAATGGCTAAGAAAGAGAAAATACTTAAAATTACATTGGTGCGAAGTTCAATAGGAAATTCGGAACGGCATAAAGCAACCATTCGCGCATTGGGTCTTCATAAAATTGGGCAAACAGTTGAGCAAAAGGATACATTGGCTGTGCGGGGTATGTTAGCCAAAGTGAATCATTTAGTTAAAGTTGAAATCCAGGAATAAAAATGAAATTGCATGATTTAAAACCAAATGAAGGATCAAAAAAGAGAAGAAGGCGTGTAGCCCGTGGAATTGGCGCGGGGCAAGGGAAAACAGCTGGGCGCGGAATTAAAGGACAACGATCGCGAAGCGGCTTTGGCGGTGCATTATACCGACAGGGTGGCAACTTACCCTTCTACCGCCGTTTACCGTTTAAACGTGGTGAGGGCTTTACGCCGATTAACCGCGTCATTTTCAATGAAGTGAACATTGAAACTTTATCAGCTTTTAGAGCGGGAACAGAAGTTACACCAAATCTTCTTTTAGAAAGAAATATGCTGCATCAATCAAAATATCCTGTTGCAATTCTTGGTAGAGGTGAAATTAAGAAAGCTCTGACAGTTAAAGCTCACAGATTCTCAAAAAGCGCAAAAGAGAAAATTGAAGCTGCTGGTGGTAAAGCAGAGATTATTAAAAGAGAAGAATAAAGGAAAATAAGGAGATTCGATCATGAAGAGATCTGCATGGCGGTATTTGTGGACTTCTGTTGATATCAGAAAGAAACTGCTTATTACGTTGTCATTATTGATTCTGTATCGGTTTGCTGCGAATATTCCAGTGCCTGGGATCAACCGTGATGTAATCGCAAGCATCTTCCAACAGCAGGGTGCTGCCAGCAGTCTTTTAGGTGTATTCGATCTGCTATCTGGAGGCACGCTGTCGAATTTTTCAATCTTAGCGATGGGCGTTTATCCTTATATTACTGCACAGATTATTATTCAATTATTAATTCCAATTATTCCATCACTTGAAAGGCGAATGCAGGAAAATCCTAAGGAAGGCCGTAAATTGATGGAAAAATGGACAGTATTGTTAACAATTCCCATGGGTGCACTCTCTGCATTAGGGCAAATTCAATTATTCAATCAACTTACAACAGGTGGATCTATCCTGAATTATCAGTTTGGTTTTACCGGTGCAAATTTACTACCCACTTTAACAACGTTGATCAGTATGATCGGTGGAACAATGCTGGGTATTTGGTTGGGTGAACTGATCTCAGAATATGGAGTTCCTAACCAGGGGTTATCGTTGATCATTTTTGCGGGAATTGTCTCAAGAATTCCTGTAAATTTATACAGGTTGATTGTATCTGGACAATCTGTTGCTATTCTATTTACGCTTATGGCGGCAATTCTAGCCGTGACTATCTTTGCGATAATTTTTGTGCAACAGGGTAGAAGGAATGTACCAGTGTTATTCCCTGGCCGCAGAGTTGGCAGCCGAATGTCAATGCCGGTGCGCTCTAATCTGCCATTGATGATCAACATGGCTGGAATGATTCCATTGATTTTTGCCCAGACGATATTATCTCTTCCCGCCATATTGGCGCAATTCTTTATCAATTCAAAAACTGAATGGTTAGCGAATTTTGCGTCAGTCATGCAGCGAACCTTTAGCCCAACGAGTATATGGTATATCGTGATTTACTTCTTATTTGTGTTGCTGCTTACTTTTTTCTACACAGAAGTGCTGTTTGAACAACAGAATTATGGTGATAGTTTAAAACGGCAGGGTGCTCAAATTCCGGGTGTGGTCCGTGGGGCTGCCACCGAGAGGTATTTAAGTAAGGTCCAGCGCCGAATCACACTGGTTGGCGCATTATTTCTGGCTGTTGTAGCGACCTTACCATATGTCCTGCAAATTGCCCTTCCGCTAAACATTGGGTCAAATTTATTCCTTGTTTCAGCTTCAGGGTTAATTATTGTGGTAGGTGTTGTTCGGGACACATTCAATATTATTGAAACTGAACTCAAACTACATGGATATGATGAAAGTTTAATAAAAGGTTAAGAGTTTTATATTGATGACCAAATTTTACGTTTTGCTTGGCCCTCCAGGTGCTGGAAAAGGAACACAAGCCGCGATTATTGCAGATACGTGTGGTATTCCGCATATATCATCAGGAAATATATTCCGCGAGAATCTGCGATCAGATACTGAATTAGGGAAAAAAGCGAAGAAATTTATGGATAAGGGTGAATTAGTGCCAGATGATATTACCATCGGAATGGTCAAAGATAGATTAACGCAAACAGACTGTTCTAATGGCGCGCTATTAGATGGTTTCCCGCGGACTCCAAACCAGGCAGAAGCACTATCTGCGTTTTTGGCTTCAATCAATGCGGAGATTGCCTGTGTACCATTCATCAATGTGGAAGCGGAGGAATTGATCGAACGCTTAAGTGGTAGGTGGACATGTAAAGCAGAAGGCCATGTTTTCCATACAAAACACAAACCACCGAAACAAGAAGGTGTTTGCGATTTTGATGGTTCCCCACTTTACCAGCGAGAGGATGATAAGAAAGAGACTGTGGGGCAGCGCATTCGCGTATATTTTAAAAAAACTGCTCCGTTAGTCGATTTCTATAAAGAAAAAGAGTTGCTTGTGGAAGTGAATGGGGCTCTACCAATTGAGAAAGTAACTGAAGCGTTAATGAAGGTAATTAATTGTTAGAAAATGATAGACGATAAAAAGATTAAAGGTTATAATTAATATTTTGTGGCTGCTGAAAAAAGAAAGAGGAGTTATTAATGAAAGTATCACCATCAATCCGCAAGCGTTGTGCTAAATGCAAAATTGTAAAGCGAAAAGGCGTACTTTACGTGATTTGTGAAAATCCGAAACATAAACAGAGACAGGGATAAAAAAATATGGCAAGAATAGAAGGTGTAGATTTACCGCGCTCCAAGCGGATTGAAGTTGGGCTTACGTACATCTATGGTATTGGACAAACACGCGCAAACGAGATCATGGCCGCGACGAATGTAAATCCTGATACACGCGTGAAGGACCTCACGGAGAGTGATGTGAGCGCTTTGCGTGAGTATATTTCTAAGAATTACCAGGTTGAAGGTGATCTTCGCCGTGATGTTCAAATGAATATAAAGCGTTTAGTTGAGATCGGATGCTACCGTGGTCTTCGCCACCGTAGGGGACTTCCCGTTCATGGACAACGTACGCGAACAAACGCGCGGACGCGTAAGGGACCAAAGAAAACCGTTGCGGGCCGTGGCCGCCGCCGCGGTGCAACTAAGAAATAAGTATAGGATCATTGATCTTAATCAATTAATTTAGAGGAATTATGGCACAAGGAACGAAATCAACACGGCGCTCATCATCTAAGAAGACAAAGCGAACACTGTCTTTTGCTCAAGTACATATCTTCGCAACATTTAATAATACGATCATTACTGTGACGGATCAACAGGGAAACACTGTTTCCTGGACGAGTGCAGGCACGATCGGCTTTAAGGGTTCCCGCAAAAGCACACCTTTTGCAGCCCGCCTTGCGGCTGAAGATGCGATGAAAAAAGCCCAGACGATGGGTATTCAGGAAGTCGATTTGTTTATCAAGGGACCAGGACCTGGTCGGGAGGCCGCAATTCGAGCGATCCAGGCTCAAGGGATGAAAGTTCGATCTATTGCTGATGTCACACCGGTGCCTCACAATGGCTGCCGACCCCCAAAGAAACGCCGTATGTAGGTTTTTAGGAGAATAATAATAAATGGCAAGATATACAGAATCAGTATGCAAATTATGCCGACGTGAAGGCGAGAAACTTTTTTTGAAAGGTGAACGCTGCTTTACGTCCAAATGCGCATTTGAACGACGGGCTTATGCCCCCGGACAGCATGGTCGTTTTTCGCAATCACGAAGAAGAAGAGAGTCGGATTACAACCGCCAATTACGCGCTAAACAGAAGGCTCGCCGGATTTATGGAATCTTAGAGAAACAATTCCGCAGGTTTTTTGCACTGGCAGTAAAACAACGCGGTCTTACAGGTGTGAATCTACTACAAATCTTAGAATCACGACTGGATAATGTTGTGTTCCGTATGGGATTTGCGGTTAACAGAACGCAAGCCCGCCAAATGGTAAATCATGGCCACTTTATTGTGAATGGACGAAAAACAGACATCCCATCAATGCTTCTTAAAGAAAGTGACGTTCTGAACGTACGCGAAGAATCAAAGAAGAACGGATTATTTCAAGACCTTCCCGAACGCGCTGAGAAGACAAATTGCGCGCTATGGATTGAACGCGATCTAAAAAACTTAAGCGGCAGGGTTCTTCGGCTACCAGAACGCGGTGAAATTGATGGTAACCTTAATGAACAGCTGATCGTTGAATATTACTCACGGTAGGTCAGGTGATTTGATTGAAACTGATTAGGTTTAATAAAAGAGAGGGAAACTGTGGCTCAAAGTAATATGGTAACGCCAGTTTTAGAACGGGAAGCTGAAGCCCGTAATTACGCGAAATTCAATATTGGCCCATTAGAGCAGGGATATGGTGTCACACTGGGCAATTCTCTGCGTAGAGTGTTGCTGTCATCCTTGGATGGAACAGCTGTCACATCTATTCGTATTTCCGATACAATGCATGAATTCAGCGATATTAAGGGTGTACGAGAAGACGTTTTACAAGTGATGCTGCAGGTAAAACAATTGCGCATTGTTATGTATGAAAGTGATATTTCTCATATGCATCTCGATGTAAGCGGTGAAGGTGTTGTAACAGCAGCCGACATCCAGGTAACATCTGAAATTGAGATTGTGAATCCGGAATTGTATCTTTTTACTGTTGATGACCCCAAAACACAATTAATCATGGATTTCACTGTTGAACGCGGAAGAGGGTATTTACCTTCAAACGAAAGAGAAAATAATCTTCCTATTGGAGAACTACCAGTTGATGCAATTTTCAGCCCTGTGCAGCGCGTCAATTTTGATGTCGGTCGTGCCCGGGTTGGGCAGAGCACAAATTATGATCGTCTGACCCTAGAGATCTGGACGGATGGAACGATGTCGCCAGAGGAATCATTGGGGTTAGCCGGTAAAATTCTGATTGAACAATTTCGGTTGATTGCTGGAGTCAAAGAAGAACTGCTCGAGGTAGTTGAAGAGACTATTGAAGAGACTCCCAAGAAGATAAGCAGCGAAACTGCTGACATGCCTATCGAAAGTTTGGACCTTTCTGTTCGTGTCTTCAATTCTCTTAAGCGGACTGGTGTATCTTCTGTGGGTGATGTAATTGAACTACTTGAAAAAGGCGAAGAAGCGGTTATGTCAATTCGCAATTTTGGTGAAAAAAGCCTAGATGAACTGCAAGAAAAGATGCAGGATAAAGGATATATAACAGATGATAGTGATGAAAGTGAGGTAGAGTAGGTTCAATGCGCCATCATATTGCAGGATATAAGTTAAGCAGAACTAAAGACCAAAGGAAAGCTCTGCGTCGTGTCTTAATTAAGCAATTATTTGAAAATAATCGGATAAAGACAACAAAAGCCAAGGCCAAAGCAATTCGTGGTGATGCGGAAAAATTAATCACCTTAGCAAAGAACAGCACAAATGGTTCTGATATTGAAAAAGTAAATGCGCGCCGTTTGGCTGCTTCCACTTTAGCAGATGCGGATATTGTAAAAAAATTATTTGATGATATCGCCCCACGTTTTGAATCGCGCAATGGTGGATATACACGTATGCTTAAGCTAGGCCTCCGCAAGGGCGACTCATCGGAAATGGTCATTTTAGAGTTAGTTGAAGAATAGTCCTACCGCTAAGGCGGTTGGAATGGCACTTTACCAAATTACATTAAGCTACGACGGAACTGATTTTCACGGATTTCAGCGCCAATTGAACAATCGCACAGTTCAAGGGGAAATAGAAAATGCGCTTAGGAAGTTGGGTTGGTCTGGTAGAACAATCACATCAGCTGGCCGCACCGATACTGGCGTGCATGCTAAAGGGCAGGTTGCTGCTTTTGAACTTGATTGGAATCATTCTAATGAAGAGCTTGGAAAGGCAATGAATTTTCTTCTACCATCAGATATTTCAATCAACTGCGTAATAAGAGCGAAAGAAGGATTTCATCCCCGCTATGACGCAAAGTTCAGAAAATATCGATACAAGATATATATCGGCTCCAATTCAGAACCATTAGCAGAACGGTATCATTGGCGTGTATGGCCTGAACCGAGTTTTGAATTGATGAATCAGGCAGCCAAGATGATTTGTGGAGAGCATAACTTTTTACTATATGGAAAACCACCTAAAAAAGGTGGCAGGACTCTGCGAAATGTGGAATCAGCTGAATGGGAAAGAGACAAAGGAAATAAGGCTTTTTTCCAAATCAAAGCAAATTCCTTTCTTTACCATATGGTGAGAAGAATAGCTTTTATTATGGTTCGTATCGGGCAAGGTAAAGTGATGATAGATACAATTGTTGATAGCTTTGAGGGTATAGATAATTTTACACCCGGCATTGCACCGGCAAAAGGATTGTTTTTAGAAGAAATAATTTATTAATAACAAAATATATTTATGGAGTAGGTAATTGTGGAAAAAACCTATGTAATAAAAGGAAAAACTGAATCAAAATGGTGTCTTGTGGATGCTAAAGATCAAAAGCTTGGTCATTTAGCATCGAAGGTAGCCACACTGCTGATGGGAAAGCATAAACCAGAGTATACACCTGGTGTTCTTATGGGAGATTCTGTAATTGTGATCAACGCTAAGGATATTAAGGTGAATCCGACCCGAGAAAAGGAAAAAATTTATTATCGCCATTCGGGCTATCCTGGTGGACTGAAAGCAGTATCTTTCCCGGATCAATTAGAAAATCACCCTGACCGCGTGATTAAATCTGCTGTCTGGGGTATGCTTCCGCACAATAAACACGGGCGGCGCATGCTTAAACGTTTAAAGATTTATGGTGGTCCGGAACACCCGCATACTGGACAAAAACCTGAAGTCGTAGAAATTGAGTAGAGTGAGGAGCAGATAGATGTCGGAACAATATTATGAGGGCGTTGGACGCCGGAAAGAAAGTACAGCCCGAGTTAGAATCACACAAGGTACAGGCAATTTTTCTGTCAATGAAAAAGAGCTAAAAGAATATTTTACCCGAATAGGCGATGCTAATTCAATTTTGGAACCTTTTGGAAGCACCGGGGAAAACCAAACTCAGTATGATGTAACTGCTAAAGTTGGAGGTGGTGGGGTAACCGGGCAAACAGATGCCGTGCAGCTTGGTTTAGCCCGTGCATTCGTCAAAATGAATCCGGATTATACATCCGCGCTTCGAAAGGATGGCTTGCTAACCCGTGACCCAAGAGTAAAAGAACGCAAGAAACCAGGTTTGAAGCGAGCCCGGAAAGCACCAACATACACAAAGCGTTAGAAGATCAACTTTTCAGAATTCTGGAAATTGAGGATTATCAACTACCCACTTTTGTAAAAAGTGGGTAGTATAATTTTTTTGGCTTTCCAAAGAAGGATAGATTTATGAATCTAAATGAAATAAAAGCGATGCTTGAATTACTTGATTTTGATAAAGTAAAGGGGATCCATATTATTGATGGCAATCAATTGTATAAGCGGTATACCCTCATCCATAATCTCGATTCATATTCTTTATATGCAATCGATATCCATAAAGATCGGATTAGCAAACTTGTTGAACTGGTTAATAATGCATATGCTGGCGATTATAAAGTACATTGTTATTATAAAAAAGGCTCATCCTGGAGGACAGAGATTGTTAAGACAAAGAACTTAAAAGAATTTTTGATTGATAAACAAAGAGTATATTTATTATTTCATCCCCAAAAAGGGCACTTGTCAATGATGGAATTTCAGGAATTAATATCTCGCCTGAGAGCGCCAGATGGATGTCCGTGGGACAGGAAACAAACACATCGTACACTTCGGACGAATTTATTAGAAGAGACTTATGAAGTTCTTGACGCAATTGATAAAAATGATAGTAAACACCTTCGAGAAGAATTAGGTGATTTGTTGCTGCAGATTGTTCTACATTCACAGATTGCTTCAGAAAATGGTGAATTTTCTCTGTCGGAAGTCATTTGTGATATCCATAAAAAAATCATCCACCGCCACCCACATGTGTTTAAAAAAATTGAAGTAGATGATATTCAAGGGGTAATGAGGAATTGGGAGAAATTAAAAAATGAAGAGAGGAATAACAAAGGCATTAAAAAATTCATCAGTATTCTATCTTCCATCCCCAAACAGTTGCCATCTCTATCAATTGCACAAAAATATCAGGAGCGCGCTGCAAGAGTTGGATTTGATTGGAGGGAATTGGATCCGGTATTTAAGAAAGTTGAAGAAGAAATCGCCGAAATAAAAAGCGCGAAAACAAAACAAGGATTAGAAGAAGAACTAGGCGATTTGCTATTTGCAGTGGTGAATTTGATTCGCTGGTATGGATTTGATGCAGAAAGCGCACTCCGGTTGACAAATGCAAAATTTCGCAGCAGATTTGAATATATTGAAAAAACAATCTCTGCTAGAGGAGACTCATTGACCGATATCTCCCTTTCTGAGATGGATGCCCTTTGGGAAAAAGCGAAGCAAGATGAATTTCCTACAGAGGTTTAAAACGAGCTGTAAAGTGCCGCAGCAACTTGGGTGAGTAGGTCAGTTTAAATCCACGAAATGATTCACGCTGGTTGGCAATTTTTTCTAGGACATTAGCAACATAATCCAGATGACTTTGGGTATATACTCTCCGCGGGATTGCCAGCCGAACTAGCTCTAATCTTGGGTATATCATCTCGCCGCTCTCTGGATCGGGATGGGCAAACATTACGGATCCAATCTCAACACCTCGGATTCCCCCCTCAAGATATAAAGCAGCCGTTAACGCCTGACCGGGAAATTCGGATTGAGGAATATGTGGGAGGAGGGTTCCCGCGTCAATATAAATCGCGTGCCCACCGGGAGGTTCAATAATTGGGATTCCGATTTCCTTGATCTTCTCCGCAAGATAAGCGGTCTGTTGAATGCGATAAGCCAGATAATCCTCCTGTAATCCTTCCAGCAAACCAGTTGCAAGTGCTTCCAGATCCCGCCCGGCTAAACCGCCATAAGTTGGGAAACCTTCCCGAAGGATAAGCGCATTGCAGACGTCTTGAAATAACTTATCGTCGTTCATAGCTAAGAAACCACCAATATTTACTATGGCGTCTTTTTTTGCACTCATAAAAGTCCCATCAGCAAGGGAAAAAATCTCTTGTGCGATTTCTAAAGGAGAGTGAGATGCATATCCCTTTTCGCGCATCTTGATGAAATAGCTGTTCTCCGCAAAACGACAGGCATCAATAAAAAATGGAATATTATATTTCTGATAAGTCTTTGCAACCGCCTTGATATTTTTTAATGAGATAGGCTGACCACCGCCCGCATTATTGGTGATAGTGATACAGCCAAATGGGATATTCTCCGGTCTTTTTTCATTGATGAAGTGTTCCAGTTTTGCAATATCCATATTACCTTTGAAAGGTAAAATCTTATCAATGTTGAATGCATCATCAATTACAAGATTTTCCGGACGTCCCCCCTGTGCCCTAATATTCGCGTCAGTTGTATCAAAGTGCATGTTGGATGGAACGTAAGAACCCGGTTTGACCAGTATTGATGAAAGGATGTTTTCAGCAGCGCGTCCTTGATGAGTAGGCACGAAAAATTTAAATCCGAAAATCTTTTGGATCACTTCCTTTAAATGATAATAAGAACGAGCGCCAGCATAGGATTCATCACCTTGCATGATAGATGCCCATTGATCCTGACTCATTGCGCCTGTACCTGAATCCGTAAGCAAATCAATATAGACATCATCAGCAGGGACCGTAAAAAGGTTATATCCGGCTCTAACCATTGCTTTTTCCCGTGCTTCTTTGTCCTTCAATTGGATTGGTTCCACCATTTTTATGCGAAATGGTTCAGCGGGGTGAATTGGCATTTTTTCTCTCCTTTAGATAGTGATTATTTTTAGTTTATCATTGATACAATTGAAGATAATTATCTACCTTTAAGTTGACTATGAAAAGTATTTTAATCCTGATTATCTTGGTTGTTTTTCTGATTGGTCTATTAATATGGGAAATTTGGCCTGACCGAATCGAGATAGTTCATTTAGATTTTAATAAAGACCAAACCAACAAAATGCAATCAATAAACTGCCAAGCAATGGATTATTTACTTGACAGGCAGTGGGAGATCAAATACCCATATTCGATTTCCAAAAATGAAGAAAAAATTATTTCAGTTAATCTATTGGATACTTCTGCAACGGATCCACCTATACTAATAGGGAAATCTGAATGTGATATAGCCATAGAAGTACTTCTTGATATATCCGGCATTGTTACTAGTCCTGGATCAAGAATTATAGAACCATATCACATTGGCTCAACTTTAAGATTTGAATGGGGTGTACAAGCGGCGGATGGTGATGTGAGCGGTACAATTTGGATCTATTTATTATCAGATGAAAATAGCGGGCAATTTTCCCGATATCCTTTATTTGCTTTACCTGTAGAAGTTAGAACTATTTCACTGATGGGTATTTCCCCACGAATGTTACGAATCATATTTTTTTCCATGATAATAATTAGTTCTGGAATCTATTTGCTCATTAAGTCTAAAAGGTGAGGATGATATAATTTGACTTCATGAGTTCTGTGAATGAAATAAATATCAAAGTACAAAATGAAATTATTCTCAAGAAATTTGGACCGGTTTATTTGAAAATCGGTGCAATCACGTTTGTTCTTGGATCAATTTTTATACTAGTTGGGTTATGGTTTGACCATTTAAGCAGTAGATATCCCATTTTTACTATCGTATTAACGGTAATCTCATTCCCAATAACCCTATTTATAAATTCTAAAATCATTAAAAAATCAATAGAGAAAATGCACCAAAACATTAATGCTGAATAAAAATATTTCAACTAAAAATTATATTTAAAATGTTTCTATCAGATCTATTATCTAATTCCGAGCAATTCCCCCCAAAATCATTACGCGATTTACCCCCGATAGAAATCAGCGGAATTACTCATGATTCTCGCGATGTGGTAAGAGGTAATTTATTCGTAGCTATAAGCGGAGGAAGCTTTGACGGCCATGCATATATCCAGGAAGCAATTAAAAAAGGTGCTGCCGCGGTTATCGGAGAACGCCGATTATCAATCAGTGAAGTTCCTTATATACAAACAGGAAATTCGCGATTGGCACTTGCTCATCTTGCGGCTGCTTATTATGGATTTCCGGGTAGGAAGCTCACAGTTATTGGCGTAACTGGAACTGATGGGAAAACGACAACAGTTAATCTAATCCATAATATTCTGATGACATGCGGAATTAAGGCCGGGATGATTTCTACTGTTAATGCAATAATTGGGAATGAACAAATAGATACAGGATTTCATGTAACAACACCTGAAGCACCGAAAACCCAACAATTGTTAAAGAAAATGGTTGACCAGGGATTAACCCATGTTGTGATTGAAGCTACTTCTCATGGGTTAGAACAGCAACGTATATCAGCTTGTGATTTTGATTTGGGTGTTGTGACCAATATTACGCATGAACATCTGGATTACCATGGAGATTACGATCATTATTTAAATGCAAAAGCAACATTGCTGACTGGACTGGTTGATACCAAGGATAAGAAAAGGGGAAACTACCGCATCGCAATCATCAACCGGGACGACCAATCCTATGAACAATTAAAAAGAATATTGATAAATGAAAAATATCAGAAGGTAAGAACCATTGAGTATGGTTTGGATGAACGATCTGATGTACAGGCACAGAATATTGAAAACACCGATAATGGGATAAGGTTTGATCTTAAATGGGAGAATTCACTGCATGAAATTCGGACTGCACTAATCGGTGAATATAACGCGCATAATATACTTGCCGCTGTATCTGCTACTGCCATAGGGATGGGTTTGGATATCCAATGCGTGATTAAAGGCGTTTCAGCGTTTTCCGGAGTTCAAGGAAGGATGGAATGCATTGACCTGGGGCAGAATTTTTCAGCAATCGTAGATTTTGCCCATACTCCAAATGCGTTAAAGGTTGCTCTTGAAACAAGCAGGAATAGAACAGAAAAACGAGTTATTGCTGTTTTCGGGTGCGCTGGTTTACGGGATCGACAAAAAAGGTGGATGATGGCTGCCACTTCAATTACCTTAGCAGATATTTCTATTTTAACCGCAGAAGATCCCCGTACAGAAAGCCTGGATGATATCTTATCTGAAATGGCAGATGAAGCACAAAATCACGGCGGAGTAGAAAACGAAACGTTCTATCGTATTCCTGATCGTGGTGATGCGATTAGAAAGGCGGTTGAACTGGCTGATGAGGATGATTTGGTTATTATCTGCGGGAAAGGCCACGAACAATCTATGTGTTTTGGTGAGACTGAATTCCTGTGGAATGATCGCATTGCCCTTAAATCTGCACTTTCTTCCTTACTTAATATTGAAGGTCCTGAAATGCCGTATTTACCCACGCAAGAGAAATAAAAAACCCCGGTTATAAGCTGACCGAGGTATTTTGTCGTAGTATTTGTTTGTAGAATCAAGGCTTTATTTCTTAGTATACCTACTATTATTTCCTCTTCCTCTGCTGCTTCTGCTACTCTTAGATCGCTTTCGGTTAGCGGAATCTTTTTTGCGTGCTTCTTCAGCTGTCCAGCCTTCCAATACTGCCTGCCGTGATAATCGGATCTTGCCGGCAGGGTCAATTGCGGTTACCATGACTGTAAGCTCGTCACCAACTTTGGCAATATCCTCAACTTTCTCCACTCTTTCACTATCCAACTGAGAAATATGAACCATTCCATCCGTTCCGGGGATTATCTCAATGAAAGCCCCAAAATTGGTTGTTCTGACAACTTTGCCGGTGTATATTCGACCGACAACAGCACTTTCGGTTAGCCGCTCAATGCGTTCGCGGGCTTTTACCTCATCCTGCTTGACTGCGGCAGCGATATAAATTGTGCCATCTTCAGCCACATCTAACTGCGTGTTTGTTTCTTCCTGAATGCTGCGGATGGTTTTACCGCCTGGGCCAATGATAGCACCAATCTTATCCACAGGGATCTGAATTGTTGTAATGCGGGGAACAAATTCCTTGAGTTCTATCCGCGGTTTTTCGATAACCTCTGCCATCTTGCCTAAAATGAATAGGCGGGCTTCCTTTGCTTGGGTAAGCGCTTCGGACATTATTTGCGGTGTGATACCTTTGATCTTGATATCCATTTGCAGGGCTGTGATCCCATTTGCGGTACCAGCCACTTTGAAATCCATATCACCGAGATGATCTTCAAGCCCTTGAATGTCTGTCAATACAGTATATTTTTCATCTTCTTTAATTAAGCCCATAGCAATCCCAGCCACTGGCGCTTTTATCGGTACTCCTGTATCCATCAAAGCGAGGGTTGAACCGCATACAGAAGCCATTGAGGTTGAACCGTTAGATGATAGCACTTCGGATACAAGGCGCATTGTATAAGGGAATATTTTTTCATCCGGCAGAACAGGAACCAACGCTCGCTCAGCTAAAGCACCATGACCTATTTCTCGGCGAGACCGCCGTGGCCTGCCGGTTTCTCCAACAGAAAAGTGAGGAAAGACATAATGGTGCATATATCGCTTGGAGGTCGTTGGAGATAGATTATCTAATTCCTGAGCCTCTTTTGGTGTTCCCAATGTCGCCATTGTGAGAACCTGTGTTTCACCTCTGGTAAACAATCCCGAACCATGTGCTCGGGGGCTTGTGCCGACTTCACACCAAATATTACGTATTTCAGTTGTACCACGTCCATCGGGACGCTTTCCCTTCTCTAGGATGCGCTCACGGACCACACGCTTGTACGATTTTTCAAAAGCCTCACTAGTTGGGAAGATTAATTCCTCGTCTTCCGCCTCAGCTTCAGCGATGATCTGTGCTTTCAATTCATAAATTCCCTCATCCAGTTCGGCTTTTGTGTGGGGTGATTCAAGCAATGAGGTAATTTTAGTGCTGGTTTTATCGAATATGTTTTTAACAAGATCTTCATCGATTGATTTTATTTCAACCTTACGTTTTTCCTTGCCAATCTCGGCAGCCATTTTTTCCTGTACATCGATTAATGGCTGGATGGCTTTATGGGCAAATGAAATTGCTTCGACCATCACATCTTCTGTTATTTCATCAGATCCAGATTCAACCATGAGAATCGCATCTCGCGTTCCTGCAACACGCAGGTCTAAATTTGAATATTCCATTTCCTCATATGTCGGATTGATAATAAATTCTCCATCGATCCGGCCAACGCGTACAGCACCAATCGGACCTCCCCAGGGGATATCGGAGATGATCATTGCCGCGGAAGCGGCATTAATTGCGATGATATCAAGGGGTTGGACGAAATCAGCAGATAAAGAATAAAGGATCACCTGCACTTCGTTTCTCATGTTTTTATCGAAGAGAGGGCGGAGCGGTCGGTCAGTTAAACGAGCTACTAAGACAGCATCGTCTCCAGGGCGACCTTCCCTTCGGAAGAAAGAACCGGGTATCTTGCCACCGGCATACATTTTCTCTTCATATTCTACTGTCAAGGGAAAAAAATCAATTCCTTCTCTGACATCATTCGACATAGTCGCGGCAGCAAAGATAACTGCATCGCCAATGCGAGCTGTTACCGAACCACCAGCCTGACCGGCTAGTTTCCCAGTTTCAAAAGTTATGTCATGGTTGCCCACGACGGTGGTAAATTGTTTTCCTTGCGGTTGCATTTTTTCTCTTTTCTTCCCCTTTTAGTTAGGGACTGAGAACAAATAAGGAAAATTTCCTAATGTATTCTCAATTCCCAACTTAGGGGATATTTGTTGTAATTATTTATCTTAAACAAGCTGATGGATTTTTCAATCCATCGGCATGTTCATAACTCATTCTATTTACTTCGCAGATTTAGCTTTTTGGTTATTGCCTGGTAGCTGGCGAAATTTTTCTTTCGCAGATAGGCCAAGAACCGCCTGCGATGTCCAACTAATTTGAGCAATCCGCGGCGTGAAGATTCATCGTGCTTGTGGATTTTGAGGTGATCAGTAAGCTGCAAGATTCTGGTAGTCAGCATTGCAATTTGTACTTCTGTTGAGCCAGTATCAGATGCATGCATACCATATTCACTAAAAATTTTCTCTTTTTCTTCTTTTGTTAATGACATGACACTGCTTTCTCCTATAAAAAATTTAGCAAGTCTCCTCACCCAGAGCATTCGCCTCAGGAGGGACCAGTCAGATTTGAAATTATACCAGAATTGAGCACTTTACTGAGCTAGCATTTTTTTCTTATCTCAGAGGCATAATACTGATTAAAAAAGGGTAGGCATTTGCGAATAAGGGAATAGATATCAGGTTTAGGGTGCATTATTGACAGATGAATCAAGAAAGCAGCAGTTTCTGGTTGAGATGCTTTGATTAGTGAATGGATTAATGTGATTAAATCCTTATTTATTGAAATATGGGGTTCACTTAGCATTGGTTCTACAAGGTGAAAAATCGCAGGCAGATTATGATATGTATCCGCATTGATGAGGTCCGAGACTGCAGCAAGCCCGATCTTCCGAAAGCGGTTTTTTTTTGAATACAGCCATTCTTTAATTAAGTTGAGCCATTGCTCGCTTGAGAAAATATCCTTATTCTTAATTGCATTTTCAAGAATCACATCAATGAGTGGTTCTTCAATATCTGCATCAACCCATTTACTTGTTTTTTTAAAGTAAAAATCTTTTTCTTGAGTAGGAAAGTTAGATAATAAGATCAAGGCAATCTTTTTTATTTCAAAATATTGTTGTTCCCAGAGTTTTTCTACAATTGACTTGGTTTGAGATGGATATGTGCAGGCAAGATGTTTCAGTGAGATTTCCAATTGATTCAATACAACCTGCGGGACATTCAGCCTGGGGATGAGCGAATGGGCATAAATTTGAGAAGGCGAACTGTCGATATCTCCGCCATATGATTTCAACAAGGAAATTAGCGATCTTGTGAATATTTCGCTATGTTCATATTGTGTGACGATTGCATTAATCTGTGGCCTAAGCCTTTCAAGCTGGACAGAAGGCATATTATCTGTTGTCAGTATGCTCTCGAAAAATAAGCTTTTTGCTTTGCTTCTTTGCCGCAATAGATGCATTTCCCATTAATATTTTTCTGATCGAATGGAATGCATCGAATAGTTGCCTTGGTATCTTTCTTAATCTTTGCTTCACATGCTTTATCTCCACACCAATAACTATATGCCCAGCCTGAATTGATCAAAGAACGGAATTCATCATAGTCGTTGGGATTGTAGATATGGTCATCACGGAATTTAGTTGCCTTTGCTAAAAGATTATCATGGATATCATCTAAAATGGCAGGTATTTGAGCTTTCAGACTATCTATCGGGAGAGAAGATTTTCCTTCACGCCCGGGAATATCCCGACGGGCAATCATAACCGCATTTTTTTCTACATCTTTTGGTCCTATTTCAATTCTTAAAGGTACCCCGCGCAGCTCCCAGTCATTAAATTTGAAGCCGGGTGTCATTTCAATGCGGTCGTCTACTTTTATCCTTAAACCAGACAGCATTTTTTCTGCTTTTCCTGCGGCATTCATAACAGCTTTTTTTTCTTCTTCAGATCGGAAAATAGGTATAATCACCACTTGAATGGGTGCTAACCTCGGGGGAAGAACAAGCCCCTGGTTATCGCCGTGCGTCATGATGATTGCACCAACAAAACGAGTGGATAATCCCCACGAAGTTGTCCAGCAGTACTGTAGTTTATTGTTCAGATCGAGATATTGAATATCAAATGCTTTGGCAAAATTTTGCCCAAGATAATGGGATGTACCGGACTGCAGCGCTTTGGTATCCTTCATCATGGCTTCGATTGTGTACGATCGAACAGCTCCGGCGAATTTTTCATTATCGCTTTTCAATCCAGGAACGACTGGTACCGCGGCGACATTGACCGCAAAATCTGTGTACACATCCAGCATTTGTCGAGTTTCGATTTTAGCTTCTTCTGCGGTTGCGTGGGCAGTGTGCCCTTCCTGCCAATAAAATTCAAGCGTGCGGAGGAATAAGCGTGTGCGCATTTCCCACCTAACAACGTTTGCCCATTGGTTGATCAAAACTGGAAGATCGCGGTAAGATTTTATCCATTTTGCATACATATGCCCTATGATAGTTTCTGATGTTGGCCGTACAACCAGAGGTTCTTCTAGTTTTTCACCACCACCTATCGTTACGACTGCGAGTTCAGGTGAAAAACCCTTTACGTGTTCTTTTTCCTTTTCTAGAAAGGACATTGGGATGAATAAGGGGAACGCGGCATTTACATGACCGGTATCTTTAAAGCGTTTATTGAGTGCGGATTGGATATTTTCCCAGATCGCCCATCCATACGGTCGTACAACCATACACCCGCGCACCGGTGCATAATCAGCAAGTTCAGCGCGCTGAATGACCTGATTGTACCAATCTGAAAAATTTTCCTCTTGTTTTGGCAGTTTATTCTTATTCATAATACCTTTGGTTGATTTGAAATTTTTTACTAATTATAGTAAATATTATTGGTAAAATAATATCTTTTCCTAATCCAGAATTTGGGCTTTTATTACCTTCAGTGCAAAGGCAGCAGATACCTGCTGGGCAGGATGCCAACCTTCTTCAGTTGCCATCTTTATTAAGTGGCAAATAATGAATTCAACTGTTTCCTGGTTAAGGATCTTCATCGCGTCCTTGATCTTTTCTTCATCCTGAGAAAGAATAGCGCCCCAGCGATCCTCATGCGTGGAATAATTTAATGAATTTTTCTTCATGTATAGGATAGGATAGTTAAAAAGAGCTGGTGCAACAAGACAGCTCTTTAGAAAATTTAGTCCTCTTTTTTACTGGCTAGTTCTTTGTCTCTAGCGTCAATGATTCCCTGAGCAACATGAGTGGGGACGACTTCGTAGTGTGATTCTTCCATTTCAAAGATTCCACGGCCGCCTGTTATGGATCGCAAGTCAGTTGTGTAGCGCAGCATCTCCGCCAAAGGTACATTAGCTATCACGGTGGAATGCCCCTTTTCATTGTCCATCCCCTGCACACGTGCACGGCGAGTATTCATGTCACCTAAGATATCTCCCATTTTCTCTTCCGGAACGATCACTTTTACTTTCATGATTGGTTCAAGAAGAACGGGTGCGGCATCTTTGAGGGCTTTCTTGAATGCTTCACGACCAGCCATTTCAAATGCGATGGGTTTTGAGTCCACCGGATGCTCTTTACCATCGAATACTTCAACCGCGATACCGGTGACAGTATAACCCGCGATTACACCTTCTTTCATTACATTGCGAATGCCTTTTTCAATAGCTGGCATATAGCTGGATGATATCGCACCACCGAAAACCGCGTTCTTGAATTCAAAATCGCCATCTTTCAAAGGTGCGAGCCTCAGCCATACTTCACCAAATTGACCTGAACCACCCGACTGTTTCTTGTGGCGGTGCATGGCTTCTGCTTTTTTAGTGATAGTCTCGCGATATGGAACGCGTGGGAGAGCGGTGATCAATCCAACTTGAAGTTTTGTTTCTGCTCGTCGGATAGCGACATCAATATGTTGATCACCCATACCCTGTAAAATGGTTTGCCGGGTGGAGGGTTCCTGATGCCAGGAAAGAGTCATATCCTCTTCACTTAAGCGGGTGAGTGTTGGTGAGATCTTGGTTGAATCCGCTTGTGTTTTGGGTTCGATCGAAACCCGATACAGCGAATTTGGATATTTCGGGATAGGCAGTTCAAGAGGATGAGCTTTATCGCATAAAGTGTTGCCGGTTGCTGTTTCTGATAATTTTGGAACAACTCCAATATCACCACTATGCAATGTTTTTACAGGTGTTGTGTTTTTTCCACTTGGTATAAACAATCCACCCAGGCGCTCTTCGATCTCTTTGGATTGGTTCCAAATTCGCATATCGGCGTTTAGAACCCCGGAAAATATTCTGAAATATGTTTGCTTTCCAACAAACGGATCTGCGGTTGTTTTCCATACATACAGTGCAAGAGGACCACTATCATCCGCTTTTAATGTTTCTTCATAAGGTTTGCCTTGAGCCGTAACCGGTTTAGCCTTTTCGGGAGAAGGGAGCAGATTCTTGACCGCATCCAGTAATCGGGCTATCCCGATCTCAGCACCACCAGCCGCAACGAGAACAGGTACAAAAGTACCGTTTAGAATCACACTTGCAAGGCCATTAGTAATTTCTTCGGTTGTTAGTTTACCTCCTTCAAGGTATTTCTCCAATAATGTATCGTTACCTTCAGCAGCGGCTTCGACTAGTTCGGTTCGTGCTGTTTCAGCAGCATCTTTCAACTCAACAGGGATTTCTTCAGCGTTCTTGCCGTCTCCAGCGTAAGCTTTCATTGTCAGCAAGTCGATAACACCTTTAAAATTGGCTTTCTCACCCCACGGAAGCTGCAGTAGAATGAGCCGTGATTCTGAGAAATCCTGAACAGAAGTTAATGCTTTTTGATAATCCGCATTGTCACGATTCATCTTATTGATCAGAAGGAATTTTGGTAAGTTAAATTTATTGCAATAATTCCATGCTATCTCTGTTCCAACCTCAAATCCAGAGACTGCATCAACTACTACAATCGCTGAATCAGCAACTCCCACAGCGGATATCAACTCTCCAACAAAATCTGTGTATCCAGGGGTATCGAGGAAATTGATTTTGACATCTTTATATTCAATCGGAATAACTGATGTATATAATGAAATTCCCCTGCGGATCTCTTCCTCATCGAAATCTGCTACGGTGTTTCCATCTGTGATCTTTCCCATGCGAGTTGTCGTGCCAGTGAAATGAAGAAAAGCTTCGGTTAGAATTGTTTTTCCTGAGCTCGAATGTGATACTAAAGCTACATTTCTGATGTTATTAGAACTATATTCCTTCATTAAAATAATTCCTTCCTTGAATGTTTTTTTAACTTATCAATTTTACTATATAGTTCATAGAATAATCGTTGTCGCATAGAATACAGGGGAATTTGGCTATTTTTATACAAAAACCCGATGTGTAAACATGTAAAAGTTTTACTCGATTATTTGAAATAATTGAGTAATCAACCCCGGGATAGAGGTATATCACCTCCAGGCTCAGTCCATTTTATCGAACATCTACAACCTGCAACTGCTCTTGACCAAGGTTGTGGTGCAGGTACTAATTTGCATACAATATTGAATGCTGGGTGGCAAGAAGATGGTGTGGAATTTGCTTTAAACGCGTTGATGAAAGCACGCAAGGAGAATCACTCGATTTCATAGCCCGAAACAAGAATTTTTTGGAAATGTGGTTGATTTAAATCATATACATAGTAAATCAGATTAGTGAATACCAGTAATTTTTGACCCTTCGGTCATGCAGATATAGAAATGATAGGGGAAGACAACCATCAACCTGATTTGAATTTCGAAAAGAGCATTAATGATGTATGAATTCAGGATAATTCAGATAGATATTTTTCTAATAGCTGTTTCTCTTGCTCTATGCTGTTAATTTCCTCATTGATCCAATAGATCCTCAATTTTTGTAAGATGATGCGGTAGATCGGTCCTGGCGGAATGCCGTATTGCTTAAGATCATCACCAGTTGTGATAGGGTGAATAAAGCGCCATTTATAGATAAATCTTTCAAATTTTTCCCGTAAACCTTTATTTTCTTCTGTTATCCAATTAACATAAACAGCCAGTGGAGGATACTTTTCCAGCGCTTGGGTAAATTTACCAGGGGTGAGGGAAGAGAGCGAAGACTTGTTGTGCAAAATCTGGTTTGCTGCGTTGAGTTTCTTCTGAAGATTACTTTTAAACCGCAATCGTTTAATAACTTTCCGCACATCAGATGGTGGCATCTTCATTATTAAAATAGTATATGCACCTTGAATTAATCGCTTATGCGTGTTTAGACAAAGGTATTTATTCCACTCTTTTGCTGGGTGATCTGCAAATAATTTTTCTAATCCTTTTTTTGTGAATTCATCCCAGGAAATGGATGGATGGATGTACGAAAATAATCCGAGTTTGCCAATTCTCGAAAGCATAGCAATTGCTTTATCCTCAACCATGATCTGATCCAATTCATGCCGGATGCGATCTCCAGACACCTCCTCCAAGAGAGAGGCTGCCTCCCGCATTAATTCAAGGGTTCGTTTTTCAATGTTAAACGCGAAGCGCTGCTCGAAACGTATTGCCCGCAATATACGCGTTGGATCATCAACAAAAGACAGCGAGTGAAGGACTCTAACCTTTTTTTGATTCAAATCATTAAGTCCACCCCAATGATCATAGACATCGCCAAAGAAACTGTTATCCAATCGCACCGCCATTGTATTAATTGTAAAGTCCCGTCGGTGAAGATCCAGCTTGATGCTTCCCTTTTTAACAGTCGGCAGCGCAGTCGGTTTCTCATAAAATTCTGTTCTGGCACTAATAAGGTCAATTGTGGGTGGAAGATCAGAAATCTGATCGGTGGGAAGCGGAATCTTTATTGAGGGAGTTTCACTTTCAGCGCTTAATGGCCACCATTTTGCAGTACCGAATTTTTTATGGCTGGTTACTTTCCCGCCATATCTTTCTGCTAACAAGGATGCGAGTTGAAGAGCATCTCCCTCAACTACAAAATCTAAATCTGGAGAGGGTGAGTTGAGAATTAGATCGCGCACAAATCCGCCGACAAGATAAATTGGTGTGTTTATGTCACTGGCGGCAATGCTGATTAACTTTAATAAGGAGAATTGACCAGGTGCAATTTGCTTTTCCATTTCCAGTGAGAGATTCATCTTCCGGATTGTGCCTTCCTGCGTTCCTGCCAGTGTTTTCAGCAGATCGGTTCGAGTTGCTATGCCTATGATTTCCTGTGAATTAGGACTAACTACTGGAACCTGCCCCCATCCAGTTCTTGCCATAATATGCTGCAGATGGTCTAGTGAATCTCCGGGATAAACATGAATATCGCCGGCTTCCATCAGGCTGGCGGCTGTTTTCTTGAGGTTGTGGGCGCGCGCTTTATCCACTGCCCGCCGGTTGAGCAGTCCCATTATTTTCTTTCCCCGGATCACAGGATATCCTTCATATCCGAAGCGCTGCATGAGAGTAAGGGCTTCATTTATTGTTGTCTCCGGAGTGATAGTTAGCGGTTTTTTTGACATAATTTGTTCAACGGTAACCGCTGGCTGGACATATCCTGGGAGTTCATCTAAGAATACATGCACTATGTCCATGAGTTGGGAAGGATTCTTTTTGTTATGTTTGATTAAAGCTGCGGATGCGCGCTGGTGGCCACCGCCATTGAAATCCTTAGCGATTTGAGATGTATTAATCTGGTCGGATACAGACCGAGCGACCAGACGGATTCCTTCGTGAATTGATACGAAAATGAAAAGCGCGTCTGGATCTATCAGATCACATATCTTATGCGCAATGCTGGATACTTCATCTCCCAGATTGGGCGCATCAGCATAAGAAACGAAAATGTGCTGGTTTGCAATGGTAACTGTCTGTGAATTTACCATCAAGGCTTCAAATAACTTCTGCTGTTCGGGAGTAAGAGGGGGATTTAGGAATTCAGCAGCGATTTTCAAACTAGCACCGCGAGACAGTAAATAAGCAACAGCAGATGCATCTCTTGCAGTTGTAGTCGCATAGGTGAGCGAACCAGTGTCTTCATAAATACCCAACAGAAGTAATGTTGCTTCAATTATGCTGAGGGAGAGGTTATTATTTTCAATAAGCTGTTCAATAAAATAAGTGGTACAAGCGCAGCTTTCAACTTGATTAAATTCCCATTCAGGAGGTAGATTGTTTTTCTTTTTATGATGATCGATCACAAAGATACTTGTTTTTTTATTGAGTCCTTTAATTGTAATTAATGACTGCGTATCCACCAGAGTTACTGAAGTGATAGATTCTTTAGGGAGGTCTCCTGCAGGGATAAATGGCAGGTCGGCAGAATAAAAGCGTAAAAATTCACGCACATTGCGGTTGAGGGCTTTAGGGAGGACTGCAAATGCGCTATCTTGCAGTAAGAAGGCGCCCAGTTGCGATGCAACCGCATCAAAATCTGACTGTTCATGGGTTAAAATGACCTGCATAGTACTATTCTACCTGAATTAGATTGTTGAATGACTTTTAATTGGTTAACAATAATTATAATGAAAACATATGTCAGATAAACTTTTTGCGCATGAAAAAATTCGTTATTCTCGGAATTTAAAAATACCTGATATTGGTATATCCGGGCAGTTGAAATTAAAAGGGGCTTCTGTGCTGATCATTGGTTGCGGCGGGTTAGGTTCTTCTTCAGCCACGTACCTGGCTGCTGCTGGAGTTGGCCATTTAGGATTGGTGGATTCCGATGTGGTTGAACTCAGCAACCTTCAGCGGCAAATTTTACATGGGATGACTACTCTTGGACAGCCTAAAGTTTTTTCTGCCAAGAGTAGATTAAATGAAATCAATCCGAATGTGAGAGTGGATATTTTCAATGAACGCATAACTGCTGAAAACGCAGATAAAATAATTGGTGGGTTTTTGATTGTTGTGGATGCGACAGATAATTTCGAGACACGCTACCTGGTTAATTCAATGTGTGTTGAAAAAGAGATTCCGTTTATCTATGGTGCGATTTTTCAGTTTTCAGGCCAAATGAGTGTTTTTAACGTAAAAAAAGGACCATGCTTTCAATGTGTATTTAGCCAATTGCCAACACCTGAAATATCTGCCGCAAATCGTGGAATAGGGGTGATTGGAGCGCTTCCGGGTGTGATTGGAGCACTGCAGGCGATTGAAGCGATTAAAATGATTACTGAAATAGGTAACAGCATGATTGGTCGAATGCTGCTGTTTGACGGGTTGGAGATGACGTTTAAAGAGATTAATGTAAAAAAGAACCCAGAATGTCCCGTATGTTCACAATAAGAAAATATCAGTGCAATTAGGATCCTACATGGGAAAGAAAATGCTGGTTGTGATAGCGCACCCAGATGATGAAACATTTGGGATGGGTGGGACACTCGCTCTATATGCCCATTCAGGCGTAGAAATTCATTTAATCTGTACGACACGGGGAGAGGTGGGAGAGGTTGCCGTGGAGAAATTAGAAGGATTCTCATCAATTGGCGAACTGCGTGAACATGAGCTGCGCTGCGCGGCGGATGTGCTTGGGCTGCGGGAAGTGCATTTCCTCGGCTGCCGCGATTCCGGCATGCCGGGAAGTGATGAAAATAAACATCCGGATGCGTTCATCAATGCGCCTCAGGATGATGTCGTAGAAAAGATCGCGGTGTTAATTCGTGAGATCAAGCCAGATGTTGTGCTAACCTTTGACCCCATCGGCGGGTACATGCACCCAGATCATATCGCAGTGCATAAAGCGACGGTTGCTGCGTTTGACTTGGCAGGTGATAAATCATTCATAACCAGCCAATTGGAGCCATTTAAACCAAAAAAACTATATTTTCACACTATTCCGCGTGGATTCTTGAAATTGATCGTGCGATTCATGCCGCTTTTTGGTGTAGATCCCAGCCAATTCGGAAAGAACAAGGATATTGACCTAACCGCGATCTTGGCGGAGGATTTTCCAACGCACGCGAAGATCAATTACCGCAGGTATGCAGCGGTTCGCGATAAGGCATCCGCGTGTCACGCCAGTCAGGGCGGCGATAAGAAAAGCGGATATATCATAACCTGGATCATTCGCTTGTTCAGCTCAGTAGAGACATATACGCGCGGGTATCCGCCAATGGAGGATGGGAAGATCGAAAAAGACCTTTTTTCAAGAGTTTAGAAAAGCAAGAATGCGTTTCTGGTTAAGGGAATATTCGGGAATGTGGCCTGCAATTTAATTTCAATTAACGATAGCTTCACCAACATAGACCTTAAAGCATGTCTATTGTTTATCGATAATTCATGCGGGTCAGAAAATGCATTGTAGATATTAAGCGCAAGTCCAGTGATGTATTTGGTATGCTAAGAGTTGTAGTTTTACTGCTTGTCGAATTCTCAGACAAATTAATTAGTTGTTTTTTTATGTTCAGTTAATTTCATCAATAAGCGGTATTATTGTTGAGCAGGTTGTTCGGGCGGTTGTTCAGCCGGTGTCTCTTTCGGTACTTCTGGTGGTTTTTCTATGGGTGGTTGGTGATGGGTTTCGAGACTGGTCAGGAAAATGACCTTACGGAGGTTAAGCCAGGTTTCTTTAAATTTCCATTCTTTCCAATCTTTAAGAAAAGTTTTATATAAACGGTTGCGTTCTCGTTTACGGTTCTTAATGAGATATTCAATGCCGGGTTTGATGCGGTTGTAAGGGCCTGTATATCCGTAAAAATTCTTAACGCGTTTCATTTCTTTATTCATGAACTCAGGCAGAAAATAGATCCACACGTCACTGTCGTGGATGTTGCCTAAATATTCCTGTGCCTGGCGAGCAATATCAAGAGAAAAATCCGTTTTATGTTTATATAAATCAGAAAATACCTCTAATGAATAGCGGAGCTGTTTTGCATTAATACGCATCTGGTGTAGTTCGTCCACCCGGTTGGGATCGAATATAAAGACCTCATAAAAAAGAAATTTATCTAATCGAGTTTGGATCTGCCTGTATCCCACCTGGTATAGTTCGGAAGAGAAGTAACTTTCACTCTCATTATCTTCAAGCGTTGCTTCCGCCCATGCATTCATCTCGATAATAGACGAACTATCCAAGATTATTTTTATGATTTCGTTAGTATCTGCTTGTTTTTTCTGGCGTTCTTGCTTCAACCGCAGGCGGATGCGGCGGAGACCAGAACGGATCTTGTTATCTTCGGTGGATTCATAAACCTCATTGATGAGATCAATCTGCACATCCAGATCGCGGATGCGGCCGAAGGATTTGGTGATTGCACGGATATCCTTTCCCCAGGATTTTACTTTCTTATTTGGTAAATATTCTGAGAATACATCTAACACTGTTCGTATTCGCCGTGAGGAAACGCGCAGGTCGTGAATATCTTCGATGTTGCTGCGTTTTAGAATACTACGCGCGGTTTTTTTTAGCGTTTGGACATTGGGAAGCAATGATCTTGCACAGTACCGGATAGTGCTTTTGTCCTCTTTCTTGTCCGCCATACTCTCCTGCTCTTTCCTCTAGTAAATATTATTTGTTATATTCATCAAGAATTGGTTGGATGTTTATCATTATCTCGTTATTAGTTATCTTGATTGAGTGGTTCGCATTGATTACGTGGAAATTAAATTCTTTAGCCATTATGTCAAACTGTTCAATCATCCGAGTTTGATATTCCCGAAAACTATCATACATATTATCCAGCTTGAGAATATCCATGCCTGCTTCCCAGTAATTAAAACCACGCCCATGTACAATACGGGTGACCAGCGTGTTAATATCTGCTTTCAGATATAGGATCATGTCTGGCACAAGAGCGAAGCCGTAAATATCACGCGCCCAAGAAGGATCAATCCCACGCAACACATCGCGGGCAATAATGGAATAAAAATAGCGATCAGAAAGCACAATAAAACCAGCTTTTAGGGCTGGAATGATCTGATTCTCAAGCCGGTCAGCAAAATCTGTTGCATAGAAGAGACTGTTTGTGAGTGGGGAAAGTGTATTACCGCCTTTAGCTTTTTCAATGCCCGGTTGGGTGAGGGGGGATCTGCGCAGACCTGTATCTGAGACTGCATACCCACTTTTCTCCAGCCATTTTCTTAATAAATTAATCTGTGTGGACCTGCCAACCCCATCTGTTCCTTCAACAACGATCAATTTACCGGGCAGAATCTTGGTTTTCTTATAAGGAAAACCAGATCCATAAAATTTAGTGGGTGCCATTTTTCACCTCCGTTTGTGAGGTGCTGTTTCTTTTTGTCTGATGCCGTGCATAATTTCGTGCGGATGCCACCGGATTTGGCAGCCCCCGCCACCCCTTTAGTACATTATTGACCAATCTTCTTATATCCTTTTGCTGTTTGTGAACCGGGCGGGTTGCATCCACTACCTCAAACCCGAACTCACTGATCATTTTTTCGTATTCTTTTAGTATTTTTCCTTGGAATAGGCGGAAGCTGGTGATACGTTTATCTGAAAGATTCAAATCCATACCTGCCTCAAAATATTTCAGCTTAGAACGGGCAGATGTAATGCGGTCAACAGCGTCATCTAAAGGGACTTTAAAATAAAGAACCAGATCAGGTTGAAAAGCAAAGGAATATAAATTACGGACCCATTTGCGATCAACACCGCGGGCAACATCGCGGGCAAATCCTGTAAAAGCATATCGGTCAGCAAGGACGATCACACCTGCTTTGAGCATCGGCAGGAATTGATTCTCCCAACGGTCAGCGAAATCAGCTGCTTGAATGAGACTGAAGGTTGTAGGTGTAAACGCCTTCTCTTTTTTCCCTAATTTTGTTGTGCTTTTAACAAGCGGGGAAGAATTCCATTCACTGAAATAGACTGACTTCCCCTTTTCAGTGAGCCATTTATAGATTAAGTCAATTTGAGTGGATTTACCGCTCCCATCAATTCCTTCCACGACGATCAATTTGCCCACACATTTATTTGGTTTCAACATGGTTTACCTCTTTAATAAAAGGGCTTGATTATTTTGATTATATCAAGCCCTACCCTTCAAATAAACTAAAACTGAATATTTTATCTATTCATCAATTTTGTGAGGTATTTCATCGTTCGTCCTATCCATTTCTAATAATTCCCCTGATATGATAAATATTGTCCGTTCACAAATATTCACTGTACGGTCAGCGAAACGCTCCAGATTGTGGACCACCCATAATAGGAAACTGGCATCATCAATGATTGCTGTATTTGTGATCATGGCATTAACAATTGCCCGATAGGATTTATTGAATAATTCATCAACTAAATCATCTTCTTCAGGAATCTTTATCGCCAATTCCATGTTTTCATTCACGAATGCTGATAAAGCACGGTGTAGCATATTCACTCCCAGATTAGCCATTTTTTCAATATCACGAATGGGAATCGGAATATCAGCTAATCCAAGACGAATCGTATTATTTGCAATTCCTTTTGCGTAATCGCCCATCCGCTCTAATTCATTGGATACCAATAGCATGGCGGATAGCAGACGCAGGTCATGCGCTAAAGGCTGCTGTGTGGCTAATAAGATAATGATTGCATTTTCGATAGCGAAACGCTTGTCGTTTATCGTTTGATCTTCTTCAATAATCGTTCTTGCGGCTTCCAGGTCTTTATGTTTAAAAGCAACAACAGAATCGAGAGTAGCTTGCTCGACCATGCTGCCGAGCAATAGAATCTCGTCCTTAATTTGTTGTATCTTTCTTTCGTAAATATCTCGTGCCATATGTCACCTCTTCTAACCGAAACGGCCTGAAATATATTGTTCAGTAAGTTCCTCTTTTGGATTAGTGAAAATATCAACTGTATTACCAGATTCAACTAAATATCCGGCTCGATCTTCAGCCATATTAAAGAATAAAGTAAAGTCGGATGCACGAGCTGCCTGCTGCATATTATGTGTTACTATAACTATAGTATATTTTTCCTTCAACTGCTGGATGAGATCTTCTATCTTTAATGTAGCAATTGGATCAAGGGAGGAAGCTGGTTCATCCATGAGGATCACCTCAGGTTCAACAGCCAGTGCTCTTGCAATGCAGAGGCGCTGTTGCTGGCCGCCGGATAGTGCAAGGCCTGATTTGTTAATATGATCCTTTACTTCATCCCAAAGAACTGCCTGGTGTAAGCTTTTTTCCACGATTTCTTTCAATACTTGCTTATCACGGATGCCATGAGCTCGAGGACCAAAGGCGATGTTCTCAAATATAGATTTTGGGAAGGGATTTGGGCGCTGAAATACCATTCCCACGCGTTTCCGCAATTCAACTACGTCAGTTTCGTCAATATCCTCTTCATCCATTACAATTCTACCGGTTGTATGTACCGATGGAATGAGGTCATTCATCCGATTGAATGAGCGCAGAAATGTACTTTTCCCACAACCAGATGGTCCAATAATGGAAGTGATTTTATTAGCAGGAAGGTCTATTGTAATATCCCGTAAAGCTTGAAATTCGCCATAGTAGAAGTTGAAATTATGAACGCTGATTTTTAACTTTCCGTTATTGTTGATTCCCATTATTAATCCTATTTACCCGAGAATTTTTTTGCGAATTGGCGAGACGTGATATTGATCGCTAAGTTCAAGAATACAATGATAATGATCAAAATTACTGAGGTGCCTAGCGCTTTATCAAACGCACGAGTTTCACTGGCCAATGAGTAAACATGCAATGCCATTGTGCGCCCTGAAGACATGATATTTTTCGGAAGGCGATAACTACCACCAAGTGTAACCCAGAATATAGCTGTCTCGGCGATTATACGCCCCATGCTGAGAACAATACCTGTAATAATACCAGGAGTTGCGGCTGGAAGAACAACACAAGAAATGGTCTGCCATTTGGTAGTTCCCAGCGCCAAGCTGCCTTCACGGAATGAGCGAGGAACAGTTTTGAGGGCTTCTTCTGTGGTTCGGATAATGACAGGCAGGATAAGGCATGCACCGCTGAGACCAGCGGATAGAAGAGAAAAATTCAATTTCAAGCGGGACACAAAGACAATAAACCCAAACAACCCCAACACTATAGAAGGCACACCCGCGAGTATTTCCACCCCGATGCGGGCGTATTTAATTAGAGCGCGCACAAATCCACTCGCTTTTTCTGCTTCTTCAGCATATTCAACGATGTATATAGCAGCAAACACACCAAGTGGAGCAGCAATCACCAGTGTAAGAATAATCAGATAAATTGTTGTTACGATGGTGGTGGACATCCCTCCCTTTCCGGATACTCCACCTGCGGGACGTGTTGTTAAAAATTCCAAATTGATTACCTTCAAGCCGTTGACCATGACATATCCTACTACAGCAATAAGCGCGGTGATTGCGAGCAGTCCGCTCAACCAAATACTCCCGAAGGCGATCTTTTCAATTACCTTACGTTTGCGTAAGTTCTTTTTATAATAAATTTACGGGCATTTCCCCGCAGCTTGCTGCGAGACTGTTTTACAAAATCCGTCCCAAAGGGTGAAATCCTGTAATGCCTTGTAGCTTGCTGCGAGGATAGGGATTTCAAGGATTTTGCCTTTACTGCTTGGTAAGAAGGAGGTAGATGGAGTACATAAAGAAAATGAGTTACTGGTAGATGCATTGATACATTTGGAAGTATAGGATAATATCAATTTACACCATTATCTAAGACGTAGCCAGTTAGCATCAAGATGGGAACTGAGAAATCCTTACGGAGGATGCGGCAAACCTCAAAGCCATCCATACCTGGCAGCATGATATCCAGAAGAATAAGATCGGGGTTGCTCTGCTTTGCTTTGTCAATCGCTGTTTGACCATCGTTGGCAGTTTCCACTTCATACTCTTGGTGCTTGAGGTTATATGCAAGCGTTTCTTGGAGGATGAGTTCATCTTCTACTATCAATATTTTTTTAGGCATTTGATCCCACCATTTCCTCTATCATATCAATAAACTCTTTCGCAATTATCATCCGGTCGAAATTCTTCTCTAAATACACTTTTCCGCGCTTTCCAATTTTTACTAGCTTATTGCGGTTATTGTACATTTCAAGAACGGCGTTTGCAATTGCATTTGGGTTACCGGGTTCACAAAAAATCCCGCAGTTGGCGGATTCAACAACTTCTCGAATGACTCCATCAATTGCCAGGATGATTGGTTTTCCCGCAGCCATGTAATCGAAAACCTTATTGGGATAGGTGGTTTTATATAGTTCAATTGGTTTCAAAATGGCAATGCATACATCCGAAGCCTGCAAGTATTCAGAGATTTTATTTTTAGGGACCGGGTTCATAAATTCTACATTTGATAATCTCAGAGATTCAGCCAGGGTAATTAGACTGCTCTTTTCCTTTCCATCACCAATAAAAACTGTTCTAATATCATCATAGTTTTCTATGAGTTTAGCTGCCTGTAAGATCACAGGGAGATCATTAGACATCCCGTGTGCACCAGCATACAGAAGGATAAATTTATCTGTCCAACCTAATTTTTTACGAATTTTAAACGTGTTCAGGGGGATAAAGGCGGCTGCATCGGCCCCATTGGGAATCAAAGTGACGTTCTGCCCACCTCTTAATTGGACATGTTTTATATAACCCGGAGAATTTACGACAATCCTATCAGAGCGGCTGTAGAGAAATCTTTCTAACCATAATGACAGGCTTATCAATAATCGATTATTAAGAACCCCAACAGCTACAGCAAATGCAGGCCAGAGATCCCTGACCTCGAGGAGAAAAGGAACATGTTTCAGTTTTGAGACAAGCCAGGCTGTGAAACTTTGAAAAATGGGTGGGGACGTTCCCCAAATGATATCCACATTCTTAATTTTTATTGAAATAAAGAAAGAAGAAACCATGAACGATAAGAAACTGAACAATCGGTGGAAAAAACTCTTATGCAGCGCAGGATACGTATAGGCACGATATATGGATATCTTGCCTTCCATCTCTATCTCTACTTGCTGGCTTTGAGTATCTTTACCTGTCAGATAGCTGACCGGGCTGGCAATAATGCTGACTTGGTGGCCCTGCTTCGCTAAAAACCTCGCGAATTCATGATGGCGGGTGCCACCAGGCTCGTTGAGTGCAGCAAAAGCTTGATGGATAAGAAGAATATGCATAGGATGATTTTAATTGATTTGTGAAAATGTGAATTGCGATGTGATTGTTATAGGTAAAGCATGGGTGATTGAATAACGAATTGATAATGCGGGAATTTTTTGCCCATATGTTGGAGAGAACCAGCCTAACAGCGGTTCCTCTTGTGCATTTCCTGAAATGGGTCTCCCTTCTTTATAGATGATGAATTGGCAATTGTTAGGTTCGATATCAGAAGAAATATGTAATATGACAGATCCGAATGGAGCGAACAATGTGCATGTATTTCCGGCAATTCGCATCGGCCAGTTGGGAAGTAGCCAATGCAGGTCAATTCGATACTTATCCTTTGATGAGTATGGTGAAAATATCAAATCTTCAACCCCCCATTTCTGATTTGAAAGTCTTTTTAAGGTGCGCCGATGCACCGCGCGCAATTTTTGATATCCATTATGCTCTGCGCATATCAGGTTGTTCCCTTGATCCACTATCTTCGACTGTGCCCAATCCAACCATAGGAAACGCCCTGCACGGTACATCTGATCTTTCTCGTTGATTATAAGTGTGTTATGAACCAGTGTCTGTGCCAGTCCATTATTCCAGGGCGGTGGTGCATTATACTGGAAGGTTCCCGCGTCAAGCGCGATATTGTGCCCGTGATACCAGAGGTCCACATGAAGTTGATCGGCGTGTGCCGGGCGGGAAGTATATCGGGCAGTCCGCAGAGAAGCCCAGGCATCTGAATTTCCGATTCGAGGAGTTGAAGGATTGACTAAAAAAATAGATTTATTTTTTTTCTTTTTCTTAGCCGGAATTCCCAGCCAAATGCACAGATCATCCCAGGGTCCGGGATCGAGCGCGGGTTCATCTAAGAAAACACGGCAGGCTGCCTGAATAATAGGTCGATAATCGCTATATGATGTTGAGCAAAATGGAAGAATTCGGGAACCATCATTATGCCCAAGGTTTGGAACCTGGCCGGAGATTGGATCAAGCTGGCACATGAGCCAATTTGAAGCATGCGAAAGTTTTGTATAAGCTTGGCTGTCAATTTTGTGATCGTTGTATTGAAGAAGCACTTTCATCCATAATGCGAGCATGAGCACCATGCGTTGGTAATTATTGGAATGCTGAATATATTCGCCGTCTTCGGATATCTGATTGTTCACGCCCTTATAAAACCATTTCAAACCGAGCCGCTTCCATTTATCAGCATGGGGATGCTCTGGTAAGAAAATTCCAGCGGTGAATAAACCGACTGCTTCTGAAATTAAATGATTATTATTCTGTGCTTTTGCATAGAAAATTGTGGGGGGAATACGATCGGCATGGTCAGCAATGGACTTGAACAGATCCATTTCCCTTTTAACGGTTGAAGATTTAGCGTCCTTTATCAGATTAATTGAAATGATTAATGCTACCAACCGGAGAGCAACCTCCTGCGCGGATTCCCAATTTGGTCCCCGGTTGAGCGGATTAGTTTTAATAAATTCCGCATATTTTTTCCAAAAGAATTGGGCATACTTTTCTTCATTTGTTAGATGAAATGCTTGAGCAAGTTTTATTGCCCATGAGAAGCGGGCTGGTTCCCAAATGAATTTGATATCCTGTTTTTCAGATCCCACCAAAGGTGATATTGATTGGCTCCAATGGCACAGTTGGGTTTTAGGAGAAAGATCAATGGCTGATTCAATCATTCCGAACAACCAAAATTTGCAACCTAATATTTCATCAGCCTGTTCAATGATTTCTGTGGTTGTGGTACTCTCGGCAAAAATAGTTTCTTTATTCGGCCAGAAATTAAACCAGACGGGTATAAACAAATTATTATCCAGGGGACGATTTCTGCTTACAGTGGACGTGAAAAAACGAAAAAGTCCAACCCTTAATAAGCACTGATATAAGAAAAAATTTAAATTCTCAGATAGATCTAATTGGAAAACAGCTTTGAGAGTTTTTATGAATCGGGAGGCCATCAGCTAATTACTTTGAGTGAATAAAATCCTTAATATTTACGGATTGACTGGTTTGCATAGATTGATCACACGCGAGGATGGCATAGGCGGTTCCAATCAGTTCCGTGTAAGGAATAGGAGCTTCACTGTTATTGATTACGGCATTCACAAATTCATTCCAGGCAGATGCGTGCCCTTTATCCTGTTTGAAATACTTGTGTTTTTTCTCAATGGATTTGCCAAACAATTGTAACTTGCGGAAATCATCAAGGATGCCAACTTTGCCACCGCAAAACACTTCCAGATATTCTTTACCTACTGACTTGTTTCCGCTTGCCAAATAGGAGATTGTACCGATGGATCCATCTGAAAATGTCATCGTAATCACAAAATTATCACTTGTGTATTTTCCGTTATCCGGCAGGGCTTGTGTTTGAACTCTCTCTGGAATTTGACCGACGAGGAAGACCAGGTAATCAATGAAATGGCACCCTTCGCCAATTAAGCGCCCACCGCCTTTGGATGGATCATGCAGCCAATGAGAAGATGGAATGAAGCCAGCATTCACGCGGTAGTGTGCGTAGATTGGCTCCACACGGTCTGTAAAAAAGGATTTTAACCGTATGGAATAAGGAGCAAAGCGGCGGTTAAATCCGACTGTAAGATAGGGGTGATTTTTTTTCTGTAGTTCGGGAATAATGCTTTCCAGTTGTTTCTTAGTTATCGCAAGCGGCTTTTCGCAATAGATATGTTTTCCCGCTTGAAGACCTTTTTTAACAAGATCGGCATGATTCGCGTGCTGAGTAAGGATAGTTACAAGATCTATTTTCTTATCTTTAAAAATAGTATCCGTGTGAGAACCGGCATAGGTAAAACCGAACTTCCGTGCGCTCTGTTGAGCGTTTAATCCTTTTGCTGAAACAATCCAAAGCAGATCTGTATGGGGGTTTTTCTTTATGGTTGGCAGGAAGACTGCATTAGCATAGTTGCCTGCGCCTAATACGCCAATGTTAAGTTTCTTACTTCTTGAAGATATGTGGTTGGAAGAGAAAGTGATGATATTCTCCTTAGTCTGTTGGTTTTCTCCTTCTGGATATGTGATGATGACACCGATGTAATTTTGTTTATGTTTGCTTGTGATAAGCGCATATGCTTCCTCAGCATGATCAATTGGGAAACGGTGAGTGATGAGAGATGCAACGTTCAATTCACCTCGTTTGATGAGGTCAACAACCGCTTCCAGATTTCTGCTTTCAGTCCAACGAACATATCCGATAGGATAATCGCCCCCATTCTCCTCATAGGTTTGATCATACCGTCCCGGCCCGTAGGAACGGGAAACTTTAAAGATCAATTCTTTCTTGTAATATAAGTTTCGTGGGATATCCATTCCAACGGCACCTATGGCAATAACATATGCACGGTCGCGCGCGATCTCTCCAGCTAATTCGACTGGTTCATTAGAAGTGGTATCTGCACAAATGAATACATGATCAAACCCGCGCCCGTGTGTCATTTGGATAAACTTCTCCTTAATATTCTTGTTCAGTCCGGCTCTAATACCAACTTTCTGCGCGAATGCTAACCGATCAGGGTTGATATCCATTCCGACTACTTCACAACCAGAAGCTTTAAGTATCTGAGAAGCCAGCAGCCCCAGAAGACCCAAGCCAATAACCGCAGATATTTCTCCAACTTGCGGATTCGCAAGTCTGATACCATTAAGCGCTATTGCCCCGATGGTGGTGAAAGCACCGCTTTCGAAGTTCACTCCTTTCGGCAGGTGTGCTGTCAAATTCTTAGGGATAAGTGCGTACTCTGCATGGACAGCATATCCTCCGCCAGCGCAGGCAACCCGATCTCCGGGTTTGAAACCAGGCACACCTTCTCCAACCTGCATTACTATCCCTGCAGATGAATAACCCAGCATGAGGGGTTGATCCAGTCGGTTGAACGCAGCATTCAATGTGGTGAGGATTCCTTCATGTTTTGCCTTTTCTAAAAATTGTTTCATTAGATCCGGGCGGGATTGAGCTTTCTCTAGAAGGTTCTTTTCCGCAAAAGAAACAAGCGTACGCTCGGTGCCAGCCGATACTAATGACGCGACTGTATGGATTAGGAGAAACCCAGGTTGAATAATTGGTACAGGCACATTTACAATCTGTGTTTCGCCACTTTTCATGTTCTGAATAATTTGTTTCATCAAAACCTCATATGCATGACTATGGTTGGGTATGTTATTAGGATTATACCTATACTTTTTATAGGAAATAAATAGAAAAATTATGCGATTTCTTCGTATGATTTTTCTTGTTGTATTAGTTATTTTTTTTTGATTGTTCCCAGTTTGCTGAGAACAATGCCGCCTAATCCAACAGCGGAGATCATCGTGCTGATCATGAAACCAATGCATGGGAGAATTGCCAGGAGGGTAGATAACAATCCAAGCAGTACAGCGCCAACAGCTGCCTCGGCTTCCTCAGGCCAATCCAATTTTAACCAATGGGTAAAATTATCGCCGATGATAAAACTTATCCCAGCCCAACCCCAGATATCAGCTATCAGGAACGCGAGAATGAGAATGATACCGATAGGACTAAGGCATATTGTGATTATCAGGACAAGAGAGACAATGGGTGTGGCAATGATAATAAGTAAACCAATTCCCCAAGAAACAGCGACATTTTTCTTGATACAACGTGCAACACGCAAGGTAGGCATTTTGAACAGGAATATAGTCAGAACGGTTATGAAAGCGAGAATTAAATTGCGAATTAATTGGAAAGTGATCCACCTGGTTGGCTGCAGCCAATTTAATGTTTTTTCTAATCTCCCAGTATCACTGCTACTAAACTGTGTGGGGAAAGCGAAAGTGTTGATCTCACCGGAAATATGCGCATCCGGGTCAATTTTTATTTGATGGGCAATTTGATTGATGCTACCGGAAATTGTTGCGGTGTTGTGAATATGGCTGGTTCCCGCGATCACATTAATCTCTCCAGTCACATGCCCAAAGATCTCCATCTGGCTATTAATAAGACTAATATCACCCATAACGGTAGCGCCATCTTCAATGATCAATGTTGTGCCTATTCCAGCAATATTGCCATCGATCTTCTCGTGGTTTTTAAGCACATAAACATCGCCCACCAGGAACTGGCTTGGATACGTCGCGCTAAATTTTTCCTCTCCGGTGCTGAACCCGCTTCCGGCGCACGCACTCAGTAGAAAAACTGCGACTAAAAGTGGAAGGAATTTAGTCCACCGAGATTTCATCTGACAGTAGTTTCCTTTGCTTCAGATTCCATAAGAAAAAAATTCCAGCAATCACGAATGAGTTGATCAAACCGAAGAAGATGAAACCGGCGGTAATTGGTACAGCAATTGGAAGGTGGTTGAGCCAATAACCAATAGTTGATAAGCCGTTTGTTAACCCTACAACCATTTCTGAAATCATCGTAAACCCATTAGCAAACATCTGCATGAAAGATCGGCTCACGAGTATGTAGATGACCGAACTGGCGAAAGCAAGCAGTATCAACCCAAACAAAGTCAAGCGATAGCGCCGTACCTTTTCAATCTGGCGCTTCTTGCGGACTGTTATCTGCCAGCGGTCTGTGAATCCCAGTGCAGGGACTTGCATAGCTGATTGTGTAATTAATTGCTTGCTGGCAATCCAACTTCTGCGGAGAACACGGCAGCTTTCACAGACATCGAGATGTGCATCTAATTCCTGCTGCTGTGCATCTGTGAGGGGTACTTCATCGAGAATCCAGCTTTCATATTGTTTGTGTTTCATGGTGCCTTCCTTCCATCGTTATACTGCTTTGTGTTTCTGTCCACTGCATTGCCATGTGTTTCCTGGCCCGGTGCAGCCGGCTTTTCACAGCGCTTTTTGATATTGAAAGCGCCTGACATATTTCATCTTCAGAGTACTCATGCCAATAGCGGAGGATCAGTACCGCCCGGTCATTTTCACTCAACTGTGCCAACTGACGCTGAACAACTTCAGAGAATTCCACATTAATTGTGGAAGATTCTGGGCTTGGAGCCGGGTCCTCGGCGGCGAATTCGATAATCTCATTCAGATCCATCGTTGGTAGCCGTTTGCGCCGCTGCTGATCAATGCAGTAATGTGCTGCGATAGATAACAGCCAGGTGGGGAAAGGGCGTTTCATATCGTAGCTATGCAGGTTCTTATGTGCGCGCCAAAACGATTCTTGCGCTGCATCTTCTGCTGCCTGCGGTGTACCAAGCATCCGGTAGCATAAGTTATATACAGGATTCTGATATATCTCTACGATCTGTGTGAACGCGTCCTGATCACCTTCCCGGGCGAGCTTGATGCATTCAGTTTCAGCCATCCGCGCGAGTTGCTCTGTCATTGTTTTCTAAGTTTATATACGGAATACTAAAAAAAAGGTTTCAATGAGGATATTTTATCATTTAGACTTTCCTGAATTAAAAATCCTGTACAGAAGATGAGAGAGAAAACTTTTACCGTGTGGTCGGATAAGCTGTAAATTAATCCAATTGGGATACTGCAGCGCAGCGAATAACCAGCATTATGGTATATTGAGCAGTTAGAGATCTGATAAGAGAAGAGCCAGGTTCTGTGAAGGAATTATTGAATCTGGTTGATCCTTTACACTTATTACAAAAACAGCAGGTGGATGGTTCTTGGTTGTATAAAGGCAATCGGTCGGGAGATGAATTTGGAAAGAATTATGAATTGCTTGAAACCTGGAGTCAGATATGATTGTTGATGAGAATGTGTGGGTTCAATTGGAGTATCCTTCTTTTGATCGGGCTGTTGAATTTATTCTTTCCTGCAGGGTTGGTCAATGGGGTATCTGTTGGAATTATCTGACGGATACGCGAATCTTGATATTTTTCCTTGATAAATAGATTCAGAAACGCATGGAGAAATCTACCAGATGCCCGGTATCAGCCGGTATTTGACCTTCTGCGTATACCTCCCATAGCCATCCAATTCTTCTTTCAGAATTTTTTCTTCAAAATGCGTTCTAATTATGAACCCAATGATAATTATTAGAACGGGGAAGAAACTAACCCAGGAATCCAGCACCATGGGTGTTCCGATATAATATAAGATTGCTCCAAGATAACCAGGATGGCGTATATATTGGTAGGGACCGCTGTTTACAACCGTTTGCCCGCGGTCATTTTGAATACGCACTACGCTGGAAAAGTAATTGTTTTCAGCCATTGCCCATGTGGAGAGCACGCCAGATAAGATGATTAGAATTCCACCAGGGAAAATCCATCCGTTTCCAAGAGAAGACCAGCTGTTCTTCTTATCCAGACCGGCAATGATGATTGATAAATATGAGATAAGCCCATATATGCGAATCCAAATTAAGTCCCATTTCTGGGTGTTCTCTCTCGGATTTCCGCGTTCGTTGTAGAGGGAAGGATTAACCCGGACGACGAATATGAAAACCAACACACTGGTAAGGGTCGCTAAACCGACATAGATCCAAATATTGATCCATGTCCATGTTCCTGATGTAATGACCAAAATGAATGCCATAACACTACGGGAAAGAAATTCCTTGATAAGTGCCAACTTTCCATATTTATCAAATGATTTGTCACCTGGATTATTCTTGCAGTCCTTCTCCATCTAATAAATCTACCACACACCAGGAATTAGCCGGTATTTTGTCTGATTCGAGAACTTGTCATACCCTTCCAGTTCAATTAACAGCGTTTCGTCCTCAAGATACGTCCGCAGAACCATCAATGCGGAAACGATCCCTGCGGGTATGAATCCCCAGGAAGATGACAAAGCCAATGGAGTAGCAAGTGTAAATACTATATAGCCGACATATCCGGGATGGCGGACGAAGTGATACGGGCCATGCTGTGCCACGATTTGCCCACGATCTTTCTGAATGCGAACCAGAGTTGAGAAAAATGGATTAGATGCCATTGCCCAGGAGAAAAGGAGCTGCCCATCCACGATTAGGAATAAGCCGATGATTTGAAGGGTCAGAGGAAAAACAAGTGACCAGGTGAATCGCTTATCCAAACCGATAATCACGAGCATGGATAAATTGAAAAGCATTATTACTGCCGTGATGATCTTGTCCCATTTCTTGGCTCCCTGCTTTAGTTGACCACGCTCAGCTATCAATTCCGGCTTATCATGGAGAAAATAATAACGATTGAGCAGAAGAATAACTATGTATTCTGCATGGAGTGCCCAGGCCATTGGCCAAACAAATGTGCCGGCCGAAACAAAGAGCAGCGCGGCTTGAATGATAAAAGTAAGCAGCACCTGAATCATTCTCCGACGAACCGCGGGTTGATCCCTGAAAGTATTCTCTGTGTTCTTTACCGATGCCATTTCATTTAACCGTAATATCACAAATATGTATAACAACATATACTAACATTATTTGATATGCAATTGGATAGCTAGGATCCCCCGGGTTAGAGATGCTTGTATCTGTCAAGGAGTGATATTAATTCCATTTTTTGCTACCGTTTGTTTTAGAAGGCTGACTCAGTGTCGGATTTTAGGAAAGAATGGCCCCGTTTTTTCCCGATATGATAAATAAGACTCACCGAAACGAAGGGCGAGGTCAAATTCCTCTGCCATGACCATAATGAGTTCGAGCAGCAGCCAGGGAAGGGAAATCGCAAGCAGGAAGGGCGAATGCAAGGCGAGTGCTGCAGCGGGCCAAAGAAGCGCTTCGTATGCCTGAGGATGGCGGATATACCTGTAAATACCGCCATACATAGGATTCTTATTATCTGGTACAGCCGCTTCACTCCCTGCATCCCTCCATCCAATAGCTACTAAGGTGAGAGATGGTACAGCTAGGAGAGCTGCTGCAAACCATGACACCCAACGGGGCCAGGCAAATACAACCGGTAAACAGCGGGTAACCGGCAGAAAGCGGCAGGTGATGAAATTGATGAAGGCAATGGTCATGAATACAATAGCCCAAACCCGTAATTTTCCGCAGTGAGCATACGCGGATTCACCTAGCACGCGTTCCAGTTGGGCAGGGCTGACACTTTTTACGTAGAAATGAACCGATACAAAACTCATGATGAAATAGCTGATGAAATTGATCTTGGCAAGCATTTTTTTCTCCTATAACATCAAATGGTCGATACGTTCAATACCGCAGTCAATCGCCATATCAACCGCGGATTGAAATTCATCCACAGAGGTACGGCGGAATAGTTCTGGGAATTGACGGGCGTGATATTCTGGGCGGTACTGGTCCATGATATTGACATAAGTATTGATTGAGATGTTTTGAGAAAGAAAGTCCATCACTTCTTTTGTGCCGGAGATATTTCCAGGTAGGACTAAATGACGCACCAACAGACCCCGCACAGCAATACCGTTATTATCCAATTCTAGATCACCAACCTGGCGGTGCATTTCTTTAACCGCTTTTTGGTTGTAATAAGGGTAATCCGGAATATGTGAATATTTCTTCGCGATCTCCACATCTGCGTACTTCATATCGGGCATATAGATATCTATGATCCCAGCAAGAAGTTTTAACGTGTTTATTGCATCGTAACCGCCAGTATTGTAAACAAGAGGTAGGCGCAGCCCTTTTTGTGCTGCGATAAGCAGGGCGTCCAGTATCTGGGGTATAACGTGGGTGGGGGAGACGAGGTTGATGTTATGGCAGTCGCACGCTTGCAGATCGAGCATCATTGCAGAGATCTTATCTGCGCTGACCTGCATGCCGTAATTTTCCTGGCTGATATCGGCGTTCTGGCAGAACTGGCAGTGCATATTACAGCCGGAAAAGAATATCGTACCGGAGCCGTGCCGACCGCGCAGAGGGTGTTCTTCACCATGATGGGGCATATATGAATATACTCGCGCGGTGGAACCTGTCTGGCATTCGCCCATTTCCTCCCCTGTACGATCTACACCGCATTCCCATGGGCACAAGGTGCAGCATTTGAGGATATCCTGTGCCGATGAGGTACGCAGTGCCAGCTCGCCCGTCTCAAGTAAACGCACATAGGCGGGATAGGCAGATGTTACCATCCGCGATCAACCCCTATGACTGCTGCGTGCAAATATCTGGAAGGATTGGTCGGGAAGAAAATCATAAGATCGATCGAGATAAAGGCCGTCATTAAACATCGTGTTTTCGATGATTTTTGGATCCGTGTGATGGTGGTGGCGGGCGAAAAAACGCAATCGGAAGCTGGTTGGTGGTTTGTAATCAATGACCGCCACATGCCCTTTTGATTTTAAAAACCGTGTTATTCCTTTAAAATATAGATTGGGATCATCCAGGTGGTGGAACATATTGCGGGTGAAAATCAAATCAAATTTAATTCCCGGCAGATCTAACTGGTTTACTTTGGTCAGATAAGTGGTGATATTGTAGAGTCCTTCTTTTTGTGCTTGTTGTTGGATGTAAGCAAGCCGATCGGTGGAGGTATCCACTGCAATTACTCTCCCTTTTGTTCCAACTGCCTGCGCGAAGGCGTAGGTGTAATACCCTCCGCCCGCACCCAGATCGGCAGCAATCGCACCTGGCTTTAATGCAATAGATGCTAATATGCGTGAGGGTTTGGCCAGCTTCGACGCGGCATGTTTATTCATTCGGTTCAGGTAAGGATCGCGAATTATTGCCATTTATTTAAAAACCACTTCTTCTTTGCCAGCCAGTTTGTTTTTGATGCGTTGGATGACAATGTCCAGGTGTTTTGGCTTATGGACGAAGTCAAGGTCATCGGTGCGGATGGTCAACACCGGGCAGATATCGAAAGACTCCATCCAATCAGTATAATAGGATTCAAGCAGGGAGAGGTAATCAGCTGTAATACCGGATTCAATATCCCGCCCACGTTTATGGATGCGTGCTATGAGTGCATCTACTGGACAGCTCAGGTAGATGAGCATGGAGGGTTTGGGTAGGGTGGGTATAAGCAGATTGAATACACTTTGATATGTTTGATAATCCAATTCTGACAGGTTGCCCAAATGGTTCAGCGCGCGGCAGAAGATATAGGCGTCTTCGTAGATACTGCGGTCAATAATCGCAGATCTTGGATCTGCAGCCATTTCCTGGTGCTGTTTGGCGCGGTGACCGAGGAAGAACACCTGCAGATGGAAGGACCAAGTTTTCATATCCTTGTAGAAATTAGGCAGGTAGGGGTTGTCGGCAACTGATTCATAGGCGGTGTGCCAACCGAGCCGTTCTCCAATACGTTCAGTGAGTGAGGTCTTTCCGGATCCGATGTTCCCGGCGACTAAAATGAGATGTTTAGGCATGTCCAATTCCTTGCAAGATATATTATTTTATTATATGACAGGTGGAGTCAGGGAAGATGTTATTGATTCAAACTGATAAGGAACCATTCACCCTAATTTAATTACTGTGCGTTGAGGTACATAGGTGGTTAAATTTCATTGATTAGTTGATAGGAATGATGTTATCTATCAGCTGAACGCTTGTATAGAAGTAGATATCATAGGCTGTATGGTGATGTACCTCAATTCCAATATATTATAAAGTGATATCTTTATTGCTTCATTTAACACTCACTATACCCGCAGGCATAGCATTTACGGCAGCCCTCCTCATTCACAAGCGTGGCCTGCCCACATTCGGGGCACAGGTCGCCGATCTGCATAGAGGACATTTCGCGTTTTTTCAGCCAATCTACCTGTTCACCAAGGTCCGCGGGGGTGGGTTTCTCGCCTTCCGTGAGCTGGTCTACAGAGGGTGTGCCACCCTGTGAAAGGCGTTGGGCGCGACTTTCGATATATTCTGCCAGCACCTGCGCCAACCCGTCGGGCATGGAACGCACACGGTTGGGACCAAAACCCATTGGGCGCCCACCACCCAATCCAGATATCTGACGCCAGACTTCATGAAGGCGCTCGGAGGGTTCCACAGGAGAAGAAAGGCGGAGGATGTAAGAGATCAGGCGGCCAATGGCTTCACCATCAGCAGCCACATCGGAACCGGCTTTGGCGGTGTTGATGAATACCTCGAAGGGCTGCGAGCTGCCGTTCTCATTGACCGTGACGAAAGTCTTACCGACAGGTGTCTCCACGCCAAAGGTAAAACCCGGCAGGTAGCGCGGGCGAGGTTTTTTTGTACGGTTGAGGAACATTGGTTCCGGTGCATCGGATTCCTTGATCCAGATGGGGATGCGAGTTTCCGGAGAGGAGGGTGTGACCATTTCACGTACTTCATCTGTGGTCTCCGCGTGTGTATGCAAAACTTCGTGCTCACGGGAGCCAGCAACATATACAGTGATGCCCTTGCAGCCCTGTTTCCATGCCTGCAGGTAGGCAGAGGCAATGTCTTCCGTGCGTGCATCTCGAGGAAAGTTGATTGTCTTGGAGATGGAGTTGTCCACGAAAGCCTGCATAGCAGCCTGCATGCGGACATGCTCCTCGGCGGTGATGTCCATCGAGACGACGAACACACGCCGAATCTCCTCCGGAACATCAGAGATACCCTGGCATGTGCCAGCTCGCAATACACGTTCAATGATTGATTGGCGCTGGGCTTCATTAAGGCCAGCGTTGATGAGTGCTTCTTCAAAGAGAGGTGAGGTATAGGTCAGTGCGAGGTCCTGCCCGTTGTCATTGACATGGCGAGTGTAAGCCAGTGCGAAAACGGGCTCGCAGCCATAGCCTTCACAACTGGCAACTGTACCGGTTGTGCCAGTGGGTGCAATGGTGGTTTGAGCGGCGTTGCGCAGGCCGTGCTGCCTGATCCCATCTGCAATAACATTCCAATCAAGCGCCGGGCGCTTAAATTCGTTCTCATATGCCTTAAGTGACTGTGGCGGCTGCCATTTCAGATCTTCTGGGTCGTAGATGCTGTTGGCGATAGCGGGGAATGGTCCGCGATTTTTTACGAGTGAGATGCTTTCCTGCATGGCATGAAAACGGATAAACTCCATGATCTGGGCGGCAAATGCCTGCCCGTTCGGGGATCCATAGCGGATGCCAGCGTGGAACATGAGGTCCGCCAGGCCCATGATACCTAAGCCAAGGCGGCGGGCACGCAGGGCGTTTTCTTTTAATTTAGGTACTGCGGGTACATATGCATTAGCCTCGACGATATCATCGAGAAAACGGGTTGCCAGGTGGGTATCCTCGGCCAGCGACTGCCAGTTGACATTTCCATCTTCCGTGCCATATTGGGAGAGGTTGATCGATCCCAGACAGCAGTTCTCGTATGGGCCAAGCCACTGCTCGCCGCAGGGGTTGGTGGATTGAAGGTGGTAGAGGTGAGGGAGCGGGTTACTTCGGTTAGCGGCATCGAGGAAGAGCAGCCCCGGCTCGCCGTTGTGGTGTGCTTGGCGCACGATCAGGTTGAAAAGCTCTCTTGCGTTGACTGTACGGTGGGTGATGATAGGGATGCCGATTTCTTCAGCTTCTTCCAGTGTGCCAGAAAATTCCCGGTAGGCGGGATGGTGGACATCTGGGAAACGAAGTTCCCAGGGTGTATCATTTTCAACGGCGTGCATGAACGCGTCGGTAATGCCAACGGAAATGTTAAAGTTGTTAATTGCGTTCTCGTTCGTCTTGCATTGGATGAATCCTTCGATATCTGGATGATCTATGCGAAGGACAGCCATATTCGCGCCGCGGCGCGTGCCGCCCTGGGCGATCTCACCGAAGGCGTTATCATACACACGCAGGAACCCGATTGGGCCGGTAGCCTTACCGGAAGAAGCTTTAACGATTGCACCGCTGGGGCGTATGGCGGAAAATGAAAAACCATTCCCGCCCCCGGTCTGCTGGATGAGGGCTGCGTCGCGCAGAGTCTGAAAGATGCCGTCTGAACGGCGGCCCATATCATCTGAGATGGGCAGGACAAAGCATGCTGCTAACTGCCCAAGAGGGGTACCAGCGCCGGTGAACGTGGGAGAATTGGGGAAGAACCGTTTAGCTGCAAGCAGTCGGTAGAAATTTGAGGCATGCTCTTCGACATCTTCGCCCCAAATCTCTTCAACCTTTGCCACGTGGTAAGCTACTCGCCAGAACATCTCTTTGGGGGTTTCAACGAGTTCACCGTTATTCCCTTTGCGAATGTAGCGACGGGTGAGCACTTGATAAGAATTCTCACTTAACTCCACTTGAGGAAGTTCTTCAGGCATAGGAGGCGTGGAAAGTAAATTTTTATGGGTGGGAGATTGCGGGTGAGCCATGATTATTATCCTTCAGTGATGAGCAGGCGGTTGATCTCATCCAAGATATCGTTTAAATTGTTTAAAGGCAGATACACGATTGCATAGCGGATGTACGCGATCTTATCCAAATTGCGAAGACCATTAATGACAAGATCACCAATGACGCGGGAAGGAATCTCCAGTTTGGTCATCTTCTGTAATTGGAATTCCACTTCCCCTGCTAACCGCTCAATTTTAGCAGCGGGTACCGGGCGTTTGGCGCAGGCGATGCGGATCCCCTGGATCAACTTATTCCGATCGAATTCTTCGCGCATATTATCTTTTTTAATAATGAGGGGTGTAGAAAGGATCGCCCGTTCATAGGTGGAAAAGCGCTGATTGCAATTTTCGCATTCCCGCCTGCGGCGGATGCCCCCTTTGGAATCGTGGGTGGTATCAATTACTTTTGTATTTTCACTTTCACAGTGCGGACAGCGCATTTCTTCCTCCAAATTGGTAATCAAAATCCATTCCCTATACTGGCTGCTGTGGTGCGCAGGATTTTGAATAAAAAACCCCATATATGGGGGTGTGACAGTTGATGATGGCTTTATGTGTGCATCAGTATAGCACAGTGAAATTTTCTCTACAAGTAATTTGAAGGGGAAAATCTTAAAGAAAGGGAAATTTTAATGTTAGGGGAGAGATGTGACGGGGTATGGGTATCTCTGCCTGCCCATACCCCGCGCTTAAGGAGAAAACTGGAGGGTCATAAATTATTTCTGGATTCTATTGCGCAAGTACGCGGGTACTTCAATCTCATCCGTATTGTATAGCTGTGAGCTGAATTCTGCGAAATCACGCTGTAAGTGGTTCTCCTTGTTTTCTTTTTTACTGGATACACCAGCAGCTTTATCCATAGTTTCGGTAAAGCGGGTGCGCAGCATGCGATTGTGCATACCGGTCGAATCAAAACCTGTCGCAATAACTGTCAGACGAATCTCATCGCCAAGCTCCGGATTGATGACTGCGCCGAAGATAAGGTTGACATCCGGGTGAGCAGTTTCCTTGATAATGGCTGCGGCGTCATTGACTTCCATGAGGGTGAGGCTGTCGCCGCCGGAAACATTAAAGAGAATGCCACGCGCTCCGTCGATGGTGATGTCGAGCATTTCACTGGAGATTGCCATTTCAGCGGCTGTGCGGGCGCGGTCCTCACCGGATGCACGGCCGACAGCCATCAGTGCAGCGCCGCCCTCGGACATGATCGTGCGCACATCAGCGAAATCGAGGTTGATGAGCCCGGGCACAGTGATGAGTTCAGATATGCCCTGAATGCCCTGCAGGAGGACACCATCCGCAACTTTAAAAGCATCCTGCAGTGAAGAACGTTTATCGACTATTTGCAGAAGGCGGTCATTGGGGATAACGATCAGCGTATCCGCCTGTTTTTTCAAGTTCTGTATACCGAGTTCTGCGGACTGCATGCGGTGCGATCCTTCAAATGTAAACGGGCGCGTAACGACACCGATAGTGAGGGCGTTAACCTCGCGTGCAATCTGAGAGATGATCGGAGATGCGCCAGTACCTGTACCACCGCCCATGCCAGCAGTGATAAAAACCATATCACTACCCTTGAGAACATCGTACAGGTCATCCGCAGATTCCTCTGCGGCTTTTTGCCCCATCTCTGGTATACCACCTGCGCCCAACCCACGCGTTGTTTTATCACCAATGCGGACGCGAGTTTGCGCTAAGGATTGGGTAAGCGCCTGACCGTCAGTATTAACAGCTATGAATTCAATGCCTTGGATGCCCTCAGTGATCATACGGTTAACGGCATTGCAGCCACCACCACCGACTCCGATCACTTTGATGCGGGCATATGTTTCTGCTTGCGGTTGTTTGTTGTAATCCATTTTCTCCTCCGTTCTACCTTTGAAATTACTATTCTAAAATAATTATTATTAAGCCCTACGGCAGCAGCCGTTTGGCAAAATCCCTAAATTTTTTCCAAAGATCATTTGGCAGTGGGGGCGCTTTGGATGATTTGGGTTCAACCGCTTCTTCCATTAACAGCGCCCAATGGAGCAGGCCAACGCTGGTAGAATATGCAGGTGAATACAATTGGTCAACCAGACCATAGAGATTCTCTGGCTGAGCAACGCGCACCGGCAGTCCCAGCACTTCAGCGCCTAATTTGCGGATACCCGGCAATAAACTACTGCCCCCCGTTAACACAACACCTGCTGGCATCAAACCGTCATACCCGGAGCGTTTGATCTCTTGGAAGACGAAGCGGAAGATCTCTTTCACGCGTGCTTCAACAATGTAAGCAAGATCGCGGCGGTTCATTTGGATGGGGTTATCCTCGCCAAAGGCGCGCACGCTGAACAACTCTTCTGATCCCACCTCGCTTGAGAGTGCATGGCCATATTTCTTCTTAACTTCTTCTGCCTGGTTCAATGAAATGTGCAACCCATGAGCGATATCGGATGTGATCAAGCTTCCACCGACAGAAATGACCATCGTATGCCATACATCGCTGTTGATGTAGATCGCCAGATCGGTCGTCCCGCCACCAATGTCGCATACCACCACCCCTAATTGCCGTTCAGTTTCTGTGAGCACTACTTCTCCGGAAGCGAGCGGGTTGAGGACAAACTGAAGCACATTTACACCAGCTGCTTCGGTTGCTTGGCGGATATTCTCTACCGTTGTCTCTGCTGCTGTAATAATATGTGCTTCCACTTCCAGGCGGTAACCGTGCATTCCAACCGGCTGGTTGATGCCGTTCTGACCATCTATACTGAAACCCCGTTGGATCACATGAATTACCTCGCGGTTGTGGGGGATCGCTACAGACTGCGCAGCTTCCAGAGCACGATGGACATCGGTTTCTCGTACAATACCGCCATTTACGCCTGCTGTGCCCTTGCTGTTTATAGAAGAGACATGCGAACCAGCGAGACTAACCCAGGCGGAGCGAATCTCATACCCGGATGAGCGCTGTGCTTTTTTCACGGAACGCGCGATTGCTTTGGTCGCATCTTCAAGGTTAATCATCACGCCGCGCTTCATCCCCCGGGATGGTTCAATTCCGACACCCATAATACGTAAAGTGTCATCATCTTCGACCCGCGAAACAAGTGTGCAAATTTTCGTTGTACCTATATCTATGCCAACAATCATTCTGTCTTCCATAATCATTCTTCCAGTCTGTAATAGGGCGCGTGTAAGAACTCCACGCTTACTATGCTGGGTTGAATACCCTGCTCTTCCAATTTACGCACAATGGTTTCGTACATCAACATTTTGTCATTGATATTTTCCAATTTACTGCCGACAAACACATCCCAGCCGCGCATATCGGTCCAACCGATACCACGTTTTTCCTGATAGAGAAGCACGGATTCATCCGGCATCCAGGCGTTCAACTGTAAAATAGCAGTCAGCAGATTTCCATTGATCTGCTTGGGAATAGAGAAGAACACCAGATCATCTTTATATTCTTTAAATTTCGGTTTATCGCGAATGACATTTTCGGTAGATGAATCTTCTTTTCCTATCAGGCGGTAGGAAGGCAGCGTGTCTGCTTGAATTGTGAGCATCTGGTTGACTTCACCGCGAGCTGGGATCAGATATCCCTCCGAGTCAATCCAGAGCAGATTATCTTTAAACTGCCAGGCGATCATTGGCTGCCGTTCAACCAAATGGATGGATACTTGCGCCGGCAAGGATAATTTCACTTGGACATCACGAAGTTCCGGGAAGTGCTGTTGGATGAATTGGCTGATTCTTTCAGGTTCCAGCGTGAAGATATGCAACCCATAGATATCCAGTACACCAAGGACATCATCTTCTCGCAACCGCTGCAGTCCTTCGATGCGAACTGTACTTACCTTGTAATCAGGTGATTGCCAGGCAGTAAAGATCGTGAACGAAAACACGCAAACGAGGATGAAGCTCAGCAGCCGCCAGCCAACTTTGAAAAAGCGGTTGACCTTTTTTGCGTGCTGGCTGGCAGCGGTTTTAGAAGGAGCTGATTGATCATATGCTCCAGATGTTGAAGAAGGCGTCGAATCAGTAATACGGCGGGAAGCCTGGTTAATCCAGTTTTTGCTTTCTTCTTTCAGTCTGCGGCGTACTTTTTCAGAACGCTTATACGGTTGACGGTCCTGCATATTGTTTAGTCTCCGAAAGTCCTTTTACTCTTATTACGTTCTTGTTTTCTTTCAAATGCCAGATCAATCAATTTATCAATCAGATCAACATAGGAAAGCCTGCCTGCTTCCCATAACTTGGGATACATACTTATAGATGTAAAACCGGGGATGGTGTTTACTTCGTTTATATAAAGCTCATTTGTATCTTTATCTAGCAGAAAATCAACACGAGCCAATCCAGCGCAATCGATCGCCCGATAAGTTTTCATTGCCATTTCACGGATGCGTTCTGTTAATTCTTCTGGTATAGGTGCAGGAATGAATAATTCTGAATTCCCATCCAGATACTTGGCGTTATAGCTATAGAATTCATCGGATGGTTTGATCTCGCCGGGAATGGAAGCACGGCAATCTTCGTTGCCAATTACGCTGACCTCAATCTCACGGGCGTTCAGTCCGCGTTCAATGAGAATACGGCGGTCATAGCGAGCGGCTTCCAGAATGCCTTCCAGGAGGTCAGAACGATTTTTTACCTTGGTGATGCCAACCGAAGAACCCAGGTTGGCTGGCTTTACAAATAACGGGTAAGGAGCTAATGTTTCACATTTTTCAATGATCGCTTCCATATCCTCCTCGATATTTTTACGGGTGCATGTGATCCAATCAACCACGGGAATGTTATTAGAGCGCATAATATTTTTAAAAATGCCTTTATCCATTCCAACAGATGATCCCAAAACCCCCGCACCGACATACGCGATATCAGCCATTTCAAAGAAACCCTGAAGAGTTCCATCTTCCCCAAACGTTCCATGCAGTACAGGGAAAACCACATCCAATTCCGTGACTGGTTGGATTGTTTCAGTATTACCATTGGTTGATCGCTTATATAGGACCGTGCTGCCGGGTTCCGGAAGTAAAAAGACACGATATAGGTTATTGGTTTTGCCTTTTTCTAATGATTCCAATGTATTTTTCCCTGACCACCATTTCCCGTCGTTGTCAATACCGATCTGTGTGATATCGTATTTCTTTGTGTCAAGAACAGATAATACTGAACGTGCGGACATGAGCGATACCTCGTGCTCACCTGACCGTCCTCCAAAAATGACACCTAATCTGATCTTTCTTTTCATGTATGCACCACCGTTGATTTATTATCTGATTGTGAAAATTCTGGCAGGTTATCCCATTCTCCCAATATCTCTATCTCTGGCACCAGCTTGATCCCAAATTTCTTTTTAACCGTGTTCCTCGCAAGAACGAGGAGTTTAAACACGTCTTGAGCAGAAGCACCGCCCAGATTGATAATGAAGTTTGCGTGTTTAGGGCTGATGATTGCATCACCAATTACTTTGCCTTTAAGATTTGCTGCTTCAATTAACCTTCCCGCTGAATCACCAGGAGGGTTCCGGAATACAGATCCTACGCTGGCACCAGGTGGTTGTATCCTTGCTCTCTTGGAACGAAAATCATCAATATCAGCTTTGATCTGATCTACTTCTCCTGATTCCACGTGAAATAAAGCGGAAAGGATAACTGCTTGTTTACCATTGCGTTTTATCTTGCTCGCTCGGTAAGTACATTCCAGGCGGCTGCATTCCCAAATTTCGCGGCCAGATTCTTTATGAAGAATATCGGCAGAAATGAGATTTTGGCTGGTATCTTTTCCGAACGCACCTGCATTTCCAAAAACAGCCCCACCAACGGTGCCGGGAATTGTTGCGGCCCATTCCATACCGCTCAATCCGCGCAGGATGAGTTTCTTCCCCAAATTGACCATCAGCGCGCCGGATTCTGCCCATATGGTGTAAGGAATGGTGCGTGTATTTACTTTAATGTTGTGGGCGTGGTTAATAATGACAACGGCACGCAGTCCCTTATCACTGATAAGCAGATTTGATCCGCTCCCTAATACATATACTGGCAGATCCATTTTCCAGATGCTTGAAACTACCTTCGCGAGCTGATCAGCACTGTGCGTGATCATCAGAGCATCTGCAGGCCCACCAACATTCATTGTAGTGAAATTTGAAAGGCGAACATTTTCCTGGAGTTTTGATCCGAAAGTTTCGCGAAGTATGTTGAGTGATTTGGTATTGATCATCATACATCCCTTTTTTCTTTGAAGTAATTCAGCACATCCTGGCTGATCTGGTTTGCATCGCCTGCAGAAAGAACGAGTAAAATGTCTCCATCGGAAAGGTTTCTTATAAGAAATTCAGATACCTGCTTCAGTTGTGCGATATAGCGGGCATCTGGGTGGTCCATATTTGTGACAATAGTTTTAGATGAATATGAGCAAACTTTCTCCCGCGATGCATAAATCTCTGTAACAATGACATGATCGCTCTCGCCGAAAGAATTTGTAAAATCATCAAAAAATTGCTGTATTCGGCTGTATGTATGCGGCTGCCATACTGTCCAAATATTTTTATCTGGATAACGGCTGCGTGCAGCTGAGATCGTCGCCTGGATTTCGGTAGGATGATGCGCATAGTCATCAATGACGGTAATTCCAGCTACTTTTCCGAGAATATCGAATCGGCGCTCTGTTCCTCTGAACTGCTTTAATGCAGCAATTGCGTTTAGAGTTGAAAGTCCGATGGCATTGACCACCGCCAATGCAGCGGCAGCATTGAATGCATTATGTATTCCAGGAATAGATAAAGTTATTGGCTGGGTTTTAAAGCTATTTTTATCTGGATGTGAATTCTCAAGTAAAAAACTAACACCGCAGCCGGGTGTGTGATGGATACCATCGATCTTGTAGTCGCATTCAGTTGATGTTCCGTATGTGATCGTTTTTTGGTTTCTTTCAATTTTAGCTAATAATTGAGTAATACAGGGATGGTCCAGACATACTATGAGTGTTCCATCTGATTTAATATTCCGGGTTAATTCGAGAAACGAGTTTAAATATTCTTCTGCAGTGGGGAAGCAATCTGGATGATCATGCTCAATATTGGTGATAACTAGAATATCAGGCGTTAGACCCAGGAACATTCGGTCGTATTCATCCGCTTCGATGACAAAGTATTTCCCTTTACCGGCATGGGCGTTACCCCCGAGATTTTTTGATGAGCCACCTATCACATACGATGGATCGCTGCCCAGAGCGTATAAGCACCATGCGATCATGGCAGTAGTAGTTGTCTTTCCATGCGTTCCGGCGACAGCGATCACTTCTGATCCGGTAGTCAATTCCGCCAAGAAATCTCTGCGTTTAAGAATTGGGATATCCGCAGCGAGGGCGGCTTTGACCTCAGGATTGCTATCCGGGATTGCAGAGGAGCGAATAACGATATCTGCGCCAGAGATATTTTTTTCGTTATGCCCGATAGAAACAGATATGCCAAGATTAATCAACTCTTGAGCCAACGGGGAGAGCAGCATGTCAGACCCACTGACCGTGTTACCTCTTTCAAAAAGCATACGGGCAATAGCTGACAATCCTGTTCCGCCGATTCCGATCAGATGATAATGCGCCATCAGATAAACACCACCAATACAAACATGAAAGACACCGCAATCGCGAAATAGATTAATGGAGTGACAAGCCAGGTTGGTGGCAGCATTGGAATCAGTTGCAGGGCAGCTTCACCAGCAGGCGTTCCAGCGATGGGTGCTAAGACAAATGAATACGGATAATTTGCTTCATGAATGAAATACCATAGGGAGCCAAATATCATAAAGCCATTTATAGCGCCGACCATGAATCCAAGAATGAGATCCTGCAGACGATCGTGGTGGAAGCGCTGGTTTTGGTTAAACATTGGCAGGTTCGGTGTTTGATATCCGCAAAAAACAGTTCCACCGAGTACTATGGCTTTAAATCCAATTTGAGAGGTGATTGGGCTATTGGCCATGTAGGACTCGACAGCCGGTACATAGGACTGCAAGACAGTAATGAAAAATAAACCCAAGAACACACTAAAGGTTGCAATCACTTCCTTAGCCCATCCGCGTATCGCACCGATGAGGGCGAATATAAAAATGAAAATGTATAATAGCACTGCCAAACTTACCATTATCTTCCTCCTTTTCTCTGTGTATTTTGCCCAACTTCCAAAAGCAAATTAGCGATGGATTGCTCCGCATCTACAACTGCCAATTTTTGCATATTCTTTCTCATACTCTCTAATTTTTGCCTATCAGAAATGATTTTGATGATCTTCCTGTAAAGTTCCACAGATAGATTCTTATCCTCGATGATTTCAGCTCCCCCCTTATTCACTAGGTACTCAGCGTTCTGATGCTGATACTGCCAGGCGTGCGGGTAAGGGACCATAATTGCAGGAAGCCCGAAGTAAGGGAGCTCACCAATAGTTGAAGCGCCAGCCCGGCATACCGCTAGATCCGCTGCAGCGAAAGCAGCACCAATATCCGCATGGAGGAACGGAAATGCGTGATAATGGGGTGACCCCAGCTCACTATTGGATTCTTTTATTATTTGAATATCCTTCCAATTATCCACTCCTGTTATATGGATAACATGCATATCCTCAACCAATTTTTTAAGGATGGACATTAATGCCTGATTAATCGAGCGCGCGCCTTTGCTTCCACCAAAGACCAGCAATACTTTTGAATGCATAGGGATGTTGAAATGTGTCCGGCTGTTTTTACGGTTCCATTTCTTGATATCTTTGCGTAGAGGATACCCGGTGACTTTCACTTTTTTCTTTTCATGGATGTACGGCAGAGATAGGTCAGTGCTGACAGCAATGCTGCTGGCTGACCATATGATTATTTTTAATGCCAGACCTGGTTCAATATCGGGGATGAAAACGACCGATGGAATATCGCGGGCAGCTGCTGACATTGGTATACCCAGGTAACCACCAGTAAAAAAGATTACATCCGGCTTGAAATTATGGATAATTGCTTTTGATTCATGCCAACCCTTGATTAACCGCAGAAAATTTTTAGGTAGATGTTGGATATCTATGCCATGGATACCGGCAGCAGAAATGGTTTTAAAGGGAATCTGATGTTGTGCCAGAAGAGTTTCCTCCATGCCGCTGCGGCTGCCAACCCACAGGATATCTTCCATTTTATTTTCTAGCGCTTGAAGGACGGCGAGTGCGGGAAACACTCCGCCACCCGTCATTCCTGCGCAAACTAACAACCGCATTCAGTGGCCTCCCTTCTTCTTGATTTGTTTTAATGGCGGTCTGGCGGGCAACACTCATGATTATGCCCACGCCAACCATAACCATTGTTAAGCTTGAACCTCCATAACTGATAAATGGCAGTGCGTTTCCTGCAAATGGAAGCAAATTCACCAAAACGCTCATGTTTATAAATGCTTCCAGAAATATCCAGACGGTAATACCTGATGCCAGTAGGCGTCCGAGAAGATCAGGGGATTGTTTTGCGATCGTCAACCCCCGCCAAAGGAAAATGGAAAACAAAATAATGATAAAACCAGCCCCAATAATTCCAGTTTCTTCGGCAATTACCGAGAATATCGAATCAGTTGGGGCAACAGGAAGGCCAGTAAATTTAGTATTTGCGCGTCCAATTCCTACGCCAAAAATACCACCATTGACGATAGCTTCAAAAGACCGCACCAGGTGATAAGAAGCCATTCGAGGATCCTGAATACCCTGGATGAAACTTATGATGCGTTCTTTACCGGTACTGTAGAAGAAAACAAAACTTACCCCAACAACGAGTGAAATTATTAACGCGGGAATGATCTGACGCATTTCACCGCCCGCCATGAAGAACATTAAACCGCCAATGATGAAGATGGTAATAGCAGCGCTCAGGTCGGGTTGGAATAAGATCAACGCGCTCGCGATTCCCAAAATGACTGCCATTGGAAGCATACCGAATGTGAAGTGATGAAGTAAACTCTGTTTGCTGTGCAGCCAGAAGGCAAGATAGATGATCAGAACAAGTTTGGCTAATTCAGAGGGTTGAATGGAACCCTGAAAGAGACCTCGGCGGGCACCTAAGCGCACCTCATTTACGTAGAAGATTACCAGGAGGAGCATAATGAGAGTGATAACCATCCCGGGGATAACGAACTTCTTCATTTTATGATAATCGATAAAAAATGCGATCACTGCCGCTAAACTACCGAGAAGGACAAATTTGATCTGACGTTCGAGCAGGTAGGATGGTTTTTGACCCATGATTGATACTGCATACTGCCAACTGGCGGAATATAACATCAGAAGCCCAAAGGCAATCAGTGTGATGACAACCAAAAGAAGAGGAACATCTACTCCTAGATGTAAAGGGCGGCGCTTCTTCTTCTGATCCACTAGAATGGACTTCGGGCTCATTGGACTGCCTCCACTAATTGCTTGAATAATTTCCCGCGCTCCTCGAAGTTAAGGAATGCATCATAGCTTGTCCCTCCAGGTGAAAGGAGAACAGAATCATCAACTTCAGCAATCTTTGACGCTTCTATTACAGCATTTCTGATATCATTAACCTGGGAAATGGGATATTTTGGTACATCACCTTCAAATTCAAGCAGAACTTTTTTGATCATTGTTCCAGATTCACCAAAGATGATCACCTTTGGCTTTCGTTCGTGGAGGACTGCAGCTAATTTGGTCCAGGGAAGGTCTTTATCCCGTCCACCTAAAAGCAGCACAACAGATCCTGAAATTGCATTCATTGCGGCAATCACTCTCTCTGGGGCTGTAGCAATCGAGTCGTTATACCATCGGATTCCATTAAATTCGCGGATAAGTTCTAAACGGTGTGGAATCCTCTTTACCGAATGAATTCCTTCTTGCATAGCAGATACTGAGAATCCAGCAATTACGCCAGCAGCACATGCTGCCAGGGCGTTCGTTAAATTATGCAGACCTAATAATTGGACTGAATCTACCGGCATAAGTGGTATTGCAGTTTTCCCATTGAAATTCATGAGTGTATTTTTTTCAATAAAAGTACCAATCAGACCGCCTTTGGGTTTTTTAAAACCGAATGTGGATATTTTTCCGACTGCAGAAGTTTTCAATTTGAATGATCCTGGTTCTTCTCGGTTGAGAATTGCCCAATCTGTGGAATTTTGATACTGAAGAATGTTCGCTTTGGCAGCTGTGTAAGCGCGCATAGTCTTATGACGGTCAAGATGGTTGGGCGTAATGTTCAACACAATAGCGATGGATGGTGAAGTTTTCATTAATTCGAGCTGGAAGCTGGATAATTCCATAATGACCCAATCGTCAGAACGCATATCTTCAATATGATCAATCAATGGGTTTCCTATATTTCCGCCTACCCAAACCTTTTGGCTGGGAGATATGCCTAATTTTGCGATCTCGCCAATTAGAGTTGTAGTTGTTGTTTTTCCAGCGGATCCTGTGATGCCGATCACTTTTGCTTTTGCCAGGTCGAGGAACAATTGGGCATCATTCGTAAGCGGGATATTCATTTTACGGGCTTGTAGGATCAAAGGGATATCAAGTGGAACACCACCGGATACGCATATGCCATCCACTTTTTCTAGAAGCGCTAAAGGATGACTGCCAAAAACGAACCGAACCGGTAATGCCTTAAATTGACGGGTTTGTTCAATGAAATTTTGTTCAGGGCGGCTGTCGGTTAGGATCACTTCTGAGTCATGTGAGGCAAGAAAGCGTGTAGCAGCCATTCCCTGTCGGGCGGCTCCTATCACAAGTATTGTCTTTCCCTGCCAGTTTGTCATGTTTACTCCACTAAAATAATGGCGATTCCAAGCATCGCGGCCATTAAACTGACCAACCAAAAACGCTGAACAACCTGAGTTTCACTCCAGCCCAGAAGTTCAAAATGATGGTGAATTGGTGACATCCTGAATAAACGTTTACCTTTAGTAATCTTGAAATAAATGACTTGAAGGATGACGCTGATAATTTCGCTAACTGGAATGATGGCGATTATGGGAAGAACTAACCACTGACCGGTCATCAGTGCGAATGTTGCCAGAGTAGCCCCGATTGCTAAAGATCCAGTATCCCCCATGAAGAGTTCCGCGGGGTGAACATTGAACCATAGAAAGCCGAATAATGCCCCGACAATGGTAAAGCAGAATCGTGTAAGGAAGAATTGATCTTGAAGCAAGGCGATACCACCATACGTGGCAAATGCTGTCGCTGAGATCAAACCTGCCAGGCCATCCAATCCATCCGTAAAATTCACCGCGTTTGAGAATCCAACGATGATGAATGTGGCTATTGGAATATACCAGTTTCCAAGGTCAAAGGGTTCAGGATAACCCGGCCAGAACATCTCGGGAACATTAATGATGTATTTCAATGCAAAAGCTGTGGCTATGCCAAGCGCTAATTGGATAAGGAATTTTGTTCTTGCCCGCATTCCTAATCCTCGTCGGCTGCCGCGAATACCTTCCCAGTCATCCACCATTCCTAACAATCCAAATGAGACAAGCACGAAAAGCGGAACCAGCACTGACTGACCGAGAATATCAAATCCCAATAAAGTGGCAGCATTTAGAAGTACCGTTATTAATAGTACGGGCGCGATGATCATTAAACCGCCCATTGTAGGTATTCCTAACTTACCTTTATGGCTGTCAGGGCCTTCCTCTCGAATGATCTTGCCAACCTTAAAATATTTCAACAACCGGATCAACGGGCTTCCCCAGATTACAGTCATGATGAATGCCAATAAGCTCAGGGTAAGGGATAGTGAGGTTTCTTTCATATTTCTGCCTCCAGGATGGACGAGATACGTTCCATGCGTAATCCACGTGACCCCTTGATAAGGACAACATCGCCATTTTTTAAGTTGTAGCGAAGAAGTTCGGCAGCTGCGATAGCATCGTCCACGCATGCTACTGCAGTGGAGGGAAGGCCTTTCCTTTTTGCTATTTCAGCAATTGTTCTTCCGCGTGGACCAACCGCGATAAGATAATTTGCTACTTCAGCCACCCGCTGTCCAACATGTTCGTGACCGATGTCTTCGTATTGGCCAAGCTCAAGCATATCGCCTAATACAGCAATCTTCTGCCCGCTGAGTTCACTGAGCAGGTCAAGAGCCGCAATTGTGGATTCAGGTGTGGCGTTATAGGTATCATCAAGTATAAGAGCACCACTTTCTGTACGAACAGCAACCAGGCGGAGCTGAGAATTGCTGTTGACCAATCCTTCTGTAATTTCCTCGATACTTAATCTCTCCGTGAATCCTACAGCTGATGCCCGCAGAATTGTCTGAACAGAGTGACGGCCGAGCATGGGCACATCTAAAATCGCTGATTTCCCTTGATAGTGCATTCTGAAGCGAATTCCTTTTAAACCTTGCCCTTGGATATCGTCTGCCCAAAGATCAGCCTGTGGGTTTAAACCATAGAAAAGAATTTCAGCTGGTGTTTTTTTCCCCATCGCGCGGACATAGGGATCATCATAGTTAAGAATGGCTGTACCTTGCGGTTTTCCCGGCAAAGAGGTAATCAATTCTGATTTCCCTTCCGCAATTGCCTGCTGGGAACCAGCACGTTCGGCATGGACAGTGCCAATATTTGTTATTACACCTACTTCTGGGAAAGAGATATCACAAAGGAAGGTGATTTCACCCGGATAATAGAATCCCATTTCGAGGACTAACCGTTCATACCCATTCCCTAAATTCAGGATCGTAAGCGGTAAACCGATTTCATTGTTGTAATTGCCGGGATTCTTATAGGTATAGTATTTTTGTGATAATACTTCCGCTGTCAGTTCCTTTGTGGATGATTTTCCAACACTGCCGGTGATACCAATGACCCTAATTGGCAGCTTTTTACGCCAATAACGGGCAATATTCTGCATCGCTTTCAGACTATCATCAACACGAATACAGAATGGTGCAGCAGGAATCTTTAAAGCTTTTGCTTCTTTTAAATTCCGAATGTCTAAAATTCTATATTCATTAACAGGTAAATCCTTACTAATGAGGGCAAAATTTGCACCGTTCTTGAATGCGCTATTAATATATTGATGACCATCAGTTTGTTCACCCGGTAAAGCGATGAATAATGAGCCGGGTATTACCTTGCGAGAATCAATCACTGCTTCTGTAATCGGAAGCTCACAAGACATGATTGTTTTATTTGTCAATGCCCGAATGATTTCTGATAACGTGATCATATTAACTTTCTTTCGCAATCAAGGTTTGTTCGCTACCTTCAGGTGGGATATCCAAGTACCTCACTAATTCTTGAGTGATGGAGCTGAAAACTGGTGCTGCCACCAATGAACCCCAAGGAGATGACTCTGGTTTTTCGATCCATACATATACAAGGAATTGGGGATCTTCTGCAGGACCCCAGCCAACAAATGAGGCGTTTGTAAGCTCAGTCCCATATACACCTTCAACGGGGATTTCAGCGGTGCCTGTTTTTCCAGCAATGTTGTACCCAGGAACCAGAGCGATGGAACTTTCCTCTTTTAAGGATTCAACCAGCATGCTGTTCATGGCCTTAGCGGTTTCAGGTTTGATGGGAACACTTAAAACCTGTGGGGACGTATTATACTGCTTGCCATCTTGAATGATTGCTTTCAGTACATGGGGTTTCATAAGTTTTCCATCGTTGGCGACTGCAGAAACTGCGGCTGCCAATTGAATTGGGGTTATAGCGACACCTTGCCCAAATGCATTGGTTGCTAGTTGAATTGGATACCAGTCAGAATCACCTGGCGTACTCAAGGGCCAGATTTCCTCTCCTCCCAGATCAATATTGGTTCTGCGGCCGATGCCAAAAGCTTGTAAATATTTGTAAAAATCTTCTTTCCCCAATTCTGTAGCAACCCAAGCCAGGCATACATTCAATGAATGCTGCATACAGCCCTGCATGGTCTGTTTTCCCCAACCGCGGCGGTTCCAATTATAAATCGTACTGCCGCCGTATTCAAATCGGCCGGGATCATTGAATATCGTTTCTTCATCTACAGTTCCTGTATCAAATGCGGCAGCCATCGTAAGCACTTTAAAAACAGAACCAGGTTCGTATGTTTCACTGATAGCACGGTTGAATGGGGTTTTTCCCTCAAATTCCTCTTCATATTTCCAATACTGGTTAAGATTCACGCGCGGTTGAGATGCCATGGCGAGGATCTCGCCATTTCTTGGATCCATCACAATGATTGTGCCAGATTCTGCCTCATGTTCTTCAACCGCTTCATCCAATTTTTTCTCAACCATCGCTTGAATTTCACGGTCAATAGTAAGCACCAAACTTGCTCCAGCAGGAACGTTCGGAAGTTCTTCCAATAAATAAGGATTCCTCGGCATGAATGTTTCCATAGGCGTTCCTGCTAGCAAATCATCATAATATTCTTCGACCCCGTAATAGCCAATGCCGTCCTCGCGATCCATGAAAGAATAAAAACCCAATATGTTTGAAGCGAGAGAATTCTCGGGATAGCTTCTTTTAAGATGTGGGTACCAAACCACTCCCCGCAGCGATGGTAGATTCTCCTTTCTTCCATAGGGATTTGTGAGTTCGTAATCTTGCTTGATCTGGCTAAGAGCGTCTATGACACCTGAAGGAAGAAAATCCGTCAATACGGCATATACACTTTTCTTTGGATCGTATTTTTTTGAAGCGGAAGTAAAAATATCTTTATAATTCATCTGGTTGACGCCGTCTAAAGTTTGGGCAATAGTTGTTGGGTTGGCCACATATTCCAGCATCACACCGACCTCATAAACATCCTCATTACCAGCTAGCAAACGGCCCCAACGGTCATAAATATTCCCTCTTTCAGGGTAATATTTCTCAATTGCGTAGGAATATTCCTCATCTGCCCATCGGCTCAATTCCTGGTGTTTAGTGCTGTTCTGGATGCGGACCATCTGGAGAATGATCAATATGCTAGCTAATGATAATGAAACCCCTATCAAGTTTAAGCGTGAAACGCTATTTTTTTTCACGAATCACCTCTAATACTATTTGAAGAAGCAGTAAAAAAAGTATCCAGGAACCAGTTTGATAAGGATTGGTTATACAATTTATTGACAAGCGGCCCAAAATCATTCTCAATTCCTGGTGGAGGTGCGAAAAGAACGGCACTCTGACCTTGATATCCTTCGATAGTCACATAATGCACATTGCTTTCTGGAGTTACTTCATACCCCATTTTTTCTGCCCGTTTGTGCATTTGTGAATAAGATGTGATCAAGGCAAGTTGGGTCCGCTGGTTAGCGATTGTACGCAGAATCTCTTCTTCCTCATAATGGAGATTCATGATCTGCAAACCTGCGGCTGCTGCCTGCGCGCTGATGATGAGATAAAGTGAAACAATGACCGCAATCGTGACAACCGGTAATAAAGACAATCCAATTGATTGGATTTGTCTTCTCCAGGGTGCCTGTTTATATGCTTGATTGCTTTTTTTTGCCATTAATAACTCTGCCTGTAGCTCTTAATGAACTTGACTGATTCTAAATTTTTTCTGCTACCCGCATTTTCGCACTGCGTGAACGCGGGTTGTTGGCAATTTCCTCATTAGAGGGCTTTACCGCTTTCTTTGTGATTACTTTCAATGATGCTTGATGTCCGCAAGTGCAAAACGGCTGCTCTGGCGGGCATATGCAGTTTTTGCTTTCGCGCCTGAAGAACTGCTTGACAATTCTGTCTTCTAACGAATGGAATGTGATGATTGCAATCCTTCCGCCGACGCACAATGCCTTAAGTGAATTTTCTAACCCTTTCTCCAATACCTCCAATTCATTATTAACCGCGATTCGCAGTGCCTGAAATGTGCGGGTTGCGGGGTGTGTTTTTCCACGCTTCCCAAGATATGCCCTTAAGATCAAACCAGCTAATTCCGTTGTTGTGGAGATTGGTCTGTTTTCAACGATCAACTTGGCTATCTGTCGGGACCGTGGATCTTCGGAATAGTTCCAGATGGTGTTGGCAATTTCCTTCTCGGAAAACATATTAATCAGATCGGCTGCGGTCATTCCCTCATTCTGGTTGAACCGCAAGTCCAAAGGTGCTTCTTTTAGGAAAGAGAACCCCCTCTCCGTGGTATCTAATTGCATTGAGGATAATCCCAGATCTAAAAGTAATCCATCAACACAACCCCATTCAAGAGATTTTATTTGATCAATCATTTTCGCAAATGATGCTTGGCGGACGATACATCGATTTCCAAAGATGGATAATCTTTTCTTGGCAATGTTTAATGCTTGGTTGTCCACATCTAATCCAAGAAGCATTCCTTCAGGACTACTTGCGGTAAGGATGCCTTCCGCGTGGCCACCAGCGCCCAATGTTCCATCAATATATTTGCCTTCTGATCTTGGTTGAAGGTATTTTAGACTTTCATGGTAAAGTACTGGTTGATGGGGAAGGGTTTTACTTTTGGAAAATGTCATTGATCAGAAAGTAATGTTTAGACTTTCAAATTGACGAGCCCGTTCTTCTCCATCGTTAAACATAATCTGTTTTCTCTCCCAATTTCCCGAGGACCAGATTTCGAAATATGGTCCAATTCCGACCAGTTTTATTACCCCATCTAAATTTGCTGCGTCGCGAAGGAACTGAGGAATTAATATTCGGCCGAATTTATCTAACTCCAGCATGGCAGCATTAGCAAAGATCAACCTGGCTAGGTTGCGAGCATTTGGACTTGTGATACTTAAATCTCTCACTTTGTGGTAAAGTGAATCAAATTCTTCAGTGCGCATGACGATCAGATTCTCATCAAATCCGCGTGTAATGTATGCGCCAGTATCAAGCAGATTGCGATACTGGGCAGGGATAGTAATGCGCCCTTTTTCATCTATACTGTGTTCAAATTGTCCAAAGAACATTTGTCCTACCTTGCGGTATAAACTGAAACGCCGGATAAAACCGGCGTCCCACTTTAACCCACTTTGATCCACTTTTTCATGATTATAGCGGATTTCTTTCCCAATTTCAAGTACTTTCTTTTATTAAATAGGAGAATGGTATTAAGCGTTTTTTAGAATTTCGTGTATATTTACCGATGAAAGCAAACAGGAGACATAATGCTTTTTGATCTATCTCTTAACGAGCTGAGAAAATTCAAACCAGACCGAAATGAACCGGCGAATTTCGATGCTTTCTGGGAAAAGACAATAGAGGACGCGAAGAAGCATGATCTAAATGCTGTTTTCATTTCCAAGGATTTTGGCATGACGCTATTTGACACATTTGATGTGCAATTCAATGGGTATGCCGGGCAACCCATAAAAGGATGGTTTATCATTCCGAAAGATAGAGACAAACCACTCCCGTGTGTTGTGGAATATATCGGTTATGGAGGCGGGCGTGGATTCCCAACAGATTGGCTGCTGTTCCCTAGCGCAGGATTTGCCACTTTTATAATGGATACACGCGGACAGGGTTCTTCCTGGTCAGTTGGTGATACTAAAGATATTCCGATCGATGGATCCAGTCCGCATTTTCCTGGTTTCATGACATTAGGTGTTCTTGATCCGCATACATACTATTATCGGCGAGTGTATACTGATGCACTCCGTGCGATTGAGGCAGTAAGATCTCATCCATCGGTTGATGGGACTAAGATTGCGGTTACCGGTAGAAGCCAGGGAGGGGGGATAAGCATAGCAATGAGCGGACTAGTGGAAGGATTATCCGCTGTTATGCCGGATGTTCCGTATCTATGCAATTTCCGACGGGCTGTAACCATAACAGATGAACTTCCATATCATGAGATCTCCCGTTTCTTACAAGTTCATCGAAATAAAGTTGATACAGTTTTCAATACCCTGGCTTATTTTGACGGAATGCATTTTTCAGCTCGGGCAAAAGCGCCAGCTTTATTCAGCACCGCTTTGATGGACCCGATTTGTCCACCCTCCACTGTTTTCTCTGCATATAATCATTATCTTGGGGATAAACAGATTGAGGTGTATGAATTCAACCTGCATGATGGCGGAGGTTCACATCACGAAATAAAGAAAGTGAAGTACCTCAGGTATTTATGGCAATAAAAAACCGCTTCCCAGGAGGAAGCGGTTTCTGAATTTCAGAACTTTTACTTAAGGCAGGGATCAGGTTTAGAGGTGCCCATACGTGTTCCGCAGAAAGGCACTCCACCGCCTAAATTTCCTGAAAAGCTTGATAATGATTCACTTAGGTCCATAGTGAAATTACCAGATGTTCCTGTTGTGGTTTCCCATATGCCTGTTACGCTCGTTCCATCCTGGCTAACTACACCCTTGAATAAGATGCTGTGTCCATCACCAATTGCCGCATTTCCTACGAGATCATATCCCTGATGTAGGAAATCAATAGCCAATTGCTGCTCGGTAGATCCCTGCCAGATGGTCCAGGCCCCGTCTAAATTTACAGAAACGGTCGGGGTTACGGCAATATCCTTATCAGCTTCGTTTTCATCGGTTAAATCCGAAACCTCTTCCGGTGTTGAAGTGATTTCCACATAAACTATCTTCTCCTCAGGTTCCGGGGTTGCGGCAATATTAAAGGGAAGTGTACATGCTAATGTGAAAAATACTAACATCAAGGTGATAAACACCGCGCTAGTTCTGTTTTTCATATGAGTTCTCCTTTGGTACTCTTTTATTTTATAGCAAAATAAAAAAAATACAACTTTTAATTAATATGTGCAACATTCATGCCAATAAATAAAAATTGGATTCCATTTGTCAATCTAAACAACCGGAATTTGTTAAGGTATGGTTGAAGAAGGAAAAAACGACCTAAGTTAATAAATTTTCGACCAGGTTGAAGAATTGCTGCGAGTTCTCTTTTACCAGCACATTGACTGGAGAGATCGTTTCGTCAGCTTTATAGTGGGTCCGATCTTTCATGTCCTCATACCATTTACCTGTTGGTACTGAGACAGATTGGCCGAGACAGCTCCCCTCGGTTTCCACGAAGAGGGGTGTATTCTCAATGGTGAATATTTCCGGTTCGAGCAGATACGCAGATGCTAATGTATCGGGAAAATCCACTTTGTCGTAGATATTAAATTTAGAAAGAAAGTTCTGGTAAAAAGGAAGCGCGCCTTCAATATAAGGGCTGAGGGGTTTATCAGCAGCGATGATCTTATCAAGCAGTGAGTTTGAGATCATACTGCTGGTGCCGCACACATCTAACGCTGCAAGGGTTATTGGCCAACCAGCACTGATCACAATCTGTGCAGCATGTGGATCATGAAAGAAATTTGCTTCTGCGACTGGTGTGATGTTTCCTGGGCAGTGAACGGCTCCGCCCATAATCACCACTTCTTTTACCAGGTCTATAATCTTTGGCTCTAGAAGACAAGCCATCGCGATATTGGTTAGTGGACCGATTGGCAGCAGTGTGATCTCATGTGGGTGTGCGAGGATCATGTTGACAATAGCTTGAGGAGCAAGCAGAGGGCTTTCCTTCATTTTAGGTTCCGGAAGGGGCATATTTCCGAGACCATTTTCACCGTGCACAAAAGGCGAAGTGTCCAAACGGACATGTAGAGGATAATATGCGCCGCGCGCGAGCGGAATAGATTCTTTCTCAACAGCTTCCAGAATGATCTTAGCATTCTTAGTGGTTAGATCCACTGTGGCGTTGCCAAAAATGGTTGATACTCCTACAATCTTGATCTCTGGAGATTCAAACAGCATCGCTATTGCAACAGTATCATCAACTCCTGGATCTGTATCTACCCAAACCTTTTTCATTTTTACCTCACACTATTAATCTTTTATACAAGAATTAGTTATATCATCAAACATAACGTTCCATAGCCAGTTGTTGAAAAGATAATAATCTGATCGTTACCTTGCGAGCTAAGCAAAAGAGTCCTAAAATAAGTTTATGTCAAAGATACAAGCATATACCTTTCGATTAAAACCCGGTCAAGACCTATTTAAAGAAATCAAAACCTTCGTGGATGAAAAAGGGATTGAAGCAGGGAATATCCTTACTTGTGTGGGCAGCCTGACGAAAGCGGCCCTGCGGTTGGCAAAGAGTGAGACTTACTACAATACTTTTGAAGGACCCTTTGAGATTGTTTCATTGACGGGAACTGTATCCACGCATGGCTCACATTTGCATATTTCGATCTCAAACGGAGACGGTCCCACAATTGGCGGGCATTTGGGAGCAGGTTGTCTGATTTACACAACTGCGGAGATTGTCATCATAGCGTTTCCGGAGATCGTTTATAAGCGGGAACACTGCGAGGCTTCGGGGCATGCTGAGTTGGTCATCGAGGAAAAGTAAGAATTACAAACTGGTTCCTAAACAACGTGTCAGAGACAGTTTATTTAATATAGAAGAGCGTATCCTCCAGAAAATACTTTTATAATAGAAGCCAGCTTATTACTCCGCGTACATGATATGGGGTATTATCCAAGGATAATTCTCAGATTACCAATCCATCATTTAATCTATTGGTTGGAATAATTTTCAAATTTAATCCGAGAATATTTTTCAACTCCAAACACAATGTTTCGTTTAAAGATAAGGGAAATCAAGTAACCTGGGGTCGGTATTGAAGGGCTTCCGCGAGATGTGTGGTTGAGATCTTATCCATGTCAGCCAGATCAGCAATTGTACGAGATAATTTCAACACTCGATGATAGGCGCGCGCGGAGAGATGGTATTGGTTCATGGCTGCTCGCATGAGTGTGCTGCATCCTTCATCCAGTTTGCAGAATTTGCGAATATCAGCATTTCCCATATCTGCATTGCAGAAAATACGGTGATTTTTCTTTGATCTATCGCTGGTATTGAACCGGTCGCGCTGGATCATTCGCGCTGCTTCCACTCTCTCACGAACCGAGGATGAAGATTCACCAAATCGGTCGTCGCTTAGTTTTTCATAATCAACCCGGGGTACCTGGATATGGATATCGATGCGGTCAAGAAGGGGACCGGAGATCCGCTTTTGATAGGTTGTGATTGATGATTGCGAACATGTGCATGTTTTATATGGATCTCCATAAAATCCACAGGGGCAGGGATTCATTGCCGCGATCATCTGGAAATTGGCAGGAAATGAAAGAGAACCCCGTGCCCGGCTGATTGTTACCGTTTTATCTTCCAATGGCTGGCGGAGTACTTCAAGAACGTGTTTGCCGAATTCAGGCAACTCATCCAAGAAAAGGACTCCGCGGTGAGCTAGTGAGACTTCTCCAGGATGCGGCCAGTTACCACCGCCTACTAAACCGGCATGTGAGATAGTATGGTGCGGAGCGCGAAATGGGCGCACGCGGATAAGAGGAGTGTCGGAAGGGAGAAGATCGCAGATAGAATAAATGCGGGTTACATCCAGCGCTTCTTCAATTGATAATGTGGGTAAAATGGCGGGAAGTGCCCTGGCAAGCAGGGTTTTCCCCGCGCCGGGAGGCCCGATCATTAACACATTATGTCCTCCCGCCGCAGCAACTTCCAGGGCGCGTTTGACATGTTCCTGTCCTTTCACGTCTTTAAAATCCGTTAAAACCCATGGTTCTGTGCTGACCAATTCCGTCAACTGCTGTGGAGAAATGGTTTGCTGGCCATTTAAGAATGAAACCAATACAGCTAACGATTCCACTGGTATGACTTCGATCTCGGGTATTAGTGCTGCTTCAGCAGCATCTGGTTGAGGTACGAAGATTCTCTTGAACCCTTTTTCGCGGGCTATGACAGCCATTGGCAGGATGCCGCGGACATGACGTACGGAATTATCTAAAGATAATTCTCCGATTACCAATCCGTCATTTAGGACATCGCTTGGAATGATTTCCATGCATGCTAATACACCCAGGGCAATGGGAAGATCGTAAACAGGTCCCTCTTTCCTGATGGATCCAGGAGCGAGATTGACAGTTAATCTCTTTCGTGGGTAGGCATACCCGGCATTTTTAATTGCCGCCATTACACGCTGCCTGGATTCCTGGACTGCTGCGTCAGGTAGCCCGACGATATCCATCCCCGGAAGCCCTTGAGCAGTATCGACTTCTACTTCTACGATGACCCCATCCAACCCAATCACAGCGCAAGAAAACACACGTGCAAGCATGTTTATTAGTGTAGAGGAGGTTATTATAAAAGTCAATGAATTAGTGTGCGGTGTCCAGGAGATACTATACACTTTGGGTATCAAAAATACATTCAGTTAATATTGTTACTGAGTGAGAGACAAATATCAACCGAGAAGGTAAAACAAAGTGAATCCTGGATTAATAGTCGATCTTAAAAGAGGGGTCTTGAGGAACAAATAATAAGGCGATTATTGCTGGAGTGAGTTCTTAGTGTAAAAAAATTCACATATGTGAAGATATGTAACAAACGTGACATTTTGTGTTATATTAAATATAATGTTGAATAGGAAAGG
>CAYLHI010000009.1:0-73290 GCA_964383575.1 uncultured Pelolinea sp.
GGCAATTAGGTATTTTGCGCGATTTTCCGGGCCGCACTGAAACTGACCTGTATTTATGGCTGACAAAACATCAGGTTGAACTAGCTGGAGCATTGGGTTGGAACATAGATGTCAACCAGACTGCTAAAGACCTGGCTCGCCGCTTTAACCGCACCCCCGGGCGAGTACTGGCTGAAGTTTGGGAAAAAATCGTAGACCTGGTAACCCCAGATGAATTAGAAGCAGGACCACCGCCAGGTGAATGGCGTATTAATGTAAGTTTGCCCCGCAAAGATAAATTATTCAATGCAATTTTGGTAGGCCTTAGCGGTAAAGAAGAAAATTGGCAGGTCCTGGACGAAGCTATTCTGGTTGCTCGACATGAGAGCTCTGTCCTGCGCGGATTGCATGTAGTTACCAACCAGAAAAAGTTAGATTCTCAAAAAGTGAAGGATATTCGCGACCAATTCTATACACGCTGTTCTGAAGAGAAGATAAAAGGCGAGTTTGCGGTTGAGGTAGGCCAGGTTGCCCGGCAGATTGTTCAGCGCGCAATTTGAACCGATTTGGTCATGCTGCATCTCAACCACCCGCCTGGAGCACAGCCACAGGAACGCTTGCAATCTGGGATTAGAACAATTTTACAGCGCTGCTCCCGGCCAGTGCTGGCAGTACCATCTGTAACAACCCGTTTAGATATTACCTTATTGGCTTATGATGGCAGCCCAAAAGCTGAGGAAGCTTTGTTTTTATCTTCATATCTCGGCAGCAGCTGGGATACCCGGTTGTTGGTTGTAAGTTCCACAGAGGTGCAAAAAAAACAAAATCAAAATCTAACACGTGCTAGAGATTATTTACAGAAAAATGGAGTTAAAGCTGAATATATTGAGGTAGATGGTCATGCGGGTGATGCTATTTTGGAAACTGCACGTGCCCAGAAAGCGAACTTGATCGTTATGGGAGGTTATGGAAAAAGTCCGCTGATAAATGTTGCTATCGGCAGCACGGTTGACCAAATGATGCGTGAGTTTGAAAAGCCGATCTTGATCTGCCGGTAAGTAATTCAAGCCTGGTATTTGATTTATTGTTTTTATTAGAAGACTCTTTTCTAGAAGATACTCTGGATATTGAAGTTGTTTACAGGCAAAGGTATCAAAAGAGGAGTTATTGGAAATTAAATGAGATGCTCTCAAATATTTTTTAAATATTAGGATAAGTTAAGAGATTAACAGTAAATGGAATATATATTTTTTTTAGTAAAAATCGGTCCGTATTTATTCAATGAGTAAATTGACGAAGAAAAAGCCACTTTCGCAAACACTTTGTTAAATCAGTGAGAGAAACGGCGGTAGCCCGGATGACTTACCAGAGTGGGAAGCGGCTAAGATTGCAAATAACTTATCCCAGCTTGAGATGATAAATGTGAACAGGGTGGTTGGAAAGAAATACGACCACGATCAGGGGCAATGAAAAAGACGTGAACCAGCCACCTCATATTATTTGGCAAGGAGTAGATTATCTGGCTAAAAGTGTCAACCGATTTTATTTATATCGCATAGGATAAATTTAAGTTTATGCTATACAAACGAAGCGAAACTGATCTTAAAGGTAGCTGGTTGATATTAGAGGTTTCTATTTGTTTTTCTAATTGTGTATACCTATGAGTGGTACTAGATTTGGGAGGTTGACATGAGGAAACGTATTATAGCGGAACGGGAGTGGAAAGTGACACTGGTGTGATAGTTTATTATTTTCGGATTGACACGGAGCCTGATTGGATAAAATAGGTAGATATATATCATAGAAATAGGATATTTGTTATATTACAAGCGACAAGTGGAGGGTGTGGAAAAACAAGATTTCTTTTGAAAATTACTATGGTTTTACGTCACATATGGTGGTTTTTTCATAAAATTATGGTGAAATTGCTTATTAATGTGACTTTTTCAACACCCTCAAGTGTATTCTTTACAACAAACTTATTCTTGACTATACTTGCCTAGTATGTCCCTGCAAGGCGATGAGTTCACTCATCGCCTTGCTACGTTATTGAAATTGAATTAAGGTAAATTCTCAGCGTTGATTAGCACCAGAGGTATGATCACCAATGGCTCAACAGTCCCGCCATCGAGAATTGTCTTTGCAGCCTCAACTGCCATCTCCATTTGTAAATAAGGTTGCTGCTTGACTGTGGCAACCATTTCACCTTTAGCAATAGCAGCCAATGCGTCATCTACTGCATCGACACCAAAGACTTTAATCTTATCCAAGAGTCCAGCAGCAATAATAGCGCGGACTGCACCCAACGCCATTTCATCATTGTGCGCATATACGGCATCAAGCTCAGGATTGGCCTGAAGGATATCTTCCATCACGCTGGCACCTTCTTCGCGTGAATAGTTAGCAGTTAGACTAGCCACAACTTCAATGCCTTCAACTCCTTCTATCCCATCCATAAAACCTTTTTGGCGTGCTTCAGCAGATGGTGCGCCAGCAATGCCTTCCAAAATGGCGACTTTGCCCACCCCATCCAGAACTTTGATCATCTCATCGGCTACTAGCTTACCAGCAAATGAATTATCAACATCCAAGTGCTGTAAAACTTCACCGCCGTTTGATGGACGAGTTACTGTAATCACAGGAATGCCTGCTTTGTTGATCTCTATGACAGATGTAGCTATTGCGTCAGAATCACACGGATTTACAATAATCAAATCCACTTCACGGCTAATTAAATCCTCAATCTGCGATGCCTGCTTTTCAATGTCATCTTGCGCATCCAAGGTGATTATTTCCATCCCTAATTCAGCCGCCTTTGCTTCTCCACCATCCTTCATTGAGACAAAGAAAGGATTTGCCAGAGTTGATACTGCAAAACCAATGACATAAACATCTGCCGGTTCTTCCTCAACAACCTCCGGTTCTTCAACTGGTGCTTCTTCGACTTGAGCTTTTTCGGTAGCACAACTTGTCATTGCAATACAAAATAATGACAAGACAAGAAGTACTATAGTGCCTTTTTTAAACATTTGCTTCCTCCTAAAAGTTTTTTATTGTTATTATGTTCTTTACTACAAACAAGTAAAATCTATCGCACCACCTCCTTCTCAAAAATCTATCTTCCATTAATCATTCTTTCTTTTCGCTAGAACTGCGAACAGGATGATGAGTCCCTTAACAATCTCCTGTAAGAAAGGCGACACACCAGTAAGGTTCATACCATTATTAATCACACCAATAATCATTGCCCCTAATAAAGTCCCTACCACAGATCCCTCGCCACCAGATAACGAGGCTCCACCCAAAACCACTGCTGCAATAACATTCAACTCCATACCCTCAGCAACCGTAGGTTGAGCTGATAATAAACGAGAGGTAATAATTATGCCTCCGACAGCGCTAAGCAATCCTGAAACAAGAAATGCTAAAATCCGATAACGATTCACTGGAATAGCGGACAATCTGGCAGCTTCTCTATTTGCACCTGTTGATAATACATAAACCCCGTGTTTAGTTTTATTTAGGATAATAAACCCCAGGATAAAAAAAACAGTGGCTATAATGCTTGAAACAGGAATTTTCCCTAGATAGCCAGCTCCAAAAACCGCAAATTCTCTGGTTAGATTTGATATCGGTCGTCCGCTTGTCCAAGAAAGCGCAATACCACGCGCAATTCCTAGCATAGCCAACGTCACAATAAAGGATTGAATCTTGCCATAAACTGTTAGTAAGCCATTAATTAAACCAATCACCAATCCTATTCCCAAGCCGGCTAGAATACCTAATGTAATCGAATTAGTTATAGTCATTACCCATGCTGTTGCAACACCAGAAAGAGCTGCTACTGAACCAACTGAAAGATCAATTTCACCAGTAAGAATTACAAAGGTCGTACCAATAGCCACAATCAAGTTTATGGATACCTGTCGGGTTACATTGAATAAATTCTTTGGAGCAAAAAAATAATCTGATAAAAATGAAAAAAATACCGAGATAATCAAGAAGGTTAATACTAAACCAATCTCGCTACTTAATAATTTTTTTATTTTCGCTGCCTTTAAAATCCCTTGGATATTGTTCCTTACCATACTTGCCCTCCAATGGCTATTGAGAGTAATTTATCGTTTGTTGCCTGGCTTGCCGACATTTCACTTGCTATAAATCCATCACGCAAAACAATGATGCGGTTACAAAGACGTCGAATCTCATCAAATTCTGAGGAAATAAAGATTATCCCCTTACCCTCATTAGCTAATGATTCTATCAAACGAAATATTTCAACCTTTACACCCACATCCACTCCATGTGTGGGTTCATCCATAATCAAAATATTCGGATCACTTAACAACCACTTTCCAATAACGACTTTTTGCTGATTCCCCCCAGACAAATTTCTGGCTTTCATTTGCAAATTTAATGGAACAACGTGCAGTTTTTTACCTATATTCTCACATAAATGCTTCTTTTTTGACTTCACAACAAAAGTATTAGCAATCATCATCTTATCAAGATTCGGTACCGCTAGGTTGTCCACAACTGAATGGGAAAGGAAAAGACCTTCTTTTTTACGATCCTCCGGGATATATGCAATCCCATTTTTACTGGCAATTTCAGGTGTTGCCAATACTTGGGTTTTTCCATTTATCTTAATTTCTCCAGAGATATATTTGGAGGCACCAAATAGTGCTCTTCCCAATTTGCTTTTTCCAGAGCCAATAATGCCAGTAATACCTAGAATTTCTCCTTCATGCAAAGTAAGATTCATGGGAGCTTTCATACCCTCTGCAAAATAATCAATAATTTCAAGCAAAACCCTTTCTGTCTTTAATTTCTTCTTTGAAGACTGGATATCATCCTCCAATTTCTTTCCTATCATTGCCTGAACAAGCATTGGCATGTCTAGATTTTCAATATCAAACACACCGGCATTTTGCCCATCGCGTAACACTGAAACCCGATCACAGACTTTGAATATTTCTTCCAAATGATGGGAAATATAAATCATGGTGACATTGTGCTGCTTCAGGTCTCCTATAATCTTAAAAAGACTTTCAATCTCCGTTCTGCTCATACCGGAGGTTGGCTCGTCAAGTAATAATATTTTGGCATCAATAGATAATGCTTTGAGAATTTCAACAATCTTCTTCTCACCCAACCCCAGGTCACTTACCATGTGCCTGGGATCAATGTTGATACAGAACTTGCTTAAATATTTCAGAGTGATCTTGATTAATTCCTTGTCATTTCGCCAACCTAATCTGCCATTACCAGGCTCATGTCCAAGAAATATATTTTGAGCAACAGTTAATCTTTCAATCAGGCTCAGTTCCTGATAAATTGCCGCAATACCTTTCATTTTTGCAAACAAAGGATCGTTAATCTGAATACTCTTTCCATTGAGAAGAATTTCACCCTCATCCCTTTTTTCCACACCAGTCAAAATTTTTATAAGCGTTGATTTACCAGCACCGTTTTCCCCCACCAAGCCACAAACTTCACCTTCATACACTGCTAAATCAATCCCTTTTAGCGCTCTAATACCACCATACCTTTTGTGTATATTCTTAACTTCAAGGGCTACTTTCTTTTCCAATTGTGCACCTTCAAAAAAATATATCTGATAAAATAACTACCGTTTTGACTAGCAAAGAGCTCTTACTTGAGCAAGAGGAGGAATCGACGATTGAGCACCCTTAACAGTTGTGCAAAGCGCTGCAGCAATACTTGCAAAATTCAAAGCCTCTTCCAAATTGCCACCTGTGGCAAGACTCGCTGCCAAAGCACCAGAAAAAACATCACCTGCTGCAGTGCTATCTATACTTTCCACTTCATAAGGAGGAATTCGAACTGATTTGCCATCAATATAAGCGATAGAGCCTTGCTCGCCAAGTGTAATTATCGGATACAAGAACCCCATCCTCCTTAATGATTTCAAAGCCAATTCAGCACTAACAAAATCATTGACCTTAATTCCCGTAATCAACGAGGCTTCTGTTTCATTCGGTTTGATAATATTTACCAGAGCTGGTATATCTTCTGGAAACTTTTCCCTCGGAGCAGGAGCTGGATCAAGAATAATGAACATACCATTTTCATTTGCTACGCGTATTGATTCGTAGACCGTTTCCGGATTTATTTCCATTGAAGATAGAAAAATTGCTCCTGTTTCAAAAAGCTCCTTGTGATCTCTTACCTCTTCTGGGGTCAATAATGCATTAGCACCTGGAGTAAAGGAAATTAAATTCTGAGACTGTTTGTTCACTAGAATAATCGCAATACCAGCAGTAGCGGTTTTATCCACAAGTATTGAAGTTGTATCCACTTCGCGCTCATTAAGTGCTTTTTTCAACTGCAAACTAAATACATCTTCACCTAGTTTGCCAAAATATTTAACTTTACCGCCAAGAACCGATGCAGTCACAGCTTGATTTCCACCCTTTCCACCAGGAAAGGTACTGAAATTATCCGTAACAACTGTCTCGCCTGGCTCCGGGAATCGATCCATAAACATTACTAAATCCATGTTTATTGAGCCCATACTTATAATTTTTCCACTTAAACAAACTTTATTCATTCTATTCCTTTCCTTAATTCCTCAACCATTTTCATAAATTCTCTGATTGCTTTTTTATCCAAAGGCTTTTTCCAATCGTTATTTTGTTTAAAATTGCTGCCAACAATTGCACCATTAGCAATTCCCAAAAGATCGACTACGTTTTCTTTGGTAGTTCCACTTCCAATCAATGTTGGGATCTCCACAGCATTAGATAATTCTTTTACTTTTTTTATTGTTGGAGCTTTCCCTGTTTCATCCCCTGTAATAATAAGAACTTCAGCTCCTTCACTCTCTGCATCTCTAGCTTGTTCAGCAATCGTTCGATCAGAAATTATGAAATGGCTGCCATGCTTCACATTTACATCACAAAAAAACTTGACATCCTTGGCGTGAAGAAATACACGATACCGCGAGAGGTCTGCTGCGATTCCTTCCAATATACCGGCATGAGAAATATAAGCATTTACCCACTCAAAAACTCTGATCCATTTTGCTCCAACCCCGGCAGCTATCGCTAACGCTTGGGCACCAGCATTCAGATGACAATTTATTCCAATCGGAATGCTAACAGCATCTTTCACTTTAGTGGCGGCAACTGCCATAGCAGCAGTCGTTTCATGCCCAACATTACATCCTTTTTGATATGGATAATCCCATATATTTTCAATCTGCAAACCATCTACGCCCGCCTCTTCAAGGATTTTTGCCTCTTCAACAGAGATGTGTACAACTTTGTCCATATCCATTTTTTGAGGGTTAAAAAGTGGAGAACCCGGTAGAGGATGAAGATGAACCATACCAATTATTGGTTTGGGGTTAATAAATATTTCATTCAAGATAGTCATGTTAGTCCTATGCTTTAAAATAATTGAATAATTGCATACACTTAATCCCTTATAACAATAAAGAGATCAAGTGCAAGCGTTGTTCGCTTTAGAAGTCTACGCCTGAAATTAATATGATATTGGCATATGGCGTGAATTGTCCACACTTGACAAACACTTTCATCTCTTGTCCCTCCAATGAACCATTTAAAACCAAGTGTTTAAAATCTGAATGCGGAATATTCTTTTCAACAATATCATTTCCTTTATTCTTCTTCGTAGCTAATATTGCTTTAAATTGATCGTAGACTTTGGGGCTTACCGTCTTAGTTTCATCAGCAATTATTACTCTCTCAATCTCAAGCTCTTCAAGTACAACCTTTACGACATCAGCAACTTTAGGAATTCCTCTACCAATAGAGAGATCAATACAAATTGTCTGGTCATGCCTTGGAAATGGAAATCCTCGGTCAGTGATCACAATCATGTCACCATGTCCAAGTCGCGCTACTTGCTTTGCAAGCTCGTTATTTAAAATCCCATGTGTTTTCATTTATATATCCTTTTTTGAAAAATAATCATTAACACCAAAAAGCTATTCTGTGAAACAATATTCCCTTAAATATGATTTGCGATAACATCACCTCCACAAGAAAACAAATTATCTGTTCTACTGATCATTGCACCTCATCCATAAAAAATAAAAAAAGCCTTATCTGGTGCGAACGATATACCAACCAAATTCACTTTCAAGGAATAAAAGATTACAATACCAAAACGGTGAATTGTCCTCAAGATAGTGCACTTGATCTAGCTTGATTAATAAGGTCCCTATAGGTACTCCTAACTTATCAGCAAGAAGTTTATCTGCCTTTGCCGGTAGTAAACGAGCAACGGCATGTGAAATTTCCATTCCAATCCGTTTGTGAACATATGCAAATAATGATTCTCCTATATCACTAGCGGTGACCGTAGGCGGTAAAATATTGGATGGGAAAATACTATTATCCCAACACAATGGTTTCCCATCAATCGTACGAACCCGATTCACCAACGTAACTGGGCTTCCCTTAGATAAACCTAACCGCTTGGCTATCCTATCGTCAGCCAACTTTGCAAAAATCTCAATCTCTTTAGTACCAGGCTCATGACCACGCGAGCGTATTAGTTCGGACATCGAAATCAATTTTTCGATGCCAGCTTCCACATGGCTTGGATGCCTATCAATAACAAAGGTACCTAAGCCTCGTTTGCGTTCAATGTACCCCTCAAGATCAAGACGTTGAAGTGCTTGTCGAAGTGAAACACGGCTTACATTCAATTTTTTGGCAAGTTTGTTCTCAGAGGGCAACATATGGCCAGAGGGGAATTGCTCTTCTATAAGACGTTCCTTCAGATAACGATATACTTGACTGGTAACCAACTCATTATTCTTTAAAGGAGTTATTTCCATTTCATTGTCATTTTTCATAATCTAACATTAAGACCTAATTGCCAGCTTACGTATTAGTGGTCTGACAACAAACTACTAACATATTATACAGGTTTTCTCTATAAATATCAAGGGTGAATTGTTGAGGGTGTGAAAAAAGTCACATTAATGAGCAAATGCAATATATTTTTTAGGTAAAAACCACCATATATGGCGCTAAAACGTGGTAATTTTCAAGGGAAATCTTGTTTTTCCACACCCTCAATTGTACGGTGTCCAGGAGATACTAACCACTTTAGGTATCAAAAATACATTCAGTTAATATTGTTGCTGAGTGAAAGACAAATATCAACCGAGAAGGTAAAACAAAGTGAATCCTGGACACCGTATAGATTATAAACAACTTCGCAAAGTAAACCCTAAAGCTGCCAGGCTGGCAGCAACTCTCGCTTGGCTGGAGCCGATATTCCTGATGATTTTTTTAATTGCCTTACAAGGAGTATTCTTTGGATTATTCCCAATATCTGTTTTTGATGGCAGTGATTTATGGAATTGGAAGAAGGAAATATGGTTTTTTTTCTTTACCATAGTTTTTTTCTGCTTCTACCATTTTTCGCTCAATCCGGATGGACCTGATATTCAAGCCTTTCAACAGAATAGGGTTCAAATTCTGCTCCTGGCGATGGCGATTTTTGGATTTTCTACTCTTATACTATGGTTTCTTTTCCCTTATCGATTTAGAAATAAATGAGCCGCCTTTCGCGGTGTAAATTCGATGAAAAGGGATGAAACTACGACAGGGGCGGCAGGCTACGGATAGTTTTGGTGGTTTTTTGAGTACAGTTGGGCATAATGGACGCTGTAACACTGTATGGATAAAACGGACTGGTTGACGGAGAAAAATTCATGTGGTAAAAATGCATCTATATTAACAATTGAATAAAAAAGGAAAATAGCGGCTGGGTCTCTTTTATGAGAGACTACGAGGAAGAGGTTCCTTTCCGCAAGGAAAGCGCTAATCCCGGTAACGGGAAAAAATCGATTTGATCAGCGGATGCCTCTGAAGCCCTACCGCGGGCTTCTTTTTCCCTTCCGATAAAACGGTGACGCAATAACAGGCAGCGATGCCTGCGCCAAGGTCTCCGTAGTGGTCTGGGTTGCAATTAAGAAACCCGGTTTACAGGAAGGGCACTCATAGCAGGAGTTATGTGTTAATATGGGCATGCCCGGGCATGCCTAATATATTTTAAATGCCACTGGAGGTAATATGGACAAGAAAGCGATCTTAGAACGTGTAAAAAAGGATGACGTTAAATTCATCAGTTTTCAATTTTCTGATGTAACCGGCAAAGTTAAAAGTGTCGATATGCCTGTCGAGCAGCTGGAAGGTGCACTGGACAACGGTATCTGGTTTGACGGCTCCTCTGTGCAGGGATTTGCCCGCATTCAGGAAAGTGATATGCACCTACGAATTGACGCAGATACCTATGCGGTTCTACCCTGGACCCCGGAAAATATGCGACGGGCGCGATTTTTCTGCGATATCTACACTCCGGATGACGAACCATTCGCCGGTGATCCGCGCGGTTTATTAAAGAAAATGCTGGCGGACTTGAAAAAAAGCGGTCTGGTATTTAACTGCGGACCAGAACCGGAGTTCTTCTTATTCAGGCAAAACGGCGGGCTGCGGCCTGTACCGCATGATGTGGGCGGATATTTTGATTTTTCCTCAGATGATGAAGCCGCGCAGGTGCGTACAGAACTAATGTACGCATTAAACACAATGGGGTTAGAAGTTGAAATGGGCCATCATGAAGTTGCCCGCGGTCAGCACGAGATTGATTTCCGATTTGCGGATGCACTGCGTACGGCAGATAATGTGATGACACTGAAATATACGGTCAAAGCGATCGCTGCCCAGCACGGATTGATCGCTTCTTTCATGCCCAAACCAATTTTTGGGATAAATGGTTCTGGAATGCATACACATATGTCATTGTTTGATGAAAAAGGTGACAATGTCTTTTTCAATAAGGATGATGATTTCCATCTTTCCGAAATTGCTTATTCCTTCATCGCCGGCCAATTGAAACATGCCCGCGCTTTATCAGCTTTAGTCGCTCCAACAGTGAATTCTTATAAACGCTTAGTCCCTGGATATGAAGCTCCGGTGTATGTGGGATGGGCACAGATCAACCGCTCCGCATTGATTCGCATACCGCGTTATACAGCTGGCCAAGAAAAAGCAACCCGGGCAGAACTTCGCTGTCCGGATCCATCCTTTAATCCATATCTTGCTTTCACGGGGATGCTGGCGGTTGCTCAGGACGGGATGGATAATAAATTAAAACCGCCCAAACCGTTGAATAACATCAATATATACATGCTAAGCGAAGAGGAGAGAAAAGCTAAAGGTATCAAAGAGCTACCCTCGTCTCTTTCAGAAGCGCTTACTGAATTAGATAAAGATGATGTACTTAAAAATGCGCTTGGAACAGAGATATACACTGCTTTCCGGCGTGCGAAGTTAGAAGAATGTGAAGATTACCGCATTCATGTTACAGACTGGGAAGTTGAAAAATATCTCGAAAATGCATAAAAAGTTATCCAAATAGCGGGAGAAAACCCCGCTATTTTAATTTAAGATGAAATTCCCAAAATGGTTATTTTTTATCGAAAAGTTTACAGAAGGCGCATAAGCCGCCAGTGTTAGTGGGTTGGCCGCATTGCGGGCAGCGCTGCTGGGCGAGCTGCTGTGCTGATTCCTGCCTGGTTGGGAAAGCGCCTTGAGCGATCGCGGTAAGATAGTTCAGGTAGAAGCGCAGTTTTGTACCGGGCCGTTTCTGTTCCCATTCATTCAGATATTTTTTATAATAACGCTGTTTGCTGTCGATCGAAAACGGGCATTCATCGCGCATATATTCAATATCACGCAGAATGGCATAGGCAGCCGCTTCCCGTTCATATGTGCGGCAAAGAGGTTTAACTTTCTTTATGAATCCTGGCTTTGATGGTAAAACCGGTTCACCCCGGGCTAAGAATTCCAACGACCAATCCAGAGTGTTCGCCAGCAGAATGGCGGCTTCATCATCCAGATTATGTGCGGTAACGAGTACGTCGTATTGACCATTGACGGCAAATTGGTTCATCATGTGCCTTCTGATTAATCCACATAATGAACAAGGCTTGGTTCTTCCGCGCCGGGTTCTGACAGAAATTTCTGGAATGGATTCCCCGTAATCTCTTTTTACATCAGCAATATGCAATGTTAAATTACGTTGATTAGCGAAATTCTGGGCGAATTCCATTGAGCGGTTTGAATACGCGATTTCCGCATCAATTCCGAGATTTATATAGAACCCTTCAGTATGAAAACCCAATTTCCATAGAATATCCCACAACGCCAGTGAATCTTTACCACCAGAAACAGCCACTAGAACGCGGTCATGTTCTGAGAACATTTCATATTTTTTTATTAACTTCAGGATGTGGTTGGGGAGCCATTCCAGGTAATGCTGTTTGCATAATGACAGCCGATGCTGGCGCATATTGATCACAGCTTTTTCGCCGCATTTCCTACACCGCATATTTATTTATCCTCCTGAGCTAACAGAGATCAGTTCTATGAGATCGCCTGGTTTAATAATTTCATCATCGGTTATTAATTCACCAGAACGTACAGCCAGATGAGCGGAAACTGAAATGTTGTTCTCTTTCATAGCTTTCCGAAGTTGTATTTTAGAGCGGCATGAAATACTTTTTCCGCGTAATAAAAGCGTTGCGTTTGTTTCACCCATTACTGATATATTTTATCCTGAGTTATTGAATGCCCAGTCTTATTGTTTAATAATGTTCACATTTCTAAAGGTAAATGAAAAACACGTATAATAATTGGAGTCTGATTTAGGGAGATGGATTATCAAAAAAGATATAATCGGGAATGGCATATTCAATATCTATGTGGGGATTACCTGCTTCTTTTACAGCGCTATCTTTGCTGGCTCTGTTTTAGGTGTTATCGGTTTATATAAACCAATTTATGTATTTTCACTTGTATTTATTTTTACACCGCTCTTGTTTATCGTTCTTTCTCGAACTAACGCTGCTGCCGGGCGTCAAATTCTGCAGAGAAAAAATACGAATAAAAGGGCATTATCTGAGTATGTTGTTTACGCGGTCACAATTTTAATAATTGTCCTTTTTATCCTGATCCCTATTGTGCGTTGGCCGGAGTCGATCGCTGGAGATTGGTTTTCCTGGGATGCCGGTAAATACCACTTTCCCAAAGCAGTTGAAATGTACCGCAGTGGATCAGCGAATGACATGACAATTTCCTATGGTGAATACCCCTTCGGTTATGAATCCCTGCTGTCCTTTTGCCTGTTGGTTTCAGGGGACGCGACTTTATTTGGATGGATGCACGCGCTGATAGACCTGTTTTTCATTTTGTCTTTCTGGCTGCTTGCAAAGCGGTACACTAAAATAAAATCATCTTTTTTGCTCTTACTAATTACATTGGTCATTCTCAGTAATTTCTTTTATCAATTCCTTAATATCTGGAAGATCTTTCAAACGGAAGTTTATACAGTGGGGAAAAATGACCTACTGTTGGCTGCTTCGATATTATCCATATTGTTTTTCTATCCCTACCCTAAAACCGGTGGTTTTAATATGCGGGCTATGCTTCCGGCTGGCATAGCGGGGATGATCGCTGTATCTGTAAAACCCAACGCTGTTTATATCATGGCACCTTTATGGATTTTCCTCGGCGGAAAAATAATCTGGGAGATCATTAAAAATTGGGGAAGAGAATCCAAGACTTATCTTTTATTCTATTTGATTTCATCGTCTTTAATGGTCCCCGGTGTGATCTGGCTGTTGCGAAACATGATCTTGAATGGACAAATATTTTCCGATAGTGTTCTTGAAGCTTCAAAATGGAGCATAGCTTCCAACCTGACTAACCCCCTTTTTTATAAGTACATTCCAAAGACTTTATATATAATCATTGGGTTGAGTCTGATGATGGCTCTGGGCAGTATCAAGAAGTTCCCCCAATACCGATGGCAAGCCGGAATGCTTCTGCTTTTGTTAACTGGCTTTATTTTCACTCCCTTTTCTGCTTTTTTCCCCAGGGCAGATGCTCCCGCATTAATCAATTGGCGTTTTGGGCAGGCAATGCTGGCGTATGTCTTTATTATTGTGCTGCTCTTAGTTGATGATCTTCTTGGAAAAATTAACTTTAATAGCAAAATTAAAAAAATTGCGGATCATCTATATGTACCATTCCTGCTTCTGATTGCTGGTGGGGTTGTCTGGCGGATGTGGCCGGTTTTGGAGAGAAAACCAGAAAATGCGATTATTCTCAGGGATCAATTTAGAGAATCCGTTGGAGTATATGGTTATCACAGCGCGTATGACTATGTCCAAAAGAATGTGCGTGATTCCACTGTGTGGGTTGAAAATGGACTGCCTTATTACGTTTACGGCGCGGGATATACAAATACCGTTTCACGAGAACACAGTGCGGATTATGTAGTGGTAATTAAGACGGATTGGTTTGGTGGTGGGGGAGAATATGGGGAAATGGAGATCCCGACGTATTTTGACCCTGAAGAATGGCATAAATATTACTCGGTTGTGTATGAGGATTCACAGGGGATTGTGTTTGCTAGAAAGATTAAATAAGTAATGCCTTAAGAGCATGACATTGCAACCGCATAGCGCAACAACTATATCAATTAAAAAACAGGTTTGGAAATTTTTCAGTGATTTCTGTGTTTGATATTATTGAACTTTATGCAGGCAACAAGAAGGATGTGCCTTAAAGCATAATATCTGCTCAGGGTGTTATTAATTAAATCTTCTCTATAAATGCTTTTACCCAATTCAATTCAGTTTTAATCTGTGTAAGACTGAGGTCGAACATGGCTGAAGCATTCCAGGGGAGGTTGTCTCCATAATTAGTGAGTTTTTCCAACACTTGTTGATATTTCTGTTCGAGTTCATTCACGTATTCCTTCAGGGCGGGTATGACCTGTTCTTTTTCTAAAAGAAGAAGGTTTGATAAACCCAATTGAAAATTACTGCTGCTCCTGTGAGGGTGGGAGAGAGCACTTAGTGCAGCTTTTTTCCACACATTTCTGCCTGTATTTGTCAGAGAATAAATCTGCCGTGCCGGGCCCTTCCCCTCTCCACATTCAAGAACACTTTCCAGCCAACCGAATTTTTTAAGTTTTTCAAGGATATAGTAAATAGATGAAAATCCAATATTTGTCCAGTCGCGCATACCACGTTCTTCAATAATTTGCTCAATCTGGTACCCGTGCATTGGCTGTTCTGCTAAAAGGCTTATAACAGCCAATTCCGCATCGGTGACGGTTCTTGATTTCTGCGGCAAATCCTAAACCGGCTTGACGGGTTGGCGGATGATCGTTTTTAGATTTTCGGGTGCTGTGCGGAGAGGTGAATTGAAGTAAATCTCATGGTGTTTACCAACCCGCTGATATCCTTCTGATTCGATATATGCATGCAATTTATTGATTGTTTCACGCTCACCCTCACCGTAAGGTCCCAGATGAAATATCTGCATGCTTAACCCCTCGTGAAATGTTTCAAATTGTAAGTCATCCAGTCTGGGAAGATTCTTCTTTTCTCTCAAAGAGGAAGCTGTTGTTTTAAACAAATCTTCTGTGATATATTCCGGCTGCATGATCATCATCCGCCACTGCCAGTTAGACCTGTTCTTAAGGTTAAATAACGCCATATCTTCTGTCCACCAGAGGCCTTCCAACGGCATCACTTTATAATCGATTGCCTGCGGGCCTTTTTTTATGGCGAACTTCAATTTGTAAGCAACCGCGTATAATGCGCTTACTGCCTCTGAATATTCAGGATTGTCATTGGGATCTCCTGTTCCATCAATCATCAGGAAATTGAGGGGAGGGACATCTACAAGGCTGATCTTATTCCTGGGTTGTTTATAAATTGATCCAAGCTCATTGATATGGTTTATTTTTTCCATTGTTGCTCCTTAATAATATAATACTAATATATTCTAATAGTAGAATAGCATTAAATAGTTTCAATGTCAAGGGATTATTATGGCAAAACTAAACTAATTAAATTTGGTGGAAATGAGCGACTCTTTTTCGGAATCTGATAGGAAGGCACATTCAAGAGCATTTTTCTGGGATTGATGAATCTCTTCTGCTGATAATCCAGCTTTGACTGCCGCAATGTTGTATTCATAATTGATATCTATTGCGCTGATGCCGGGGTCATCGGTGCTGAGGCTGGCTTTGATGCCTGAATGCAAGAATATCTTGATCGGGTGGCTGGCATAATCAGGTACAGTTGTTGTTTGGACATTGCTGGTCAGGTTAGATTCTACGCTGATCTGGTTAGAAGAAAGATAATCCATTAATGCAGGATCCTGAGGTGCGGATACCGCGTGGCCAATTCGTTCTGCGCCGAGTAAATTGATTGCCTGCCAGATTGATTCCGGGCCGGCTGCTTCACCTGCGTGCGGGCAGGAATGCCAACCGGCATTTCGGGCGATCTTAAAATGTTCCACGAAAAGTTCACCGGGGTAATTAACCTCATCCCCGGCAAGGTCCAGCGCAACAATGTTATCTTTTTGTGTGAGGAGTGCGTCCAATTCCTTAAAACATGTTTCAGGACCGAAAGTCCGGCTGATGATGCCGATCAGATTTACACTGATTTGATGATCTCTTGTACCGCGCTGAATTCCGTCGACGACAGCTTCTGTGACACCTGTAGGATCCAGATGATGGGCTTCTGCCATAAACCATGGAGAGAAACGCAGCTCGATGTGATCAATGCCTTCTTTTTTTGCGTCTTCAACATTTTCATACGCGATACGGCTGCAAGCATCATAGTCGATCATTGCTAATGTGAGCCACTTGAATTTTTCAAAGAAACTGAGAATGCTGGGTTTCGGTTCAGTGACCTGGACAAATGGGCGCAATTCTTCAAGCGTTTTTGCGGGAAGACCAACTTTGTTCTTCAATCCGATTTCGAGGATCGTTTCCAGGCGGACACTGCCATCTAAATGGCGGTGCAGTTCTACTAATGGAAAATCAGGATCAATGTTACTCAAAGGTTCTGTTCTGGTGGATGTGTGTCTGCGTCCTGCCCCAGTTCACGTGAGCGCTGATATGCTGCCCATACCGCACGGGAGATAGCGGTTCTAAAGCCGGCTTTTTCCAGGTAATACAGCGCTTCCGCAGAAGTACCACCTGGCGACGTGACCTGATTGCGCAGAGCGGCAACGTGTTTGGATTCAAGTCCATTTTTATCGTAATAATCAACTGATCCGCGCAGAGTTTCGGTTACTAATTTCTCGGAGATACGGCGAGAAAAACCAAGGTGAACGCCGGCATCTATCATTGCTTCCATAAAGAGATACACATACGCTGGTCCTGTGCCGGAAAGAGCAGTGGCTTTATCGAGATATTCTTCTTCTTCAACGAAAATCTCCTGCCCAAAAGCACCCAGGATGGCGCGGGCAATTTTCTTATGGTTCTCATCTACTGCAGGTGAACAGCACCAAACTGTGATTCCTTCTCCAATCTGAGCAGGGGTATTAGGCATGGAGCGGACAACTTTATCATGTTTTAATAATCGAGAGATCTTAGCAATTGATGCGCCAGCTACGATAGAAAGAACCAGTGTGTTCTTTTTCACAGATCCTTGTAATCCTTCTAAAACTTTTTCCAACCGCTGCGGTTTTACAGAAAGGATCACTACATCGGCAAGGGCAACAGCCTTATTATTGTTTGAAAAAGTTTGAATGCCGTATTTATCTTTTAGTTCTGCATTGCGATCTTCAAGAGGTCCGGACGCGAGGATATTGGCAGGATCGGTTAGTTTGTTGTTAATAATGCCTGACAGCATTGCCTCTGCCATCACACCAGGTCCAATGAACGCAATTTTTATATCTTTTAGCATATCTACTAGCTCCTGATTTCCGTGAATAGAAAAATGTAATTTAATTGTATATCATAAGAAGATGAAATTCATTCATAAATTTCTTTTTGTAGGCAAACAAGCAAACCAATAAGCGCTGCGTCAGGTTCTGCATTGCTAGAGGCAAGAATGGGGATCATCGCTTGATCGTTAGTCATATCAACGAGGGGAATGGTTTTCAACTGATCACCGATCGCTTTCTGGGGCAGAATACCAACTGACCTATCTTCCAGAGATAATGCCTGCTGCAGTAAAGATGGATTTGGCGCGATGGAAAGGTTGGGGGATAAAACATCTATCTGAAACGCAGACTGAATTGCTTGATTTAAATAAGATTCTTCAGGATAACCCCATATATGAAATGTTTCTCCAATGGTGATATTACTTCCTTCAGCGATGATGCATTCAGCACATTCTTCAGCCAGTTCGTTATTTGTTGTAATATTTCCCTGATACAATCCCCGCAGCGTACTCAATGTTAGATTGAGGATCGGGTTATCTTTATTCGCTGCGGGTACAAGAAAATCATCGCCCAGTTGATATATATACGGTTGTGCTGAAGACAGTCCACCATAGGAAATATAGATATCACTACTTGAAGGGTAGATATCATTGTCCGACTGATTGAGTAAGATAGATGTTTCTGGTATTTTTTCATTGCACTCATTAATTGTTGGGATAATCCATTGAATGGAGGAAGAATAAGATATGCGGTATAAATCTTTTTCCGCTGTGGTTTCAAAATTTCTTGGGGTGGAAGGATTTATTAATGAAAAAATGAGAGTACCACTTCCTAAGATAAAGCAATATACTGCAAACGGAAAAAGAGAATGGTTAGCAATATATCCAAGCAGCCAGCGGATAGTAAAAAAGCCAACAATTCCTGCGGTTAAGAATCCAACAGCCATCGCTGGAAGGAACTGAGCAAGATTTGATGTTTTGATCAAATCAATGAGACTTAATACTCCTGCTGCTGACATTATTGGGATAGCCATTAAAAAAGTGAAATGACCAGCGGTTTTTCGGTCAATGTTCTTAAACAATCCACCTGAAATTGTGCTGCCAGATCGGGAGATACCCGGGAAGATGGATACTGCCTGAGAAATACCCATCACAATGGCATCTGACCAGTTGAGTGTTGTAATGTTTCTGGATTTCTTACCTATCGTCTCTGATACAGCCAATATCGCTGCTGTAACGATCAATAATGCGCCTGTGGCAGCAGGACGGGTGAATGCATCTTCTACGCGCTCCTTAAGAAGTAAACCTGCTATGCCTGCTGGAATTGTTGCTAAAATTGCCAACCATCCGGTTCTTGCTTGAATTTCTGCAAACGGTTTTTTGTTCTTAATACCAAGAATCATTGAATGAGCAATTTGTGTGAGGTCATTCCAATAATAAACTATAACCGCAATCAGGGTGCTTATCTGTATTAGCACATCAAAAGGAAATATTTGCTCTTTGGGTAAATCCCAGCCTAATAAAAAGGGGATAATTACCAAATGGCCTGAGCTTGATATGGGAAGGAATTCTGTGATGCCCTGGATGATGCCCAGGATTAAAGCTTGGATAATAGTCATTTTAAATATATCAATATTCTTTATTTAGGTTAATTAAAATTTGCTCGGCATACGTGTTGAAATTCTGGTCGATTATATGCTGCCTTAGCTGTTTGCTTAATTCTACCAATGTAAACACGTTATGGATCGAAAGTAGTGTTGCAGCCAGGATTTCATTTACGTTGATGAGATGTCGAATGTATGCTCGGCTGAAATTAAGGCATGTATAACACGAACATATATTATCAATCGGTGACGGATCTTTTTTATAAACTGCTTTCGATAAATTCATCCGCCCTGACAATGTCATCGCTGCGTGATGGCGAGCTAATCTGGTGGGGAGAACACAATCAAACATATCTACCCCTCGGCGGACTCCTTCAACCATGTCGTAAGGAGTGCCAACACCCATTAAGTAACGCGGCTTATCCTTTGGAAGAATCTGGTTAACCAATTCAATTGTGTTCAACATGTCTGGTTTGCTCTCTCCAACAGAGAGACCACCAATTGCGTAGCCGGGAAAATCAAGCGATGCGAGAAAAGCCGCAGATCTTTCGCGAAGCTCTGGATGGATGCCGCCCTGAACGATTCCAAAGAGTACCTGGTCTTTTCGGCGTTTGGCTTTGATACAGCGTTCAGCCCAGCGATGCGTACGTTCCATGGCTTCAAGATTATATTGATAATCTTCAGGAGCTGAACATTCATCAAAAGCCATGATTACATCTGCCCCTAACTGCTCTTGGATTTGGATTGCTTTTTCTGGCGTAAAACGGTGAGTTGACCCATCCAAATGGCTTCTAAAAGTTACGCCATCCGGATCAATTTTGCGAAGATCTCCGAGAGAGAAAACCTGGAATCCGCCAGAATCAGTCAAGATTGGTTTTTTCCATCTCATAAATTGATGCAAACCGCCAAATTTTTCAATAAGTTCAGCACCGGGTCGAAGGTATAGGTGGTAAGTATTGGAGAGCAGAATCTGAACTCCAATTTCTTCCAACTGCGCGGGTGTTAACGATTTAACTGTGGCTTGAGTACCCACCGGCATAAAGATTGGTGTTTCTACATTACCATGTGGAGTAGTAAGAACTCCCGCCCGTGCTTTTCCCTGTCTCGCAGTAACCTGAAAAGCAAATAAATCTTTTTCCATAGATTCTAATCCGATGATTTCCACGATTATATTCTATTCAAGCCTTGAAATGACTTGAAATATGAGTGAGTGGCGTTTATACTTGGCGAATGATATTAGAAAATTATGGAACCTGGCTGGAGATAGGTCTCTCAACTTTACGTAGAAATTACCAATTACTGAATGAGCTTTCTGGATCTAAAGTGATGCCTATAGTTAAAGCAAACGCATACGGGCACGGATTGGAAAGAGTCGCAGTCGCATTGGAAGATGCTGGGGCTGAATGGCTTGGTGTTGCCCGGATTGAAGAAGCACTCATGCTTAGAGAATTAGGGATACAAGCGAAAATTCTGGTTTTAGGATATACAACGCCAACGCGGGTTTCACATGCGATTAAAGAAAAAATAAGCCTTACAGTTTATGATATCTCGGTTGCCGAAGCATATGCTTCACATGCACAGAGTCTTCAGCAAAGGGTCAATTTGCACGTGAAAATTGATACTGGTATGGGGAGATTGGGTGTTCTCACAAATAAAGCAGTCAATTTTGTTGAATACGTAAAGAAGCAAGAATCGCTCATGCTGGAAGGTGTGTTTACTCATTTCGCAAGCGCGGATGAACCAGAAAAGGATGTAACTGCTAAACAGATTAATAAATTTGAGATTGTTTTACGAGAATTGGAATCTAAAAATCTTCTGCCCGCGATTATTCATGCTGCAAATTCAGCAGGAGTGATCAATTTTCCAGAAACTAGATTCGACTTAATAAGAGCTGGCATCGCTTTATATGGGCATCCTCCATCAGACCAGACGAAATTACCCAAGGGTATTGGTTCCGCGATATCCTGGAAAACAAGATTGATATCGATAAAAGAACTTCCTCCTGGTTATGGGGTTAGCTATGGCCATAAGTATCATACAAAGAGCGAAGAGCGCATAGGAGTTATTGCGGTTGGATATGGAGATGGGCTGCGAAGACGGCCGGGGAATTTTGTTCTGATACACGGTAAACGAGTTGCGATAATTGGAAATGTATGTATGGATCAATGCATGGTTAATTTAGATGAAATACCTGATGCGGCAATTGGAGATGAAGTCATTATTATTGGAAAGCAATTGGGCGCGGAAATATCGGCAACGGATATCGCGAATGATTGGGGCACTATTAATTATGAAGTACTGTGTGGTCTTGCCGCTCGGATGCCGCGGTATTATCTGCAAACAAAATAATTGCCATGGTTGATCAACCGAAGACGCGTTGGATTAGCTCGCCCCCAATTCCGAATGAATTTAATAAAGCGTTAGAGTCATATCCATCCCTTTTTCGCCAGATACTGTTCAACAGGGGTATTACAACAGCATCTATGGCAGAATCTTTTCTTCGGGCTGATAAACCAGAATATGATCCTTTTTTGTTACGAGATCTTGAAAAAGCTATCCAATTAATTCATGATTCAATTCTTCTTAGCAAGAAGATCATCATCTTTGGTGATTATGATGTGGACGGAGTTACAGCATCAGCACTTATGGTACAGGTTCTTCAACAATACGGCGCTGATGTGAATTCCTATATTCCCAATCGGTTTAATGAAGGTTATGGCCTTTCAATGAGTGCTCTTCAAGAAGTGCTGTGGTTAAAACCGGATTTGATAATCACGGTGGATTGCGGTGTGAGATCCGTGCAAGAAGTGGATCATGCACGGAGGGAAGGAGTGAGTGTGATAATCACGGATCATCATCAGCCTTTTGCTACTCTTCCAAGAGCAAATGCTGTAATTTGCCCGAAACAGCCAGATGATGATTATCCGTTCAAAGAATTGGCTGGAGTTGGAATTGCATATAAATTATCGCAAGGCTTACTTCAGAAATATCCAATCCCCAATGTAAGCGTTGACAATTGGATTGATTTAGTTGCCGTTGGAACAATTGCTGATTTGGCACCATTAAATGGTGAAAACCGGACTCTGGTCCGAAAAGGATTACGATTCATTAAGTTTGAAAAGCGTCCAGGATTACTGGCACTCGCGAATGTGAGTGGAATAAACATTCATGAGGTGAAAGCTGAGGATATTGGCTTTAGAATCGGACCGCGGTTGAATGCAGCTGGGCGGCTAGGATCAGCTGACCTTGCTTTTCAAATTCTGATGGCAGAAACTACAGAACAGGCAGGGGCAATAGCCCTATTATTGGACCAGAAAAACCAAGAACGGCAGGGGATAACAAAAGAGATTCAAGCGCAGGTTGAGAGCCTGTATGATCCAGAGATAAATGAATGGATGCTATTTTACTGGGATAAGGATTTTAATGAGGGAGTGGTAGGTTTGGCTGCCTCAAGATTGGTGGAGCAATTTTACCGTCCAGCGATCATTGGTGTCCAAAAGGGAGATATCGTACGTGCATCCTGCCGCAGTATTCCTGAATTAAATATAACATCTGCACTTGATGAATGTAAGGATCTTCTTTTTCAGCACGGCGGTCATAAGATGGCTGCGGGATTAACAGTTGAAATGAAAAATATTGAATCCTTTACTAAGGAATTCGCAGAGATCTGTGAGCGGGAATTAGAAAATATTTTTCCTTTAGTACGTGAAATTAAAGCGGAGGCGCAAGTTAGCCTGATGGACCTGCATCCTGATCTGTTGAAATCTTTTGCTGACCTGGAACCTGTGGGGATCGGGAATCCAATGCCTTTATTTATCGCTAAGGGTGTTGAATGTAAGGGAGTTCGGCGGATTGGAAAAGCAGGTGATCATTTAAAAATGACAGTTTCAGACGGAAAGATAAATTTTGATGCTGTTGCTTTCCGGTTTGGGGAGTATTATGAAAGGATACAATCGGCCCAAACGATTGATATCCTGTTCTCATATGATCTGAATATATATAATGGCAGGGAATCGCTTCAACTTAAAATAAAAGATATCGATCTAAGTGGGCTGAAGGGTCGTTGATTAATACACTGTAAAGGTAAATTTTATTCCCCACTATACTGGAATCGGACTTTAAATAATGCTCATACTGCTTCTGTGACATCATGGAACTTAATTTTCTTGCCCTATGCATAGCTCCGCGGGTTGATGGATCTTCATAGAACTTTTTGATGATTTTTGGTTGTAGTGTTAGATCAGCCGAACCATCATTAATGAATAAGATTTCGGAAGGAATTTGTTTTTCTTAATGCGCGTATAAAATTGTCTGTAGGGATAAATCTTCATTAAATACTGACACTATCACACTATCATCCATAATGAAATTATATGATAAGCAAGAAAGTATATATCAAATATTGCTGGGTGCTATAATCTTCTTGTTTATATGAGAAAAACATATGCATTGGATTGAAAAATTACATTCCCCAATCATTTTTGGGCATCGCGGAGCTTCAAAATATGCGCCTGAAAACACAATCGCAGCATTTGAATTGGCTTTGCTACAAGGCGCGGAAGCGTTTGAACTGGATGCTATGCTGAGCGCGGATGGAATTCCAGTTGTGATCCATGACCGGACAGTTGATAGAACAACTAATGGTTCTGGGAAAGTGGATCAGTTGAGTGCCAAGAAGTTACGGATGTTAGATGCCGGGTACACCTTCTCCAGGAAATATCCTAATGAAAGAATCCCTTTACTGGAAGAAGTCTTTACAATATTTAAAGATCGGGCTCTAATCAATGTGGAATTGAAGAATTATCACAACCCATTCGATAAACTACCAGAGAAAGTGGTTGAAATAGCAAATAAAATAGATATCCCAGACCAACTGCTTTTCTCATCTTTTATTCCCTCAAATCTAAAAAGAATTAAACGGCTCATTCCAGGGGCACATGTTGCCCTTTTATGTTCAAGAGGTGTATTAGGGTATTTACTTAGGTTAAAAATTTTTTCATCGGTGTCACCGGATTATATTCATCCGAATTTCAAGGATATTTCAAAATCGTTTATTAAAAAACAGCATCAAATGAATAGAAAAGTGAATACATGGACGGTTGACATGAGAGCCGATATGATTGAATTGATTAATATAGGAGTAGATGGAATCATAACGGATGACCCAAAGTTAGCGCATAAAATAAAAAGCAGGATGAAAAAGTAGCATTTTTTTAGTATTATTATTGACATATGGAGAAGAAGAGGAAAAGATCAGGGCTGCTGATTCTTACGGTCACGTGTTTGATATCCCTTTTAATCACATCAATGGGTTTGTGTGATGATGAGAATGTTAATTCTGAATCATATCAAAAAGCGGTTTCATTAGCCGCCCGATTGTCACCTGAAGAAAAGGTAGGCCAATTATTTTTGATCACGTTTGATGGTTCGGAAATTGGCGAAGAATCAGAGATATACAAGCTCATCTCAGAATATTATGTAGGGGGCGTTGTCCTGAAAGGTGAAAACGGTAATTTTATTGATCCTGATTATGCACTCCAGAATGCATATGATCTCATTTCTGGACTCCAAACGATCGAGTGGGATGCGAGTCATGAATTGGGAGTATCGCCAAATATTGATTTTATCAATGATTACATTCCATTATTTGTAGGAATTTCACAACCAGGTGGATCATTTCCATATGACCAGATGATCAGCGGAGTGACTTCTACTCCATCTCAAATGGCAATAGGAGCAACCTGGAATACTTCAACTGCGGAAGATGTAGGCAAACTCATTGGCAGTGAATTGGATATTCTTGGATTTAATATGTTTTTCGGACCATCGTTAGATGTCCTTGATACTATTTATAGCGATGAGAAAGAAAATCTGGGTGTGAGGACATTTGGTGGAGATCCATATTGGGTTGGGGAAATGGCTACTGCGTATATTGATGGTATTCATCATGGAAGTAAAAATAGAATTGCAGTAATCGCAAAGAATTTTCCTGGACGCGGAAGTTCTGACCGACTTCCAGAGGAAGAAGTTGCCACAGTGCGGAAATCACTTGAACAGCTTCAGTTGGTTGAATTGGCTCCATTTTTCAGGGTAACGGCTCCAATTGATTCCGGGACTGATTCTATGGCTGATGGCTTATTAACTAGCCATATTCGTTATCAGGGTTTTCAAGGGAATATACGGGCTACAACCAAACCAATAAGTTTTGATCAGAATGCAGTTGATCTGTTGATGGAGCTTTCTCCATTAGATACATGGCGTGAAGCTGGCGGCATTTTGGTGAGTGATGATCTAGGAAGCCAGGCAGTTTATAGGTTTTTTAACCCAAACGGCCAATTCATAGATGCGCGTCAGGTAGTAAGGAATGCTTTCTTGGCGGGAAATGACCTTTTATACATGGATCAATTGATATCAACTGGCGATGAAGATCGATTTGCTACTTATAGGAAAACGATGGATTTACTCGTTCAGAAGTATAAAGAGGATCAGGCATTTGCTGAAAGGGTGGATGCATCTCTCATACGAGTATTAACCCAGAAGTATAAGTTGTATGACGAATTTTCATTAGAGAAGGTAATTTCTAATTCAAATAAATTGTCTGATCTGGTGAGTGGTTCTGAAATTGTATTCGAGGTGGCACTGCAGGCAGCTACTTTAGTGAATCCATCGCAGAATCAAATAAATGAATCCTTTCCATTACCTCCTCAATTTGGTGAAAGTATCTTGATTTTTACCGATGACCAAACAGTTCAGCAATGTGAGGGATGCCGCCCACAAGATATTTTTCCTGTGAATGGTTTACAAACATCCATACTTAATCTTTATGGACCATCGGGGAATGGGCAGATTAGTAGGAATCAGATCATTTCCTATTCCTTTAGTGATCTGTATGATTATGTAAATAGTCCATTCAACCGCCCTGAGGTGGAAGAGAATCTGTCGAAAGCGAAATGGGTGATTTTTGCTTTACGGGAGATTGACCACGAGCAACCATCATCCTATGCTTTGCATAACCTGCTAGCAGAATATCCATCAGTTTTGCAAGATAAGAACATCCTGGTTTTTTCTTTTGATGTCCCATACGATTTTGATGCGACAGAGATATCCGCATTTTCAGCTTTTTATTGTTTGTATAGTAAATTACCTTCTTTTGTGGAAGTTGCCGCAAGAATCATTTTTCAGGAAATAGCTCCCCAGGGTACTTCCCCCGTTTCAATTTCTGGAATTGCATATGATCTTTTTACTGCGATGACTCCAGCACCAGGTCAAATTATCCCCTTGTCTGTAGATGAGGATACGGCACAATCTATTATAGATGTAGAGGGAAAAGAACAAATCAACGGGAATCAGGAAATGACACTTTCAATTTTCAAGTTGGGAGACGTCTTACCAGTCAAGACTGGGATTATTGTTGACCATAACAATAATCCTGTACCTGATGGAACGGTAGTCAGGTTCACAATGAATGAGCAGGGAGCAAATACAACCATTCAGCAAATCGAATCTGTTACTGAAAATGGGATCGCAAAGGCTTCAGCCGTGTTGCAAAATGCAGGGTTGCATGAAATCAAAGTAGTAAGTGAACCAGCACTAAGGTCACAAATCCTCGTACTCGATATATCGGAAGAAGAAACGATCGTTAGTGCGATTATCCCAACATCAATCCCCGTGCTTGAAGAATCAGTGGATAGTGATGAATCAATTACAGAATTACCTGAAATTGATTTGGAGAAAAAAAACAATAAAGTCTTAGAATGGTTTGTTGCAACCATTTTTTCATGGATCTTAGGTGCAGCGGCTTTTTATTTACTACATGATTATTTTCTAATTGAGGATCGAATAAAAATTTGCGGAAGCAGTGTTGTTGGGGGACTATTTAATACTGCATGGTTTATTTTCGGTTTTCCAGGAAGTTCTCTAAGATATGGTTTTAATGGATATATAAAACTATGTTTTTCTGTTCTTGTTGGTGTATTGATTGGAGGGGTAATTGGGTGGATATATATTCGGATTTTACAGTACCGCTCAAAGAAAAAGTGATCCGAAAAAAGTGATAGTCATAAGAAATACCGCTAATATGAGAAGAGTCTTTTCAAATGGTTTCTCAAAGTAGTTTTTATTCAGGACTTGATCAGATCGGTCTTTTTCGATGACAATAGATTTTCCTGTAAAGTAGTCTTTAAGTTGAGCCATATCTCTTGGTCTTTCATCAGGATGCAAGCGCATTGCCCATAGAATCGCACGTTCCATTTGAAGGGAAATATTCGCGTTCAATTTTCGCGGAGGGATAAGTATATCTGGATTTATGAATCTGGCTCTAGCATCAGCGGGGGGTTTATTTGTCAGCAGATGGTAAAGTGTTGCTCCAAAGGAATAGATATCGCTCTGAACATCTGTATGGGATCCATCTCCACCATACTGCTCCAATGGTGTATATATCGCTGTTCCTTGTCCCTGTATAATTGTGATAGTCATCTCGCCGGGGGCTAACAGCTTAACCAACCCGAAATCAACAAGTTTTAATAACCCACTTGGGGTTAATTTAAGATTGCTTGGTTTGATATCCCTGTGCAAAATAGGAGGGTTTTGATTATGGAGATAGATTAAGGCATCTGCTAATTGATTTGCCCAAGATCTTACTTCTTTTTCGCGGAGAAATTTTTCCTGGTGTTTAGCTTTAAGCATTAATATTCGGAGATCATCACCCGGTATGTAATCCATGATCAGATAATCCCGATTATCTATTGAAAAGAAATCAGAAACCTTTGGCAGATTTGGGTGATCAAGTCTGGCCAATATTGTCGCCTCTTGTTTGAATTGTTTCTGTGCTTCTTTGTGGAGTACCGAATTTAATGTCCGGTCATGTTCAACTTCCTTTAAGGCACATAGTCTTCCGCTTAGGCGAGTATCTTCTGCTAGATATATACATCCCATACCACCCTGCCCGATGATCTTTTTTATCAGATATCGGTTTCGGATCAGTTTATCTTTCTTAAGCGGTAAAGGCATAATTGGTTTTATTAATAATTTTTAAAGGAATTTGCTATATTATACTTCTATGAGGAAGTTTAATTATAAATGAAGCAGACGAAACAAAATATTCCAATCATATTTGCACATGATGGACCTCTAAAAGGGGATAACTGGGCTATTGAGAAAGAGTTAGTTGTCGGGCGAGATATAGATTGTGATATCACTATTCCAAATAGACAAGTATCTCGCTTCCACGCAAAGTTTGAGCCAATTAAAGATAGGCAAGTTCGAATTGTTGATCTTGATAGTAAAAATGGAACATATGTGAACGGTGAGCGCATAAACGGCTCATATGTTCTTGGGGAAGGTGATGCAATAAAGATTGCATTAATACAAGAGCTGGTTTTTATCAGTTCGGATGCTACGCTGCCCTTAGATATGAGAACTACCCAGCCAGTATCTAAAACACAAAAATTATATATCGATGAGAAAGCAAGAAGAATTTGGATTGGTGAAAAAGAATTAATACCTCCTCTTTCTGTACCGCAATATAAATTACTCACTCTTCTGTTTCGCGCTAAAAATACGGTTGTAACCCGTGACAAAATTGTACGTGAAGTATGGGGTGAGGACGAGGTATTAGGTGTTACTGAACAAGCATTGGATGCGCTAGTAAGGCGCTTGCGAACGCGTCTTTTAAAAAACGACCCAACACATGAATATATAATTACTATTCGTGGTGTTGGGTTTATCTTTAATAATGATTCTTTTTGATATTTATTCTGCTTCCATTTTCTTTTTCATGGAGTGTCTTAAAACTGCCTTATAAACCATTGTAACTTTCTCTAATAATTCAGGTTGATTTTTTTGTTTTTGCACCTGATTGACGATGTTGTTCATCAGATCTAGAAAAGCTTGATTTATCTTTGTGCTATTCTCCGAAATTAATCGATTAAGATCATCATTATCTTTAAACTCGAGAAAATTTTCGAAAAGCTTTAATTCTTCGGCTGGTGCAGATGCCTTTTCAATGACAACCATCATCCGTTCTAATTTTTGGATACGATCAAGGTTTCCGTCCTTTCGCGCTGCGGATAATTCAGCCTGCAGCACTTGAATAAAGAAATCATTGACAGCGTTGAAGTTTTTCTCAAGTTCCTCTTCAATTTTCTCTGCCGAGATAATCTTTTCTAATAATTGTTTTGCTTTGGTCATTTGCTCTTGGAGTTTCTTATCAATTTCTTCGGTGATCTGCAGTAATTTTTCACGCAATTGTGTGAGCTCTCGCTTCTTGTTTTTCTCCTTCGTTGAATCAATCTTTTCGCTTAATAACTGGAAGAAGCCATAATCAAGACCAGAACGCGCCAGGCTTACAATTGTCGATAATTGAGTGTCTGATGGCACATTTTCAAGTATTTCTAATAGCTTTTCTCTTGTTAAGCCATTTTTACTTGCTTCTTGTAAAGATTTAATCGCGGACTCTGTTTCTTTCGCCTGGGTGAACAATTCCTTCCCTACCCGTGTATTTTCAAAAAGCTGCTGCTGTAGATCAAGGAGTGGCTTTTGCGTTTTTTCATCTCCCTGCGCCATAGCAGATTCGACGATTCTGGATAGGATAGAAAAGAAATTTATATCGATGATTTCCTTTTCCTGTTCAAAGATCGCTAAACGATCTTCTTTAGGTGCTTTGATCAATCTATCTAATAAATTGATCCTTTTCTGTTGATCTTCAAGCATTTCTTTGGTAATTCCATCCGCTTCCAGGATTCTTTCTATCATTGTTTGAAATGTAAGCATACTTTGCGGTTGAAGCAGATATGCTTTACGTTTTTCTTGTGGAAGGTCATTCAAGATGCGATTAATTAAAGGACCAATTTGCTTTTCCTGTTCATTAACCGGAATATTCAGGTCAGGGGGGAAGAAAGTTAATAACAATTCTTTATCGGGATCATGATAGATAATCGGTACTGCTAACATTCCTTGATACCCACAAGAAGGGCAGTGCAGGAAGTTTGATGTATTTGATAAAAATTTCTGTTTTGCTAGTGGATCTTTTCCCAGATCAAAAACCTGTTGAATATCAACAACAACAGGCTGATGGCAGGTAGGGCATGATGTTTGTGTTCTCGCCATTTTTGAAACTCTTTTCTATTTAATTTATTTTTTTAAAAAATTGGGAATTTTTTTACTTATACGGTAAAGCAAAGCAAATCTTTGCGCCATTCCCATGTTCAGTATCAACCCACATTCTTCCTTTATGGGCTTCAATAATTGCTTTCGCTAAATATAATCCTAATCCGACACCCTTCTTATTTCGTAAAGCATCTGCAGATCTATAAAAGCGATCAAAAACAAATGGGGCATCTTGCGGTGCAATACCTGGCCCCTCGTCGCTTACACAAGTAATCAGAATATCTTTTCGTATTTCACCGCTGATGTGAATTTTACCCTTATCGGAATATTTTATGGAATTAGAAATCAAGTTAATAATCACTTGTTCAATTCTTGACTCATCCGCAAAGCATGTTGGGAAATTGTCAGGAAAATCGACGATAATTTCATGCTCTTTAGTTTGATTTTGGAATTTCTTTGATAATCTCTTTGATATACCGGGAAGGAATACCTCAGATTTTTTTAAAGTCACACCACCCGCCTGAAGTCTAGTTGCGTCCAATAAGTTGTCAATTAATTGACTCAATCGGTCGGCTTCCTCTTCAATGATTGTAAGGCTTTCATTTAAGAACTTGCTATCCCATTTGGCATCGTCCCGAAGCAGTGTGCAGACATATCCTTTTATCAATGCTACAGGTGTTTTTAATTCATGGCTGATCTCGGAAATAAAAGTGCTCTTCAGTTCTTCTGCCTGGCGGAATCGTGTGATATCGCGGACCGATGCGATGATATTGAGAAGAATGCCTTTAGGAGAGAGCAATGGCGCGTAGGTGATCCCCACTGGAAGCGAGGGCGAGTCTTTTCTCTTAAGATCACCTTCTACATATAATTGTGCATGTGGGGTAAGAGGCCATCCGCCAGCAATTGCATCTTCCAATTTGGTTTTTCGAGTTAATTTTTCAAATTGAAGAACATCTCCATGAATTTTCCCTTGAATTTCCTCGGCTGGCGCGCTAATCATCCGTGAAAAAGCAGTGTTGCACCTTTCAATAATTTGATTTGCTCCGATGAGCAAAATCCCATCGGCTGCGCTATCAAGAATTGCGTCCAGGCGCTGTTTATTTGCGGTAACAGTTGTGTAAAGTTGGGCATTTCTGACTGCAATAGCTGCCTGGTTTGCGAAACTACTAAGAATGTTTCTATCATTTGCGGAGAACATTCCCGGGTAACCACGAAATATAAAAATCAAACCGACAACTCTTTTTTGAGTGACCAATGGTAAGCCAACGCCGCTTAATAAACCAAGCGTTGTGGAAAATGTAAACTTACCTAAAATCCGATTAACTTCTGGTATTTCAAATTGCTCGGGATTTTCACTATCTGGTATTTCTTTTAATAATGGTGCTAATTCTTTAATAAAAGCAGGAGAGATACCTTCGGAAACCTGCAAATGCCAGCCGCCACATTCTCCTCGAAGAAGTATTAAACCAGCTTGTCCGGATAACATCTCAATTGAAATCTTAAGGATGCGCTCTAATAGCGCATCTAAATCGAGCTCTTGGGTTAGCGCTCGTAAGATTTCTAATAGATAATCGCGTTGTCTTACTCTAAGGTCAGGCAGCATTTTCTTTTTATATCAAATAAAAGTATGTAATTTATTAATTTTTTCTAAAAACAATCTAAATTTACAGAAGGATATCACGAATGTATTCCACACATCCAATCAGCCCTGAATCGTCTCCCAATTTAGCTGTGGTTATTGTCAATTTTTTTAAATACAGTTTATTCAGCACATGTTTCTTAAGGGATGCATAAAAAGGATCGAAAATAAGATTTCCGCTCCGAGAAACACCTCCTCCAAAAATGATGCAGGATGGATTAAAAATATGAAGGTAATTGGCTACTCCTATCCCAAGGTAATACCCCGCACGGTCAAATGCTTCTTTCGCCAAAGAATTTCCTGCACGTGCTGCATCTGCAATTTCAGCAGAGTTTGGTAATTTTCCTTTAAAAAAATTTGTGCTGTCTTTTCCCTCGTGAATTTTATCTCGGACGTATTTTGCGATGGCAGTTCCTGAGGAAAGTGCTTCCAGATGTCCAGGCTGCCCACAGCCACACATTGGCCCATCAGCAAGTATTTTTATATGGCCTAATTCTGTAGCAATCCCAATTTCCCCCTGGAGGAGTTCCCCATTAACAATTATCCCACCACCTATACCAGTACTTATTGTGAAGTATATGAGATTGGAATGCCCAATTCCTGAACCCTTTTTCCATTCGCCATAGGCAGCTAAGCGGGCATCGTTATTTATTAAGGTTCTTACGGAAAAATGATTTTCGAGGATTTTGACTAACGGAACATTTTTCCATCCGGGAATATTTGGTGCCAATAACACCACTCCATCATTAACAGCAACTGAACCTGGAGCGGCCGCACAAATTCCGAGAACCCCCCCCTGTTTTGGCCAAATATCTTCAATGCAGGAAATTAACCGATCAATTGGTTTTTCAGTTTTTCCTTGGCTGTTTTGTGTCATGATTTTATTAATCGCGATATGCGAATCTTCCTTAAAAGGAAATAAAGCACATCGGATATTTGTACCACCAATATCTACAGCAATAAAAGTATCCATGGATTTATTATAGCGTGTCTCTTAACAAGTTGACTATTGAATGAAAGACTGCTATGATTTTTTGCATGTCAGTGAAAAATAAATTCTGGAAGGTAAGATTTAAGAATCTTCTTTCTCAAATTTATAGATGGTTAACTCCAGGAATCGGTATTAAAAGGTGGCTGCTCGTTGTATTAATCGGGACCACTTTTATTGCCCTGGGTTTGACTTTCTTCGCGTTGGATATCTACAGAGACACATCTGCAGGATGGCTTCGAAAAATGTTATTGGCGATTTCCCTTTCCAACCTTCCAAGATGGCTGCGAGCGTTGATCTATGGCGGGGTAGGTGTTGCAATTTTATTTACAGGATTACTAGAGTTAAATCGATCTATCTTAAGGCCTTTTTTAAAACCTGGCCAACCTCTATTGGATACTATTTCCACTTACCGACGGCGGCAAAAAGGTCCAAGGATCGTTGCACTTGGAGGAGGAACAGGGTTATCCTCACTGCTAAGAGGACTAAAACAATACTCCCATAATTTAACTGCAATTGTTACAGTTGCTGATGATGGTGGATCCTCGGGTGAACTGCGCAAGAATTTGGGCATCCTCCCCCCCGGCGATATTCGGCATTGTTTAACCGCTTTGGCTGATGACGAAGAGATGCTGTCGCGTGTTTTTCAGTATAGATTTGGTAAAAGAGCAGGAGTTAATGGCCATTCGCTTGGAAATCTATTCATCAGTGCTCTTGCGGATATTACAGGGAGTTTTGAAGAAGCAGTAGCGGAATCCGGACGCGTTCTGGCAATTAAGGGGCGAGTACTTCCCGCGACGCTGCATGATGTCAAATTAGTTGCGGAAATTAATTTACCGGATGAGGGAAGGGAAATAAAGGTGGTTGGGGAAAGCACGATTCCTAAAATTGACGGAATAATTGAACATATCTGGCTTGAACCCAGTAATCCCCTTCCTTTTCCTCCATCGGTACAGGCAATATTGAATGCCGATTTAGTTATTATTGGCCCCGGAAGCCTATATACCAGCGTAATCCCTAATTTGCTGGTTCCAGGATTGGCGGATGCGATAAGATCCAGTAAGGCGTTAAAGTTCTTTATATGTAATGTGGCAAACCAGGAAGGGGAAACTCTTGGATATACGTGGAGTGATCATGTTCATGCGATTGAGAAACATATTGAAGGTCTTCACTTTGATATCATTCTCTGTAATTTTGATTCCCACTTTAAAATGCCAAAAGGTGTTGAAGCTGTTCTTCCTGATTCACAATTGGAGGAACAGTATTCTGTATATTTCTCATCAATAGCAGATGCTGAAAATGCCTGGCGTCATGATCCGCAAAAGTTGGCTGAGGTTATTACAGATCTCTACCTTGAGCGAACTGGTCCACTCGTAAACAATGATTCTCATAATCTTGAATAGATAGATATTTTAAGATATTTTCACATGGTAAAATTTCAAAAAAATTGGAGGTAAGTAATGATAGTTAAAGTTGGTATTAATGGATTTGGCAGAATTGGACGACAAGTGTTAAAGGCATTGAACAAACGGCATGGGGATGAGTTAGAAGTGGCTGCAGTTAATGACCTTTTTGATGTAAAAACGAATGCACATTTATTCAAGTACGATTCAAGTTATGGTATCTATGACGGAACTGTTGAAGTTAATGGTGATGAACTTGTTATAGACAGAAAACCAGTAAAAGTTTTCGCTGAGCGGAACCCAGGAAATCTTCCCTGGAAGGACCTTGGTGTTGATATTGTAATCGAATCAACCGGCCTTTTCAGAGATGCAATTGGTGATCCAAATGGAAAACCAGGTGCGAATGTTCACATCGTTAAGGGCGGAGCAAAGAAAGTTATTATCAGCGCACCAGCGATGAATGAAGACCTAACAATAGTGTTAGGTGTGAACGATGATAAATATGATCCTGCAAAACACCATGTTCTTTCAAATGCATCCTGTACAACTAACTGTTTGGCACCCGTAGCGAAAGTGGTCAATGATTTATTTACTATTAAGAGCGGTGTAATGACAACCATTCATTCATATACAAATGATCAGAAGATCCTGGATTCAGGGCATAAGAAACTGAGAAGGTCGCGTACTGCAGCCATGAATATTATTCCAACTACGACAGGTGCGGCAAAAGCAGTTGCTTTAGTGATACCTGAATTGAAGGGTAAGTTTAATGGTTTTGCTTTGCGCATTCCAACCCCAACTGTCTCTATTGTTGATCTGGTGGTAAGTATTGAAAAATCAATCACTAAAGAAGAATTAAATAATGCTTTCGTCAAGGCATCTGAGACTTCCCTTAAAGGAATTTTAGGGGTCACAACGGGGAAATTCGACCAGCCATTGGTCTCAATGGACTTCAAGGGAGATTCACGTTCTTCAATCGTTGATCTTGAATCGAACATGGTGACGGGTGGAAATCTTGTTAAAGTTGTAGCCTGGTATGATAACGAGTGGGGTTATTCCTGCCGAACAGCAGACGTGGCTGCGCTGATCGCAAAAAAGCTTTAGTTATTTAATAGGTGAATTTAAGGACGTAATCTGAATATAATTAGACTAAGATTACGTCTTTTATTATTAATGAAGAGGAAAGAATGTTCAATAAAAAAACTGTTAAAGATATTGATGTAAAAGGCAAACGCGTCTTAGTACGAGTTGATTTCAATGTGCCCATAAAGGATGGAGAGATAACTGATGATACACGCATCCGAGCTGCGTTGCCAACTATTAATTATCTACTTGATAAGGGAGCGTCATTGATACTGTGTTCGCATTTAGGTAGACCAAAAAACGGACCAGAACCCGCTTTCAGTCTTAAACCTGTTGTGGAATATTTGGGAACATTAATAAGTGAGAAAGTTATTTTCGCCACGGATTGTGTCGGACCTATCGCTGAGGATGCTGTAAATAAATTGGGACCAAAGGAGGTTTTAGTTCTAGAAAACACCCGATTTCATGACAGAGAGAAGAAGAAAGATCCTGAAATGTCGAAAGAACTCGCCTCATACGCTAATGTATTTGTGAACGATGCTTTCGGAACCGCTCACCGGGCTCACGCATCAAACGTTGGAGTATCCAAATATCTTCCTGCTGTTGCTGGATTTTTACTTGAAAAGGAAATTAAATATTTAGGCCAGGCAATTGAAAAACCGAAGGAACCTTTTGTTGCTATTCTCGGCGGCGCTAAAGTGAGCGATAAGATTAATGTAATTAAAAACCTGCTAGAAAAAGCAGATACGGTGTTAATTGGCGGTGGGATGGCAAACACCTTCTTTAAAGCGCAGGGGTATCCAGTTGGTGATTCATTGGTTGAAGATGATGTGTTAGAAACTGCACGGGAGTTGGTGAAACTTGGTGGGTCTAAACTCAGACTCCCGGTTGATGTCGTCATCGCGGATGATTTCGATAATGGAGCAAAATCTAAAGTTATGTCTGTAGGCACAGTACCTGAAGGATGGAGAATTCTTGATATCGGGCCCGAGACGATTGAAAATTACAATAAGGTTATTTTGCAAGCTGGTACAATTGTATGGAATGGCCCCATGGGGGTTTTTGAAATGCCGAATTTTGCAAAGGGAACATTTGAAATAGCAAATGCCGTTGCTAAGAGTAAGGCAATCAGCATCATCGGTGGTGGTGATTCTGCATCAGCGATTAAAAAATCGGGTTTAGCTGAAAAAATCAGCCATATTTCAACTGGCGGGGGTGCTTCTCTTAAAATGCTGGAAGGAGTTCAACTTCCAGGGCTTGCTGCTCTTGATGATAAGTAAACTAGAAAATCCTGAATGAACCCTAGTAAATCCGCTTAGGTTTTTTTATTCTGGACATTTTGATGACTGTTTAGTAAAATATAGCGTCTTGAGTAATATAAGTATTGGAGGAAGTTTTGGCAAATATTAGATCTGCAATTAAAAGAAATCGGCAAAATAAAAAACGCCGTTTGAATAGTCGGATATTTCGAGGAGGTGCACGCACACAAGTGCGAAAAGCCCGCGCCGCGATAGCTACCGGAGAAAAGAAAGTAGCCGTTGAGGAAGTAAAACAAGCGGTGATTAAGCTTGATCGAGTGGCAGCAAAAGGCATTATTCATAAGAATAACGCGGCGAGAAGAAAAAGCCGCTTGATGAGACAATTAGCATCATTAGATAAGTAATTAAAATCCATCGATTGGGTTAAAATAACGGGAGATTAATCATCTTCCCGTTTTTTATTTATATAGACGGAAAATAATGTTTGAAAAAGAACAAAATGAAATCCAAACACAAATAGAAAATATCCTTGAAAACCAGGGTATATCTAAACAACCGTTTAAATGGTCCTGGATACCTTTTTGCGGGCATTGGGGAATTTCTACTTCTTTCTTTTCTACCGCTTCGTTCGAAGCAAGAAAGCAGAAGGGAATAAACGTCCGACAGCGTGCTATAGCTATCGCTGATCAAATTGCATCAACACTCAAACTACCACCCTCATTTGAAAAAGTAGAAGCGGTTAAAGGATATCTGAATCTTTACTATGATTCCTCAGTATTTGCGAAGCGAGTAATTGATGAAGTATTAGAAGAAGGTGATATGTTTGGTCGTGGGCAGCCAACAGGTAAGAAAATCATGGTTGAATATTCTCAGCCAAATACACACAAAGCTTTCCATGTCGGGCATCTTAGAAATATGGTTTTAGGGTCGTCAATTTGTGAAATACTAGAGTTCTCTGGCAATGACGTCATTCGAGCGAATTATATTGGGGACATTGGTTTACATGTTATTAAATGGTTATGGAATTATATGAATTTCCACAACAGAGAATTTCCACCGGCCGAAGGAAAGACTAGATGGATGGGTGGATTATACGCTGAGGCAATAAAAAAGATTGATGATAATCCGGAGTATGAAGAACAGGTGCGCGACCTATTTAAGCTCTGGGATGAAAAGGATCCGGAAATTGTTGCGTTGTGGGAAAAAACCAGGCAGTGGTCATTAGAAGCTTTTAATGAAGTTTATGATTTATTGGGAATTAAATTCGATAAGATATATTTCGAAAGTGAAGTTGAGGAACCGGGGAAGGGAATTGTTGAGCAATTGATTAATGATGGCATTGCCAGGGATGAACGTCCGGAGGGAGCTGTCATTGTTGACCTCGATGCAATTTTAGGCACGGAAGAAAATTATCGCGTGCTGGTCATATTGCGATCTGATGGTACGTCCCTATATCCAACAAAAGATCTTCCACTGGCAATTATGAAATTCAATGAATTTGATTTGGATAGATCAATATATGTGATAGATGTACGCCAATCACTATACATGAAGCAAATATTTAAGATTCTTGATCTGATGGGGAATAAATGGGCAAAGGACTGCTACCATTTAGCATATGAAATCGTGAATCTTCCAGGCAACGTAACGATTGCATCCAGGGAGGGAACTGTTGTATTATTGGAAGATTTAATTTCTGAAGCAAAAAAAAGAGCCTTCAAGATTGTTGAGGATAAGAATGCAGAGTTAGATGAAAAAATAAAGAAGGATATTGCACAAAAAGTGGCAATTGGGGCGATCAAATATTCTCTTCTCTCCAGAGATAATACAAAAGTAATCACATTTGACTGGGAGGCTGCAATGGACATGAATGGGCAAGCAGCACCCTATATTCAATATGCAGCAGTAAGGGCAAATAGCATTCTCAGAAGAGTACAATTTACTCTTCCCGAAAGTAAGGAAATTAGATATAAACTATCAAAAGATGAAGTAGAGTTGATAGATTTGCTTGCGCGATTTCCCCGGGAAGTCCAAAGAGCAGCAAAAGATCTACGACCGCTCCTAGTCGCAAATTATTCATTTGAGGTTGCCAGGGCGTTCAGCAATTTCTATAATAAATGCCCGGTACTCAATGCAGATAATGAAACTAAAGAATTTAGACTACGCATTGTAGCAGGAACAAAGCAGATCATTATTAATAGTCTTAACCTACTAGGGATAAAAGTACCCGAAGTAATGTAAATCAATTTACGAGAAGGAGATTTGAATGGTAAGAATTCGCACAATCATAATGGGGGCAGCCGGAAGAGATTTTCATAATTTCAATGTTTTTTTCCGTGACAACCAGGATTATGAAGTTGTTGCATTTACCGCAACCCAGATACCAAATATTGAAGGTCGGAAATATCCTAAAGAACTCTCTGGTTCGTTGTATCCCAAAGGAATTCCTATCTATGCAGAAACAGAGTTAGTTGATTTAATCAAGAAAAATAATATCGATCAAGTTGTTTTTGCGTACAGTGATGTTCCACATGAATATGTAATGCATAAGGCTTCAATGGTTTTAGCTGCTGGTGCAGATTTCCGCTTAATGGGTGTCCATACTACCCAGATAAGATCAAATAAACCCGTAGTTTCAGTTTGCGCTGTACGGACTGGTTCTGGAAAAAGCCAAACCACCCGCTGTGTGTCTAGAGTGCTGATCGATTTAGGGTATAAAGTTGCTGCAATTCGCCATCCAATGCCATATGGCAATCTAGTGAAGCAGCGTGTTCAGCGGTATGCGTCTTATGGTGATTTGGATAAATATAAGTGCACAATCGAGGAGCGGGAGGAATATGAACCGCATCTTGATAACGGTGTTATTGTTTTTGCTGGGGTGGATTATGCGGAGATATTGACTCAAGCTGAAAAAGAAGTTGATATTATTATATGGGATGGAGGTAATAATGATTTCCCGTTTTATACTTCGGACTTTGCTATTGTAGTTGCTGATCCACATCGCCCAGGACATGAAACTAGGTACCATCCTGGTGAAACAAATGTTAATTTAGCTGATGTTTTTGTAATCAACAAAGTCGATACTGCAGATTATGAAAACGTAATCAAGGTAAGGGAATCCCTTAGAAGTCTAAATCCAGAGGCAGTTGTGATAGAAGCTGCGTCACCGCTTTTTGTTGACAAACCAGATGAGATAAAAGGTAGACGGGTTCTTGTTATTGAGGATGGTCCAACTTTGACTCATGGGGAGATGAAATATGGCGCGGGTTTGGTGGCAGCACAGCGATTTGGAGCGTTATCGATCGTTGACCCTCGTCCTTATGCAGTAGGAACAATAGCAAAAACTTATGAGAAATATCCCAACACAGGTCCTATTCTTCCTGCGATGGGATACGGAGATGCGATGGTTTCAGATCTTGAAAAAACCATCAATAATGCCGATGTTGACATGGTTATTTCGGCAACACCGATTGATCTTACGAGAATTATTAAAGTAAATAGACCAATGCAGCGTGTTAGATATGAGCTGCAGGAAATTGGACAGCCGACACTTAGAGAATTGCTTGAAAAGAAATTTGGTAATAAGTAGCCGATCAGAGTCTCCGCTAAAAGCGGAGACCTTTTTCCTTACATAGTGACCTGCTTTATAATTACCTTATGTTTGTTGATGAAGCAGTCATAAAAGTACAATCCGGAAAAGGTGGCGATGGTATTGTCCATTTTAGGCGGGAAAAGTATATCAATCGTGGAGGCCCGGATGGAGGAGATGGGGGAAAAGGGGGTGATGTTGTATTTAGGGTGAACCGCCACTTGAATACATTGGGGAAATTTCGGCATCAAACGGTTTTTAAAGCGGAAAATGGCAAACGCGGCGGTGTGAATAATCAGACTGGACGTTCAGCTGAGAATCTTATCATTGATGTTCCACCTGGAACGGTTGTGAAGCAAGCAGGTACTGGTGAACAGATAGCGGATCTGATTGAAGAGAATAAAGAGGTGATTATTTGCCCCGGTGGTCGCGGTGGTCGCGGAAATACTAGATTTGCGAATCCGCACAACCAGGCACCGCACTTGGCGGAAAAAGGCGAACCAGGGTATGAAAAAAAAATACATCTTGAATTGAAGCTATTAGCTGATGTGGGCATAATAGGGATGCCCAACGCAGGCAAATCAAGTTTATTGGCTTCAGTAACCAACGCAAAACCTAAGATTGCTAATTATCCGTTTACTACACTGATCCCGAATTTGGGGGCAGCAGTTTTAGATGAGGAAACAACAATTATTTTGGCTGACATTCCGGGGTTAATAGAAGGGGCTCATACTGGTGTGGGTTTGGGGGATACTTTCTTAAAGCACATTCAACGTACAAAAGTACTTATTCATTTACTTGATGGATTGTCCCAAGATCAGATAGCGGATTTTGCACAGATCAATACAGAACTATCTTTATTTGACCCGGACTTAGGTAAGAAGCCGCAGGTTGTTGCGATCAATAAGATAGATCTCCCAGAAGTGCGCGAAAAATTGGAAGACATAAAAAAAGTTTTTAAAGAGAAGGGAATTGAAGCATCTATAATTTCTGCCGTGTCACATGAAAATATAAATAAATTACTATGGAGGGCAAAAAAATTACTTGATGAATTGCCAGATGTTCAAAAAGAGATTTCTCTACCTGTTTACCACCCCGAATCTAAAGAAAAAGCATTTGAAGTAATTAAGACCGAAAAGGGATGGGTGCTTAAAGGCGGTGCAATTGAAAGAGCAGCAGAAATGACTTATTGGGAATATTTTGAATCTGTCAGACGCTTTCACCGCATTCTTGAATCGATGGGTATAGGTAACGTACTGCGTAATTCCGGCATCCGTGAAGGCGATTCTGTGTACATTTGCGACCATGAATTTGAGTGGGTATACGAAGGGGACAATACTTAATGAGTAAAAAGCGAATTGGAGTATTCGGGGGTACCTTTGACCCCCCGCATGTAGGGCACTTGATTTTAGCTATGGAGGCATCAGACCAGCTAAACCTTGACCAGATCCTTTGGGTTCTTGCTCCGGATCCTCCCCATAAACAGGGAAAGAAAATTACCTCGATAAATGTCAGGATTAGAATGGTTAAGGCGGCGATTGATGATGATCCCGGCTTTACTTTTTCGTATGTAGATATTAACCGTCCGGGTCCGCATTACGTGCTAGATACGATGAATCTGATAAGAAATGAATTCCCTGATAATGAGTTAGTTTTTCTCATGGGAGGAGACTCACTTCATGACTTGCCAAAATGGCATAAACCAAAGGAATTTATTTTGGTATGCGACAAAATTGGCGTTATGCGCAGGCCTAGTGAACAAATAGATTTTAGAGATCTAAAGGATGTCTTACCCGGAATCTCAAATAAAGTAGAATTTATTAATGCTCCTTTATTGGAAATTTCCTCAAATCTGATCCGATATCTAATATCTTCGAAAAAACCATATCGGTATTATTTACCTTTTGAGGTTTATAAAATCATTGAGGAGATGCATTTATACAGGGAAGAATATGAAGATTAATGAAAATGATAATTGTATAAAAAATTTGAGGAAATGATGAAAAAGTTTCTAATAATATTGCTGTCAACCTTTTTATTTTCGAGTTGTTATTTGATACCGGAAAATTTACCTACATCTAGACCGGCATTATCAACTCTAATTAATGATCCGTCACCATTGCCCGAGACAATAGAACCGCCTGGGTCAGGGGGGACCCAAACTACAATGCCGACTGATACTTTATCAGCTACAGGTACAAGTATTCCAACTGAATTGCCCACTGCATTACCTACTGAAACGAGTACCCCACAATTTACTACCATTCCTTTTCCTTTTATTCTACAACCCGGTATACCTGCTTACATAGAGAATTTTGCTCACCCTTTTGAAGGGTGTGATTGGCTGGGAATTGCTGGACAAATATTTGATTGGGATGGAACACCATTGATGAATAAAGTCGTTATGGTCACAGGGGATATTGAAGGAAAGGCAGTGGAGATCATTGGAGTAACCGGAGTACCAGAAGCAGATATTTATGGACCTGGTGGATTTGAAATACAGGTTGCTGATCATGTGTTTGCTTCAGAAAAAGCACTTGCCATACAGGTCTTTGATTTAGATGGCATTCCAATCACAGGTTCTGTTCTTTTTGATACTTTTACTGATTGCGAGAAAAACCTTATTATCATTAATTTTCAATCCGCAAAATAAAACAATATGAATAAGACGTTTAAACCTTTGGATATAGTGCAATCAATCACAAAACGGTGGTGGATAACAGTTTTAAGCATGATGATGAGTGGGTTCTGTGCACTGCTTCTAGCACACTTGACCCCCCCAGTGTATGAGGCATCCGCCTCTTTTTCTGTAACGATTGATTACACAAGGACAGGGGCGCTATCTGATGTTGAAGAAGATCAGACAATGCGTGGGATTGGTTATGTGATCACTTCAGACGAGGTTATTGAAAGTGTCGTTGATGAGATAAATTTACAGCAGAGTGATTATTCAAGAATTCAATTCGAAAAAGATAGCACTCTTGATCGAGAGGAGTTCCGGTGGACTTTAAGATACCGATCTTCAGATCCGGCATTAGCGGAAAAGGTTGCTAGCATTTGGGCTGAGATATCTAACTCTGTTATTCAAGACGGATTGATACATGCCCAGATTGTTGATTCAGAAACAGAAGTGTTATGGGGTTTAGAAGATTGCTTTGAACGATCAACTGGTCAATTCGGGGCAGCAGATTTATGCGGTTTTGGTACTTTGCAGGATTTGGTGAATGAGATCGCGCAATTAAGTCATTTGATCCACGAAGAAAAAACCCAAAGCAGAGGTTTATTTGCGCCCTTAGCGGTTCAAATGGTCCAGCAACCACAATATCCGGATGCCCCTGTTCGACACCAGAAGAATTTGTTAACTGGGGCGGGTATCGTGGCGGGCTTAGTTCTGAGTATATTAACTCAGGGGATATTTTATTATCGAGGTTCAAATTTTGAAAAATAGGTTTTTCAGCACGGTTGCTGAATATTGCTGGTATGCGATGATAGCTGTTTTACCAATTACAAGTATGCCGATGGTCGCATCATTGCTGGGTTCTGATTCAGTTGCCAGCCCGTCAATTCTATTTTTATTTGCGGTAGTGATATTCTGGTTGATACCATTTTTGATAAAAAATAAACCTTTAAATGCCAGCATTTTGCCGCTTTTCTTATTTGTGATGGTAGCCCTTTTAGGCTCTGTATTTTCATTCTTCTATGATATTCCTGCATTTAAAGGCATGAACCAATATTCCCCATTTTTTTCGGCTTTCTCGACTTTGATCATAGGATTTCTCTATTTTGTTTGCGCCAGTTCATTTCCGATTGATAAGAAAATTCGAGAAAAAACCATGCAAATTATCAATTGGAGTGGATTAATAATTTTTATTTGGAGTGGTGCGCAGGCAGCATCCTGGTATATGATGAACAAATATCCGCAATGGATGTTTGAGCTACAGGGATTAATTTCTGCTCGAGTTCTTTACCGTCAGAGGATAACAGGGTTTGCTCTTGAGCCTTCCTGGTTTGCACATCAATTGAATATGTTTTATCTTCCTTTCTGGCTTTCTTTTACTCTACATAAGAAGTCAAGCCAATCTTTTCGGTTATTATTTCTGACTTTTGAAAATATCCTTTTAGTTTTAGGCGTCATATCTTTACTGCTTACTTTATCGAGAGTAGGTGTTGCAGCTTTTTTATTAATGCTTGTTCTAGTTAGCATCGTAATTCACGGCAGGATTGTTAGTTTATTTACAGAAAGGATTGCAAATAAAAGTAAATTTTCTAGAAAACTGATTTCTACTATTTTAATTATTTTATATGTTATGGGAATTGGTCTGACCGCCTATATTTTTAGTAAAGTTGATCCTCGGATGGAGGCCTTATTTAATTTTTCATTTGAAAATAAAAACCCATTTATCACTTATTTTGATGAACTAAAATTTGGTGATCGGGTTATCTATTGGTGGGCAGGATGGAATATTTTTGGAAAATTTCCAATTTTAGGTGTTGGTTTAGGAAATGCGGGATTTTTCTTCCCAACAGCTATACCACCCAAGGGATGGCAGTTGTTCGAAGTAAGCAGATTAATGAACCGTACTAGTATATTATTGAATATCAAGAGTTTATGGGTCAGATTACTGGCAGAAACAGGGATGATAGGTTTCTCCTTATTTTTTGGTTGGCTATTATTCCTTGCTCATAATTTCCTCAAGAAAATACAGTCAAAGGAAATTGAATTAAGGATAATGGGATATGCTGGAATTTTTGTTTTACTTGGAATTATTTTTGAAGGATTAAGCATTGATTCCTTTGCAATGCCGTATTGGTGGGTATCTTTGGGTTTGGCAGTTTCTAATTCGGATCTCGGAAAGAAATGAGGGCAGCATAATTCTGCTTGGTTGGTGATATTATGATGGAAGAGAAGGATCGCTTTTTCAACTTCTTTTTGATAATCCTCGGATTGTCCACATTGTTGGGGACTATTATTTTCATCAGTCTGATTTATTTCATTGCAACAGATTATTCGTTTGAGAATATAGGGCAGATTGCAGAATTGGGTTTACCTCAACCTATGGATGAAAATGAAGAAAAATTCGATGAAACTCAGAATGAGGAAATGTGGTCTTTAGAGAATGAATCTGAAAATCTAGATCAAACTCCTCTGGATATGAGTAGTGCATCCACATTGAATATTTTAAATACAGTAACCATCCCCGAGAATGATCCAATTGCTTTGGCTGAAAAATACAGAGGAATTAAAAATATACCAGTGATGTTAGTGGAACCACCAATCACCCAAATTAATGGAAATTCTAAAAAATTCTGGGTACTAAACATGGATGAGAACAATTACAGGAGAATTGATGCGGAACTCGCATACCAGACTCCACACGTTTATTTTTGGGTTGAAAAAGGTGTTAATTACATTTCCTCTGACGTTAAAAAATTGGTGGATGTATTTGAAAACCAGATTTATCAACGAAACAGAGAAATATTTGGGAAAGAATGGTCTCCGGGAATTGATAATGATGTCCATTTGACTATCTTATACGCCCAAAAACTTGGGGGCGCAGCTGGTTATTTTTCATCCACAGATTCATTTATGCCTGAAATTGAACGATTTTCAAATATGACGGAAATGTTCTACTTATCAGCGGATTATCTTGATTTAGGTAACCTTTTCACTTATGGTGTTCTTGCGCATGAATTCCAACACATGATCCATTGGAATGTTGATCGCAATGAAACATCATGGGTTAATGAAGGCCTATCCGAATTAGCAGTTGAACTAAATGGGTTTAATACTGGGGGTGGTTCATTTATTTTTGCTGCTGATCCGGACCTCCAATTAAATTTCTGGCCCGGAAATGATCAGGGTGATTCTACTCCACACTATGGCGCTTCATATCTTTTCATGAAGTATCTTTTCGGAAGATTTGATTCTGGCTTTATCAGTGATCTTATATCACAACCAAAAAACGGAATGCGGGGTTTAGACGCGGTACTATCCTCAATTCAGGGGAACAGTCAACTTACAAAAATCACATCCGAAAAAATCTTTCAAGATTGGGCAATAGCGAATATTTTGCAGAATGATGAAATTTCAAGCGGAACTTATGGGTATGGGAAGGACAGCAGTATTCCTTCTTTTTTCCCAACTGAAATCATAGAATGCGGATCAGAACCCATTAGCAGAAGTGTTAATCAATTCGGAACAGACTTTGTAGAAATATCATGCGAAAGTGATTATGAAATTTCGATGCAATGGAATCGGGATATCCAAGTTCTTTCAGAAAATCCAAAATCAGGTAAATATTATTATTGGTCTAATACCAGTGATGAATCAGCAATGAGACTATCAAGAGAATTTGACCTCACGGAGATATCAGGTCATGTGGAATTATCTTACTGGACTTGGTACGATATCGAAGAAGATTACGATTATCTTTATGTGAATGTCTCTGAGGACGGAAAAAATTGGCACATGATTGAGACTTCTTCCTGTACAAGCGAAGACCCGACTGGCTCAAATTTGGGATGTGGGTATAGCGGGAAGTCTGACGGATGGATCGAGGAAATCGTTGATCTGAGTGATTATACAGGAAAGAAAATAACAGTGGAATTTGAATATGTCACAGATGCGTCAGTTAATGGAGAGGGTTTTCTATTAGATGATGTTGCAATAAACGCAATAACCTTTTTTGATGATTTTGAAATTAACGATGGGGAATGGATTGCAGAAGGTTTTATACGAATAGAGAATATACTGCCGCAGATTTTTAGTGTTTCGGTAATTGAGAAGGATATGGGGATCAATATTGAAAAGTTCATTTTTGAAAAACAGACGGAAACCTCATATATCGTCAGAAATATTGACGATAAAATACATGAGATTGTTGCCATTAGTGGATTATCTCGTTATACACATATACCTGCACGGTATGAAATTGCAATCGAACGAATAGACTAATCAGATCGCAGAATTTTTATAATTTTCTATTTCTTTCAATAATTCTACTTTTCTTTCTGCAACAGCTGTGCTTATTTGTTTCGCAAGATTATTAATCCTGGAAGATAGAGCCGCTCTTGTTTCCTCTCCGCTTTCCGGTGTCAGTAATATTACAATTGAGCTGCCAATGAAGGCACCAATTAAAGCACCAAAAATAAATCTGCTAATTCCTTTCATATAGAGCTCCTTTTATAAGAAATAATCAATCCAGTGATAATTTTACGTTATTATACATGTGAATAATTGACCAATTAAATTGTGTCAAGTAAACAAAAATTATGTTTGAAGAAGAAAATCGCTGGTGGGACCCGATTGCTGGTGGTACCAATTTTAGAGTGCAGCACCATATCATATTCAGAAAAAATATAAGTGTCATCTCTGATGATTCTAAACTCAATTCTTAAAAAAAGTTTCGGAGATAAAAGAAACGCTGTAGTAACGTATCAAACTTCTGCGTGTTCATTGATCAAATAACAATCACTGAATCCATTAATGATTCCAAACGAGCATTAGCCAGATCAGGGAGGGAGTGTAAGGTGTGGAAAGCAGTGGACCCCTCAACATTAAAACTTGCTGATACGCTCCCCATTAAACCAGCACGTAAGGGGTCGAAATATGTGGTAAATCCAGCTCCAAATCCGCCACAAGATGCTGCGAATGTTCCAATAGTATCAACGATTTTTGAAGGGTAAGAAGGTATTTTATACTTTTTATTCATGACAGCATTATATAAATATTGAGTTCCTATTTCGTTAACGATAAATACAATTTCAACACCACTTTGCGCAATATATTCAACCATTTCCCAAATATCTTCACTTTTCCCCTTAAAAAGATTCCTAATCTGGTTTTCGGTCGCTAAGAATGCGGAAGATCCTCTGACGAGAGAAGGTATATCAAACCAGAATGAAGGATGCATATAACCGTTAGAAGCACACAAGATTATGTTTCCATTTGTTTGAGAACGATAAAAAGGTGGAATCAAACTATGGCTGTAATAATCAATGGGGCATAAAAGGAGATTATTCGTTTGAAGATAATCATCTGGAATATCATCTGGTTGTATTGAGTATGGGGCAGGAGTGTTTCTCTTATCAATAATTGTTTGGGGTGGTTCATATCCAAGTAAAAATTTTGGGAGGGGATGTTTGATCTCGAAAAAATGTTTTTGAGGGTTATCTGTGAAAACCTTATTAGAGGTTGTTGTAGAGTAGAATCTGCGCTGTTCAAAATCATATGGAACCTTTTTAATTCCAGAAGTATCAAAATGATAATTCTCAAATTCCCGGATCCATTCAATTGAACTGCTCTCGCTAATCTTAGCAATCAACCCGGCCCCTTTTTTCCATAAGGAAAATCCTGCCGCGGCGTATAGAACTCCACCACCAGGTTTGTTTATAAAAACCCGTTTATTTTTGTTGATGATTGTTTCGTTCAGTATACGGCCCGCAATAATTGTATTGAAGGAGGAAAAATGTTTCATGATTGGGGAATTGGATTGCAGGGAGTTTACTAAATTAAATGCTTTCTCCCCTTTCCTTTCCCTTGTCCGATCATTTTATATAAGAATGAAACAGCACCTATTCCAATTTTGGAAATCTTTTTACTTGTGAGTATTTTTTCTTCCCCTTCTAGTTCGGATGACTTTTCTAATAAATAAGCGGCCAGTAAGCCAACGAGCGCGCCGAATAAGCCACCGAAAAGGTACAATATCGAATTACTTTTCTTTTCAGACATTTCTTCTTATCCTTTAGGGTTCTTTTTTCTCTTAAAAATAGTATGAATTGACTCAAAAATAATAAAAGGATATGCACTTGCCTTACAGATTTTATTAACACTCGGATCAATCTGAAGAAAAACCGATTGAATATTTAAGAAAAAACTCTGCAACCATTTATATGATTTATTGGCTAAAAAGATAAGAGCGATCGTGGCTGCTAAAAAGAGTATTCCTGATGGAATAATAATAATCAATAAAAACGCAGCCGAAATATCTCCGAGCAAACGCAAATTCAATACCCCACCACGCACTCCGCTGAATAACAAGAATCCGCAGACACCAATTATTATGAAACTGCCAACCATTGGAAGAATAATCTGAAAAACCCGCTGAGTTCCGTTCTTGTTGGCTTCTTTCATCAAATTTTTTATTGCTTCAATAAAATCATTCTAACATAGGTGAATATTAATCAATTTTAAAATCTATTACCGCCTGATTTATCTTTTTAAGATCTGTGGGAGTGAGATCAAAATACATGGGCAGTCGAACCAAGCGACTACTTATGTCTTCGGTTACAGGTAAATTTCCTTCTTCATAACCGTATTTTTTCCCCATTTCTGATGTGTGCAAAGGGACATAATGAAAGACTGATTGAATACCTCGATCCTTTAGATGACGAATAAAAGCCTGGCGAGTTTTTAGGTCGGGGAGAAGTAAATAGTACATATGATAACTTTGCTCGCAGTGCTCCGGTATAAAAGGTTGTATCACTTTATTGTCGTGAGTCCATTCCTTAAGGGCATAATCGTAATTTTCCCAAATTTCTTTCCTTTTACCTTGAATGATTTGTGATTCTTCGAGGTGTGATAGAAGAATTGCAGCAAGGATATCTGAGGGGAGGAAGCTTGAACCTATATCTACCCATGTGTATTTGTCAACCTGACCGCGGAAAAATCTGCTGCGGTTAGTTCCCTTTTCACGAATGATTTCAGCGCGTTCAATGAAGTTGCTATCATTTATTAATAAAGCCCCGCCTTCTCCGCAGGAAATGTTCTTGGTTTCATGAAAACTCTGCGTTGCAAATTTACCGAATGTACCCAGATATTTTCCCTTGTATTTTCCAAAAATCCCATGTGCATTGTCTTCTACTACATCAAGACCATATTTTTGGGCAATTTCCAGTATGCGGTCCATTTCACAGCCTACTCCCGCGTAATGAACAACGTAGATCGCCTTTGTTTTATCTGTGATCAATTCTTCCAGTTTGTTTTCATCCATATTCAATGTATCTGGCCGAATATCAATAAAAACGGGTTTTGCTCCCCGCAGAATAAACGCATTCAGTGTGGAAACAAAAGTAAAAGAAGGGACGATTACCTCATCACCTTCTTTTAAGTCTAAAAGAATTGCACTCATTTCGAGCGCATGGGTGCAATTTGTGGTAATTAATGCTTTTTTTACGCCGAAATATTTTTCAAGGTAAAGATTACATTTCTTTGTGAAAGGTCCATCACCAGAAATATGATAGTTATCAAGTGCTTCTTTAATGTATTTTTCCTGGTTGCGTGCGATATATGGTTGGTTGAAGTTGATCATTTGTTAGGAACTCCTTTGTTTGAAAGCTCTAAGTTAGAAATCTCGCCAATGACGTAAGTTGGAACACGCATTGAACGATTGAATACGCGAGCAAGATATTCGCCAAAAATACCTAACCCGAATAATTGTGCACCGCTGAAAATGCTAATGATGGACGCAAGGAAAGGAAAACCGGGAAAATCTCCATCAAGAAAACCGATAAACATAACGAATAGAAGCACCGCGATTCCAAATAAGGTTAGGAAAAAGCCGATTAGACTGGCAAACCTTAGAGGGATAGTGCTGAATCCAGTCAGCACGAGCATAGCAACTTTGACCAATTTAAACAGATCATAATTTGAACGTCCAACTGTTCGGAGCTGCTCATTCACTTCTACGGTTCCGAATTTTTCTGTTCCCCACCTCAGGAGTGCGTCAATTATCACGTTTGGGCTATTAAATTGGTCGAATGCGATTCGTAATTCTTTCTTAATAGCACGAAATGCGCTTATATACTTAATTCCTTCAATCCCTAATATTTTACTTAAGAACCTTTTGGTAAATCTTGATGAAAAATTACGCCACGAAGAATGAACAAGCCTTGTGGGAATGCCGTAAACGACATCATATCCTTCACTTAATCTTTGAACCAATTTATGAATTTCCTCCGGGGGATGCTGTAAGTCATCATCCATAGTGATGATCACATCATGTTGGGCTAAGCGGATACCACATAAAAGCGCGTTATGCTGACCATAGTTTCGCCGAAGATTTACTCCGCGCACATGTTTGTTCCCATCAATTAATTTCTGGATAGAATTCCAGCTTTTATCCTGACTGCCATCATTGATGAGCAAGATTTCATAATTTGAGCAAATACTCTTGAGGGATTTAGTTAATCGTACAACTAATTTAGGAAGGATAAATTCGCTGTTATAGACAGGTATGACAACAGATATGTTCGGATTCATTTCTTTATCCATTTCTAAAAACAATTGTACGATAAAATGATCTCTGAAAGTTCTATACGATAGGGATAATTGGGGTCATTTTTAATCCTTTGGAGGGTATAACATATCCCATCAGAAAAATTTTCTTCAGATGATTGAATATTTTCAATTATCCATTCCGACCTTTTCCAATTTGCTTCCCAAAGGTAGCCCTCAAGAAAGGGGAACCACTCTGAGGCAATTCTCGGGAGCTGGTTGGAATTTATCGCAGCATCTCCCAAACGCGCAACTTCCTTATATTCGCCAAATTGGCGTGCTAAATCAGCTTTTTCAAAGTAATAACACCATGTTTCAGTGGATTGATGCCCGAAAAGGCGCTCAAATGGAGTATGCGCTGGTTGTGCAGCTATACGGTCTATTTTTGAAAAAGAGATCTCATCGATCTGCCTGGATGATAAATTGGGATTGGTGATAGAGTTTGAATATTTTCTGTCCAATATCTTCAAGCAGCCGGGGGGTTGAAAAAGGAAAGCGATGATATCAGCAGAATTGCCGCTGAAATGAAATGAACGGTAAGGTTTATTGATCTCCTGGTTATTAATGCTTTCTTCAAACCAGACATCATACCTTCTATCTACATCGGTATAGTAAACAAGGTAGGAAAGTTGGTTTGTGAAGTTGTCGTTTGAATACATCAGGTTCACAGGAGAAGTAAGCGAATTATCGCTGTAATATTTCAACCCTACTTCAGACGCGATGAGTATTGTATTTTCTTCTAATGATGGTACTCGCCAGGATAACTGGGAAATAAAGTTTTCTAATGTTTCCCACGCTCTTTTATATGACATCGCGGTTTCAAAATGACTACCGACAGAAAAACTGATCAGTAATGATATAAGCAGTAATTGGATAGCTTTTGTTTTCCTGAAAATACCTATCAATCCTCCAGCAAGGAGGGCAATTGATGGTATGAAAGCAACGGTCATGCGATCCCACGCGAATTCAATTTTAAGGGGCAAATCAAGTGCCCATACAATCGAAGCAGACAAAATAAATAATAATAAACTACTTACCAGCATTTCAATAATCGTTTTTATTGTGCCTTTGGGATTACTCGCATTGCTTTTTCTTCTCATCCAGTAGTGGAACACACTCATTGATGCCAGAAAAGTGAAAACCAACAATGCCCAAAGAAGATAGGTGGCGGAAACACCAAAATTACCTATTGGATAAAAATGGAATGAACGAGTCCAGGCACCAAGGGAAACTGTGATGAAATCTTTGGGAATCCGAGCAACTAGAGATTGTAACGCGGGTGCTGGATCTTTAAAAAAGGATGAAAAGATGGTGGGTTTGTAAGTTGGAAATTTAAAAATAGCCACACGCCAGATAACAAAGGCTGTAAAAATTAATAGATAGGGAACCCAAATCCGCAGGATTTGAATTGCTCGTTCCTTGTTTTTTAGTGAGGGTTTCTTCTCTTTGAGTACCTTCCAAAGGATGAAAGGGCGTATCATTTCCAGTGTGGCAAAGTTTTCGATCGAAAACATACCAATAGAAAGAAGGACGCTAATGCTCATTAAAAGGAAACTATGCTTTTCTCTTAATGCGTTTAGAACCATTAAATACATAGATAGCAGGAGGAATGCAAAGACGCTAAGGTGATGGTTATAAATCAAAGCAATTGGCTGCTGGAGGAAACCAGGATAGACTGCAAAAATTGATGCAGCAGCCAGGTTGGCTTCGAAGTTATCTTTCCAGATCAGTTGGATGATCTCGAAAAATAGAATCGTGCAGATCCACCTTAAAAACAATGCTAAAACATGGTAGCCGATTGGATTGAATCCAAATAGAAAAGTTGTCGCAGAAAAAATCCATGCAGAAAATGGTCTATCTGATGCAACAAACTCCGGGAAACCACTTGGTCCAAAAGCAGCATATTGATATAAATAGGGAAGGTCGTCCCAGTAAAAACGCAGTTTGGGAATTAGAATCCCAAAACATAACACGATTATTAAGAATAGCCAGGCATAAACGGATAATTTGCTATTGAAGAATTTAGTAAGCTTGTTTTCCAATTTGTTAAAATTCTTAATATTCACATTCATTCTCCAGATATTCAATGTTATTTTTCGCTAACTCTTTTTCAAAGGAAGGTTCAGTTTGTTTGTCAATCCTGTTCCAAAGCACCTGTAACATTTCTGCATATTGAGGGGATTGACTGTATATTGATCTTGATAACGCAACTGCACTATCCCAATCATTATTATGAACATATCCTTCAATAAATGGAAACCACTCCCGATTATCTCGTGGAAATAGTCCTTTTTCCGTGACTTCAATGTTAATTTTATATAATTCCGTCCAATCCTTAAATTGACGGGCAAGGTCTGCTTTTTCAAAATAATAGCACCAATCAGGCTGAGGTACTTTCCCGAAAATATTTTTCACCTGTTTTTGGTCAATTTGCTTTCCATTCTTTGATATCAAATCAGTATTAGAGAGAAATAATGCATCTGTGGAAAGAGAATCAATATTAGGATTATATATATCAATTTCTGGATCGAGCACTTTAAAACAGGATGGATATTGAAAATCAACAACGATTGATTGGGATGAATTTCCCTGAAATAATCCGTAATATCTTCGGCCGGCTATGGATATATCAGGTTCAATTGTTGGCAGCAACGCAGTCCCAACCCTCTCTGGTAAATAAAATTGGAACAGTGGGATTTTTAGCTCTTCAACAGAAGGATATTGCAAATTAAGAGCCATACTAATCTCATCGCTGTTCTCATAATCGAAACCTAACATATTTGAAAAAATTGTAGTATTTTCTTGTATGGATGGAATTCTCCATTTGAACTGCCATAAATAGTCCATTTGCTTATCCCAATCATGCCGGAATGAATTTGCGACCAAGATCTGATTGCCTACGCCAACAGCGATCATGAAAGAAGTAAGAAGAATTGCAAATAGAGGTTTATTTCCTAGAAGGATCAGTCTGGCAATCAAAATGCTTGCCCCGAGCATAAACGGGATTGACCATCGGCTAAACGCGTAATGTTCACCGATAGGCAGTTTCGCAATCCAAAAAGGAATGCCTGCGGCAATTATTGCAATCAATGAAAATATGATTATATAGAAATTATTTTCCCTTGTTTTTTCCAAAAAAGATTTTAAATTTCTTAAATAAAAAAAACAGAGTAATGCGACAATTGAACAAAAGAATAGAGCAATGATTAAGGCCATGGTACTCTGGTCTGCTAATAAATGACGAGGAAAAAGCGCGTAGATCCATGCGCCGATGGTTACGTTCCATGAATCAACGATTAAATCAATCGAGAAATTATAAAACTTTGGCAGTGAGATAGATGATAGTTGGTTGCCAATATTAAAATTGTACGTTGTCTCAACTGACTGTTGGAAAAACCGCCAACCAATCATTGGGAGATACAGCATGAGGTAAGGAAGAGACTTGCGGAGAAAAACTTTATACAGATCTTGAATTTGGTTTTTATTTAAATATAACCATATGATTATATACCGCAGAATCTCTAAAGTAAAAAAATATTCCGTTGTAGATAAATTGATAAAAGAAAAAAAGAGTGATGTGATGATTAGAAACGTTTGGTTTTCGCCTCCCTTTAAAGCCTTTAACGAAAACAAGAGTGAAAGAAGGAAAAGGGAGAACAAAAAGAACAAGATACCGAACATTATCGATGCGAATTGTGCCTGGAAAGCAGGGTATACGATGCAGAGCAAGCTGGTAATGATTGCTAATGGATTATTACTAGGCCAAATCTCTTTTACAAGCCAGAACAAGCAAAGTGCATGGAACCATCGGGAGAGGATACTAAATAGAGACCACAAGTAAGAATTTGAGCCTAATATCTCTAATAATGGTGCGTAGATATACGCGAGGAAAGGGCGATTGCCTTCAAAAAATAAGGTTACATCGTTAGCGCGGTGGTGGAACCAAAGAATTGAGTATTCATCATGGAAGAATTTCATCCATGGGGATAGCATGCCATACGATAAGATACTAATAAAAAGCAAGAATGCCGGAAAAGCGAATTTGTTCTGCGCAATTACTTTAATTCTTCCTTTCATTGAATTATCCAACAATCAATCAGAAATAAGAAATTTACAAGCCAATTGCCCTTCAATGATGGCGAGTGTGTTCTCTTTATGATAATCATCCGATGTCCCCTCATCGATGATTTTCCACGCCTCACACAGCATAGGTTGATATAAATTGGAAACCTGATAGGTAATTTGGGTTAACTGAAGTGCTTTTTCCCACTGTTCGGTGTGTGCATAACCGAAAATAAATGGAATGCGCTCGGAGGCATCGTTTGGATAGTCATTTATGCTAAAAGCAGAATCCCCAAGGTGGGCAATAGTTTCCCAATCGCGTAATTGGTATGCTAATGATGCTTTTTGGTAATAGAAGCACCAGGAGGCTTGCGGTTCTTCCTCTACAAAGAACACATCATTTCTATTTATCTCCGGCAGTATTAATACATCATTTGACAATCTAGCAGCCTCTCGTAATATACCAGGGACAAGGGGATTCAATGGATCGAGAGCCGGGTCGGCAATGTGCACGCACCCGGGCGGCTGGTGGTAAAAAATGATCATCCTATCAGTAGAGCTATTAAAAGAAAAAATCCGATAATCTTGATGGATTTTTGTACCTGGTTCAAGGGATGGGAGGCTGGTTCCCAATCGGACGTCTGTGTAATTCAACATATAAGGAAGTTGAAGTCCAGTAATATCTTTTGCGTATAGCCAATTCAATGCGGCTGTAAGAGAATTATCGCTGTAGTAGATAAAAGGAAGTTTATCTGTAACCAGGATAGTATTGCTATCTAAGGAAGGTATTCTCCAAGAGGTTTGTTGAAAGAATTGTGTGAAATTATCCCATTCGTTCCGATAATTATTCGCCTGATAAAGTTGGTATGTTCCAGAAAGAGAGAATAGAGCACAAAAAAGTATTGACCAAATCAATTTCTTCTTACGGAAAAGTTCAAGGAATATGAAAATAGCCAGAGTTGAACCAAGCATGAAAGGAAGCAGAAAACGATCGTGTGGGAAATCTACTGATGGTTCAAGATTAGCGGCCCAAAAAGGAACCCCTGCGAAAATAAGAATATAAAAGGAAAGCGGTATTGATTCTTTTATCCATTGATTGTCAGGTGGGGCTTGATCATGTATTTGCTCTTTTTTTTGGAAGAAGAGGAACAAGGCGGAAAACAATAAGAGAATAACTATAAAACCAAGGTGAAATTTCCAATACCTCGATGAAAGATTTATTAGAGAAAAGGGGAAAAATATAACGCCCCAAACAGGAATGATGCTTGTATAAATGTTCTTTATCTGAGCTGTAAATAGTCCCCATGTTGTTGAAACGGGGGTGAATAAAAAATCGTTTAAATTTTGGATCTTATAAAGGACAGATGATGCAAAAAAAACTCGATATGCTATGAATAAAAGTAAACCGAATAAGTAGGGGAGCCATTTTATGAAAGTACTTTTTATTAGATCATACGTTACCCTGGTTTTACCTTTTCTCCTTTCGTTTATGAAAATAATTAACGGGCGTATGAGTTCAAGACCAACAACGTATTCCGTTGCTGACATACTGACGATTGCAAGAATAATTGAAATAAAAGTATTAATTATTGAGGAATGTTCTGCTTTGAGATTGCTAATGAAAACGATCAGCGAAAGGAAATATAACGAAAAGATTAAAAAAGCGTGAGAATAGATCACAGAGATCCATTGCTGTGTAAATCCAGGGAAGACTGATAATAATAAGGTGAGATTCTGATTTGAGTGTTTTCTATTCGGCCAAAGGGATTGTAGAAATCCATACATACTTAATGTATATACCCAGCGTGTGATGATTGCGAAAAGCTGCCATGCTAGAGGTTTATCCCCAAGAATGGACATAGGCAGCATATAAAAAAGCGCAAGCATGGGACGATCAAGGGAGATAGCGCTTATTGTACCCTGAACACCATTTACAACTTTAAACCATGTGTAAGGAAAATCGTCCCAATAGAAACCCATAAAAGGTGTAAATATTCCATAGACCAAAATACAGATGAAAAGCAGGAAAAAGGGAAAAATAAAACGGTTAAAGTTAATAAATTTCATAAGATATGCTTTTATTATTCTCTCGTGCGAGGTTTAATAAGTAATCACCATATGGGTTGTTTTTCAGTTCATTTGCTAGCTTTACCAGCTGCTTTTTATTAATGAATCCCATCCGATAAGCGATCTCTTCAGGGCATGAGATCATCAGTCCTTGACGCTCTTCGACAGTCTGCACAAAATTTGATGCTTGCAAGAGAGATTCGTACGTACCAGCATCCAACCAGGCGATACCCCGCCCGAGTACGCTTACTTTTAGAGTGCCTTCCAAGATATATTTATTATTTAGGTCAGTAATCTCCAATTCTCCCCGCTGAGATGGTTTGAGCTGCTGCGCAAAATTACAAACACGGTTGTCATAAAAATAAACACCTGGTACAGCTAAATTAGATTTGGGGTGTGACGGTTTTTCTACTATATTTACTGCGTTAAATTGCTTATCAATTTCAATAATGCCGAATTGTTGGGGGTTTTTTACAGGATAGGCAAAGACCAATGCGCCGTGTTTTAATTTAGCCGAGGATCTTAATATGTCAATCAAGCCTCTTCCATAGAAAATATTATCACCTAAGGTCATCGCAACTGGAGAATCAGCGATAAATTCCTTTCCGATTAAAAATGCGTCAGCTAATCCCCTTGGCTGCTCCTGAACGGCATAGGTGAAATCTAACCCCCATTTTTTCCCGTCCCCCAGTACATTCCTAAAGGAAGGGATTTGCTCAGGAGAAGAGATAATCAGAATATCTTTAATTCCGGCAAACATTAACATTGATAAAGGATAATAAATCATGGGTTTATCATAGACTGGTAGAAGTTGTTTGCTCACACTGATCGTTATGGGGTAAAGGCGGGTGCCTTTTCCTCCAGCGAGAATGATTCCTTTCATTTATCTTCCTCTTCTCTACTTTCATAGTTTTGTGTTAGCCAATTTTTGTGGGTTTCTTTTCCTAAGGTAGTATTTACCCAATCCTTATTATCCAAGTACCACTTAATAGTTTTGCGTAGGCCAGATTTAAGGGATTCTTTAGGTTGCCATCCCAATTCCCGCTTAATTTTAGTGGTGTTCATTGCATACCGACGGTCATGGCCCGGCCGATCTTTAACAAATTCAATAAGGTTTGCGTGGGGAACAAACTTTGATTTCGGTAGAAATTCATCCAGTATCTGGCAGATCATTTTGACGATTTCCAGATTTGTGGGCTGATTGTTACCTCCAATATTGTAAGATTCTCCTGGAGTACCATTCTGAAGTACGGCATACAATGCTTCGCAGTGGTCTTGAACATACAACCAATCCCGGATTTGTTTCCCATCCCCATAAATTGGCAGCGGTTTACCGTTTACTGCATTTGAGATAATCAGCGGAATTAGTTTTTCAGGGTATTGATAACCCCCATAATTGTTTGAGCAATTAGTAATAATCGCAGGAAAACCATACGTGTGGAAATAAGAACGAACTAAATGATCGCTAGATGCTTTTGAGGCAGAATACGGAGAGTTCGGTGCATAGGGGGTGTTTTCCGTGAAGGCGGGTTCTTCTATTGTTAAGCTTCCAAAAACCTCATCAGTTGAAATATGTAAGAAGCGGAAAGAGGAATTGCTTTGCGGATCTAACTTAGTCCAGTACCTTTTTGCATGCAAAAGAAGATTTGCTGTGCCCAGAACATTCGTTTGAATAAATAGCAATGGATCGGAGATGGATCTATCAACATGTGATTCTGCCGCGAAGTGGATGATATGGTCTATTGGTGTTTCTTGAAAAGTGTCATCTAATATTCGGGGATTGTTGATATTTCCATGAATAAATTTATACCGTGAGTCCATTTCTACATCAAAGAGGTTTTCAGAATTTCCAGCATATGTAAGCGCATCTAAATTAGTAATATGAATGTCAGTTGTATTACTCAGGATATAGTGAATGAAGTTCGATCCAATAAAACCCGCTCCACCAGTAACTAGAAAATGTTTCATAATAATTTCTCCATCAAAATAAAATTATAGCGTATCTTCCTTTATCGCATATTCTCTTAATTTTCCTTAAAATATTGTATAATTTATAAAACTCTTGGACAGAGATTTTTAATACGCCAATTTTGGCTTACGGAAATTGTTTAAGAACTGCTTTTTATGGCAGCTGGGATTACATAAGAATTATTAACGAAACTTAGGGATTATTATATTTACTCATCAATATAAATAAACTAATTAATAATTCTGCAGAAGACAGAAAAATAAAATTAACTGTTTTAAACCAATATACCGTAGCCAAGATAATGGGTGCGGTTTTTATTATGGAAAAGATAATCACAGACCTTGAATTACAGAAGAAAAACCCAAACAGGATCAATGTGTATTTAGATCATGAATTTGCTTTTGGAATCAGCCGCTTTGTGGGAGCATGGTTAAAACAAGGCGAAAAATTAGATGAATTATCTATAACCCAATTATTAGAAAAAGACACAAGAGAAAAGGCATTTCAGAAAGCATTTCAATTTATTAATTACCGTCCCCGCTCTGTCCATGAAGTAAAGGAAAAATTAGAAGAATTTGGATTTGGTGGATCTATCATTGATGATGTTGCCAACGAACTACTAAATAAAAAATATTTAAATGACTATGAATTCGCAGAAAATTGGATAGCATCTCGCGTTCAATCAAAACCGCGCAGCCAGGAAATGCTTCGATATGAATTGCGAAAGAAACTTATCCCTGAGAGAATTATAGAAGAAGCTCTAAAATTAGCTCCAAATAATAACGAGCTTGCGCTTCGATTGGGAAAGAAATACCTGCGACGATTTGCTCATTTAAACGAAAAAGAATTTACAAAAAAAATGACTGGTGTGCTTGCCCGCCGGGCATTCCCTTTTTCAGTTATAGCAACAGTGCTGATGGAGTTAAAAAATATTCGTAATGAATCGATTTAGATAAAGAGGAAAAAATGAAATTTGACATATCAATAATAATAATAGGAACAGTTGTGGTATTGGTTCTATCTTTCATCGGAGGACAAATATTTTCCCGTATTTTGGGGAAATCTATCCGTAAAAAGGCAGATGTAATGCTACAAGAAGCGAAAGAAAAAGGGAAGGAAATAGAGATTGAAGCAAAAGATGGTGCTATTAAGATAAAACAACAGGCAGAGGGGGAGATAAGCCGGCGCAGGAATGAACTTTCCAGGGAAGAGGATCGGCTGCAAAAAAGAAGGGAAAACCTTGAAAACCGGCTTGAACGGTTGGAACAGCGGGAATCGCAGGTGAACCGACGGCAGAGTTCTGTAGATAAACGATTCAATGAAGTAGAGAAATTGTATGATGAACAGATACAAAAGCTGCAGGAAGTTTCCAAAATGACGGATGAAGAAGCCAGGGAAAATTTGCTTGCTGAAGTTGAAAAAGAGGCGCGTTCGGATATGGCACGCATCATCCGTCAAATTGAATCTGAAGCCAAGCGAGAGGGGGAAAAGAGGGCGAGAGAATTGATTACGGAGTCTATTCAGCGGGTTGCTTCTGATCAGGTTGCCCAAGTAACCACTTCAACAGTATCATTGCCAAATGAAGAGATGAAAGGCCGCATTGTTGGTCGCAATGGCCGCAATATTCGAGCGTTTGAGCAGGCGGCAGGTGTTGATATTATTGTGGATGACACGCCTGAAGCTGTTTCAGTTTCATGCTTTGATCCTACAAGACGAGAAATAGCTAGACGGGCACTTACAAAACTTATTTCTGATGGCCGGATTCATCCGGCTTATATAGAAAAAGTATTAGCAAATGAGGAAAAGGAAGTATTAAAGATAATCGAAGAGGCTGGTGAACAAGCTACCTTTGATGCAGGTGTCACTGGTCTATCCAGTGATGTGATAAAGATGATGGGAAAATTAAAATTCCGCACTTCATTTGGGCAAAATCAGCTTTCTCATGCTGTTGAAACATCTATGATTGCCGCAATGATTGCAGCGGAAGTTGGCGCGGATATAGAAATAGCAAAAATGGGTGGTTTCTTACACGATATTGGAAAGGCAATGGATCATAATAACGAAGGAACACATGCAATGATAGGAGCAGAGTTTTGCAGGAGGCACGGAGTAAATCACGCAGTCGTTAATGCCATTGAGTCTCACCATCATGAATCTGAGCAGGAATCGATTGAAGCGGTGATTGTCGAAGCTGCGGATGCTATCTCTGGAGCCAGACCGGGTGCACGGCGGGAAAATCTTGAACAATATGTTAAAAGACTGAGGGCGCTGGAAGAAATGGCACATTCTTATAAGGGTGTCAGCCAGGCATATGCCATACAAGCTGGCCGTGAGGTACGTATTATTGTCAAGCCAGAGGAAATTGATGATCTTGAATCAGCCAGAATGGCACGTGACCTTGCAAAAAACATTGAAGAGACCATGCAATATCCCGGGCAGATCAAAGTTACGGTAATCCGAGAAACGCGATCGATTGAATTTGCAAAATAGGATTTGGCATAACAAAAAGCGGAGGCGTAACCTCTGCTTTTTTTATAGAAAAGGATTGTTATTCTTCTCTTCCCCCACTGTAGTAAATTGTCCGTGGCCCGGATAAAGTCGTGTGTTATCTGGCATCGTGAGTATTTTCTGTGAAATGCTTTTCATCAAACTGGGCGTACTGCTGATCGCCAGATCTGTCCTTCCGATCCCATGGTAAAAGATGAGGTCACCACAAAATGCAATATTATCCTGTGGGTCATAGTAAGTTACATGACCTGGTGTATGCCCGGGAGTGTAGAGAACTGTAAATTTAATAGTACCAATTGTTAGTATATCGTTATTTGATAGTAACTTATCGGGAGGAGGACCAGGATCAAAATCGAAACCAAAATCCCGTGCACTGCCGCCCATTTTCCAGAGGTTGACAGCTTTTTTATGGATAACTGCTTGAATACCTCTTCCGTACTGTTTTAAAAACCAGCGAACACCTCCAATGTGATCGAAATGCGCATGCGTGAGCCAAATTTCTTTAAGATATAAATTATTCTTCTCTATATGTTGAACAATTTTCTTGCTTGGGGCTGCAGGATCTATCAGCACTGCTTCTTTGCTTGTTTTATCTGAGAGTAGATAGGTGTTGTTATCAATAGGACCCAGAATAAAAGTATCGATAATTAATGCCATATTTAACCAATATTATTGTTTTGAATATTTTCGAATGAAATTTAAAGAAGCGCTAAAAACAATTTCCCGTTCAATATCTTCTGTGATCACGTGACCGCTATTTTTTAGAGTAACTAATTCTAAATGATTTGAAGGAATTTCTCGGCGGTAATTTTCCGCATGTGACGGTGGGACTGTCTTATCACTTTTTGAATTAATTAATAGGACAGGAATCCTAATCTGATCAAGAGTGCCATGTAGTGTTTCAACCAGTTCATTTAACTCTGCGATCGAACGTGTGGGGTACGCGGGGTAATCAACATGGTCTTTAGATGTTTTTTGGTCAGCAGTATCACTCTGCCCCTTTTTAACAAATGGCATGAAAAGGCTGATCTGTTTTGCGAACCTGGCTTGCCAATCATTTGAAATTGTGTACGGAGCAGACATCGCGATTACTCCATCGATTTCGTATCGAGATGCAACCATAAGCGCAAGAATTCCCCCCATGGATAAGCCTGCAACGAAAATAGTGTCGCAGATATCGGATAATAGATTGATACCATCTTCAACAGAAGCGAGCCAGTCTCTCCATCTTGTGCGTACCATATCAGATAATTGAGTAGCATGCCCGGCGAGGCGAATTCCGATGACTGTAATCCCATTACCATTCAGGTAATCCCCCATCATACGCATTTCTTTTGGAGAACCGGTGAATCCATGCACCAGGACACAGCCGATTTTTCCTTTAGGGAAAAAGAAAGGCTCTGCGGTTGGAATGGTCAATTTTTTTTCCATAGTTCTCCTTAATTATAAGATCCTCAATTCTCGATCTAAGGATGTAAGCGAAATCAGTCTATCCTCTGAAGTAAGGATATCATCTTCTATGCGCACGCCACCTTTGTCAGGGAGATAAATACCTGGTTCAATTGTAAAAATCATGCCCGGTATTATTTTAGTGAAATTTTCTGCGGCGATATATGGTTCTTCATGGGCTTCAAGCCCGATCCCGTGACCTGTCCTGTGGGTGAAGAAGTCGCCGTATCCTGCTTCCTGAATCACATCTCTAGCCGCGAAGTCTATTTTCTCGGAAATGAAATTTAAAGGTTGTGTTGTACGTGCCGCTTCATTTGCTTCTTTAACAAATTCATATATTGACATTAGTTCATCATCCACATGACCTAAAGCGAATGTGCGGGTGATATCAGAAATATATCCATTTTTTCGTGCCCCCCAATCGATCACAATGAAATCACCTTCTCGGAGTTTTCGGATACCAGGAACTGCATGCGGATTTGCACTGTTTGGACCGGAAGCAATAATTGGAGCGAAGGGGAGTTCTAGTTCTGAGCCATTTCTTAACAAATTTATAACTAATTCATTAGCAACCTCTTGCTCAGTTATTCCAGCTTTGATAAAAGGAATTGTGTTTTCCAATGCAGTTTGGGCAATTTGTATCGCTTGACGAATTGAATTGAGCTCCTCATTATCTTTGATCATACGCAGATTTCTAAGAATATGCGCTGCAGAAGTAAATCGGATTTCAGCGGATGCGAGCTGCAGAAGATTGATTTCAAGAAAACGCATTGCTGTTGGTTCCACGCCAATCATTGAATGATGCCCTTTTAAATATCGTAAGGCTTTCTCGAAAATATCTCCCCATGTGGATGGATTTTCTGGGTACGGAAACGGTGCGATCTCGATAGCAGCATTATCTACTTTATCGTGTTCAAATTCAGGGAAGATGAAAGCAGGTGCTTTCCCTTTCCCAACCAAAAGGACAGCGGGTCTTTCGGATTCGTGAAAATGTAATCCTGTAAAATAAGCCAGATTTTGGCTGGCATTTATTGCAATTAAATCAATTTGACCATCTTCAAGCTGCTGAATAAGATTTTCAATTCTTTTTTTATACATAGAATCTCCGGCATTTATATTAGTTGTTTTTGTTACTATATGTATGTGCAGATGCGGCTATATTTACAAAGGGAGGTTAGATCTCTTCCCATTGCCGGGTTTTATAGCTGCAGCCCGGATTGATTTATAATTGATATCCTAAGTTTTTGGTATAGTTCATTCGAACTATTACTTGATTCAAATTCCTACCGCGAAAATCTTATCTGCGACATCAAAGCCAATCGTAACCTTTTTTTCTTTAATGCAGATTTGAATTGTTTTATTAAAAGGTAAAACTTCCTGTATATCAGCAATATTTCCGGGTAGGACTAAATTTTCTTCTAAAAATTTCATTATCTCGGGGTCATTTTCCAGCCATTCATGAATTCTCTTAATAATGCAGGTTTCCCCTTCCGTAAAAGAAGTCAATGCTAGCCAATCACTTGATATCGATTCCTGTCCGGGCATGGGGTTGCCATGAGGACAAGCAGATGGATTTTCAAGGGTGTCTATGAGCCGATTTTCCACATCTTTTGAAATGGAATGTTCAAGCTTATCAGCTTCAGCATGCAACTCTGACCATGGAATATTCAATACTTTAGAAAGCAGCCATTCAGTCAGCATATGGCGGCGAATTACTGATCGAGCGGCTTCGCTTCCAGATGGTGTGAGATGGATATGTTTGCTTTTGTCGATTGAGATCCAATTATCCCGAAGCATGCGTTTAAGAGTAACTGTAACCGTAGGAGGGGATACATTCAGTAATTCTGCTAACCGTGCACCGATGACCTTTTCTCCATCTCGGTCTAATGTGTAAATCACACCCAAATAATCTTCAATTGTTGGGGTCGGTTTCATATCGATCACATCTTTATACTATTAGCCATTGCTAATTATACGATTAAGCGCTATATATCGGGTTATTGAATTTTTTTATTTTTTACATGAAAATAAGAGATATATTTATAGGGGAGTATAATTTTCACTCAATGTTCTAATATCAGGAGATTTCATGATTTCGATCAAAAATGAAGATGAAGTTGAGGGTTTACGTGCGTCTGGAAGAATTGTTGCGGAAACATTTGCTGTTATAAAAGGTATGATACAACCAGGTGCAGTATTGAAAGATATTGACCGCGTGGCGGAGGAATACATACTTCAGCAAGGAGCGGAAACTCTTTATAAAGGGATTCGCCAACGCCCACGCCAGCGCCCATTCCCCGGAGTAATTACCGCGTCTCTCAACTGTCAGATCTGTCATGGTATTCCAGACGATCGCGTTCTTAAAGATGGAGATATCATTGGTATTGATATTGGTTTGCGGTATAAGGGTTGGTGTGGCGATGCATGCAGGACCTATTCGGTTGGGAAAGTAACCCCAGAAGTTAAAAGGTTGGTTGATACAGCAAAGCAGTGTTTATTTAAGGGCATCCATGCCGCGATTGAAGGGCATCAAATTGGTGCGATTGGAGCTGCAATACAATCATTTGCGGAGAGCAAAGGATATTCTGTGGTCAGAGAATATGGTGGGCATGGAATTGGCCGTAAATTATGGGAAGAACCATTCATTCCGCATATTGGACCCGAAAACAGAGGGCCACGATTACGAGCAGGAATGGTAATTAATATTGAACCAATGATAAATATCGGTAAACCGGATACGCGATTGATGCCGGATGAATGGTCAGTAGAAACAGCAGATAATTCTTTATCTGCTCAATTTGAACATACAATCGTGATCACTGAGAATGGTCCTGATATCCTCTCCATCATTCCAGCATAACCAGGAGGAATTATGAAAAAAACGCTCCGCTACATTATGTTTGCATTGTTATATTTTTCCCAGGGATCAATAATGGCGTATTTTACGGCTTTAAATGCACTCTACCTGCGGTCATTTGGCCTTGGTATGGCGAGAGTGGGGATCATTGGTACGATCGGATTAATTCCATTTGTGTTAAAGATCTTTATTGGTGTGCTGAGTGATAAGGTCAACTTCTTTGGTCTGGGTTTCCGAAAACCGTACATAATCCTTGGACTGGCAATTCAGGCAGTATGTTTGCTTTCGGTACCATTGCTTGATCCCGGTCAGCATTTTATGCTGTATGCCCTTCTGGCATTTGTGATGATGATGGGAATGGCATTGTATGATACCTGCACAGATGGTTTGGCACTTGATTCAACCCCTGAAGAGGAGGAGGGAATCATTCAAGGGTTTATGGTCGGTGGACGCGCGGCTGGCATGGTGATTACTTCTAGTCTGCTGGGTTTAGTGGTTCAGCACATCTCATGGCCAGCCGGGTTCATCCTGCTGGCGGCAATCACGCTGCTTCCGCTTCCCCTCGTATTGAAAAACAAAGAAGCTAAACGCGCAGCTAGCGCGCGTTTTGAGTGGGGCGCTTTTAAGAGTTTCAAACAATCGCATGTAATTGCTTTAAGTGTACTGGGTGCGCTTTATTCATTGATAATCAATGGGGCGAATCAGCTCGTAAATCCCTTCTTGACAGATCGATTTTCAATTAACCTTGCCACAGCCGGGTATATAGCCGCGGTGTTGGGGTTGGGTACAATGGCTGGTGGATTGATCGGTGGAAGAATAACGGATCAAATTGGGCAGAAAAGGTCGGTGCAGGCAGCAGCTGTTGCCTCCTTAATCGGAGTAGGTGTATTACCCTTCACTGCCGTGCAGTGGATGGCATGGTTGCTTGTATTTATCTTTGGATTTTCGTTTGGTTTCTATGAAACTATCTATTTTGCCATATCCATGCGTATTACAGATGGGAGAATTGCGGCAACCATGTTCTCTATCCTAATGGCAGTAGCGAATATAGGTACTGGGATCGGGTTGGCTTTGACTGGTTTCCTGTCTGACCTGGCAGGTTTTACCACCACATTTTTCATCTTAGCAGCGATGAATTTCATTGCTCTGCCTTTGGTCAGAGTTATTTTTAAAAAATAAGCTTAATGATTAGGGCATTCAATAAAAGAAAATGATGGACTGTTTTCAGCTCATCGTTTATTTTTATTATGAGATGTTGAAATAATTATATACAGCGGTAGATATCTGGGCGGAAAGTAAATTAGCCACGTCAAAAATCAACTGTGTGGGTTGATACATTGCAATCACAACAATGTAGTTGCCATTCGGTGAGAAGACGATCCCTGCATCGATAATGCTATGGATTAAACCGTCCGTTTCCGTGATCCATCCGTGCTTATGCCCAAAATTGGTCCCATCCGGCAGTCCAGCCTGCAGCAACACGGCGATCTTGTTCTGGGTGAGGTAGGTAATCATCAACTGGCATTCGGATTGCGTGATGTCATCTCCAAAGACTGCAGCAAACGTCCCCCCCCCTGTTTGCGCACATTGGTAGATATCATCCAGGAGCATTCCCATATCCGCGGTTGTGGTTTGATTGTACACATCCGGGTCAGTTGTGTAATCAAAACGCTGGTTAGCAGGTGTAGAATAGCGCTGTAGTAGTGGAGCACCAAGATAGAAGTGCCCGGCAAGAAACGTGTTCTGCAATCCGATATCCTGCATGTCCTGGGTAACGAATATAGGACCGATATTGGGATCTAAATAAATCTCCATGAGGCTGTCTGCGGGCGGATTTGCAGATCGTTCCACCATTTGCTTCATCAAGTCAGCTGCTGCCTGCGGGGTGGGTTCTCCCAACCTGCGGAATACAGATGTCAATATCGGGATTTTAATTGTGCTCGCCGCAGTAAAAGCAATACCGGGATCATAGCTAACTCCCTGTTCATATGTAAAATTAAGCTCCTCTCGCTTTTCCAAGTCCATAATGAAAATTTCGGTTAGCCCGTCAAAATTTGATCGGTCTATGATTTGCTTGAGGAGCACTTCCAGATTATCCAATGAGGGTCGGGGTGGAGAAACCTCCCCGATGATCAATGAGACAGAACGTTCCGTAGTGGATTGAAGTGCTCGTTCAACAATTGGCAGTGATTTTTCAATATCCAATACTAATCCAGGACTACCGACCTGGAAGTTGATTGTACCGGGGATAGGAATAGAGGAAGCGGGAACCCGGTCATAGCGAGATGCGATTTCGTCCATCAGGAAAGTGCTGATGCGGTTTTCGTCAATGCTCGCCTGAAGGGAAGTGTCGCTGGCATTAGAGGGGCGGTTCCATAAATAATCCCAGAAGGAGGACCAGAAAGGAAGGGTTACGCGCTGCTGGTCTGCTGCTGCGATCATAGCAGTGATATCTAACTCAAAACCAAGCTGGGATGGTTTTACCTGCATGTGCTGATCGCCATAGGTAAGTTCGACAGGTACATTAAACGCCTGTGTGATCCGCTCTGCAGCCTGTTGCTGATCAAGCCCTCCTACTGCAATTCCTGCGATGTGTGTACCGGGCGAGAAACCAGCCCGCAGGCGGCTAAATTTTATTAATTGAATGACCAGCAAGACCAGCGAGGATACAAGCAGTAAAATCGCAATCCAACGAAAAAGGTTAAATCTGTTTACTTTCAATACATAGCTCCAATATCCAAAACGCGCTCAAATTTTACCAGAATCATTTCATTTAATATTCGTCAATATTAATTGCGCATACGTTATACTTTATTTATGAATATCAGCCGGGAAGAACTTGCAGGAACACTGCGAAAAGTATTTCCATTTAATTACCTGGAAAAAGAGCATATCGATATCCTTTTAGACAATGCTGAAGTGGTTTATTTCCCCGCTGAAAAAATGGTTTATCTGGAAGGAACTCCAGCCTCATTTCTTTATATCTTATACAAGGGGCGGTTAAAGATCTTAAAAGAGAAACATCATGCTTTATTCCAACTGAATGATCTCAGCGAATGTTTTTCTTTTGGTGAGGATGCATTGATAAATAGTCAGAAACGGCGGACGAGCGCCAGAGCGATCACGGACGCGATCCTGATCAAGATTAACAAAGAGATATTAACACGGGTGGGCAAGGAGAACACAGGTTTTAGAAATAATACCAACACTATAGTTACTTCCTATGAAAAGCTTGTACGTAAAACAATCCATCTGGGAAAGGAGGAAACGGTTTGCTACATCGGGCAACCGCACCCAGTTGTTTTAGTACTTAAAATAACATTGGCACTGCTTGCTGTTTTTGGACTTGGTATTCTTCTTGCTTTTTTATTCAACAGTGGTCTTCTCGCATACCATGTTTTGCTATGGGGGGGGAGTGGGCTGGCAGTTATCGCGTTTTTATGGATAGGATGGCATTTCCTTGAATGGTCCAATGATCTTTTCTTCTTCACAGATAAACGGATCATTTATAAACAGCGATCTTTGTTCTCCTCTGAAACAAAGCAAGAAACCCCCATTTCAGCAATTGAATTTGTACAAGCTAGAAGGAGCTTATTAGGCAGAAGACTTGACTTTGGGGATCTGGAGATAAGAACTTTCACAGGTTCAATGAGATTGCCGTTTGTTCCGGAGGTTACCTCTGTGCAGCATATCCTCACTTATTTAATAGAACGGCGAAAAGATCTACGTGAAGAAGAAGAAAAACAAGCCTTTGCAAAGGATATCAGGGAACGAATGACTCAGAAGTCGACTGTGAGAGAAATCGAATTTGAGAATCATCCTTACCAATCATCCCCAAAAATATCCAGCCCAGATTCCGCTTTTAAAGAACCAGATGCTCCCGCAGCTCCTGATGATATCGTGTACCGCACTTATTGGACAATCCTGTTTTCAAAAGTGTTTATCCCAGCGCTGCTTTTGATGAGTCATGTGTTACTGTATCTTTTTTTATCTGTAAATAAAATAGAAATCATCAGTAATACAGCTTTCAATACAATTTTACTCATTAATAGTATCGCGTTGCTAAGCTGGGGTGCATATCGTTTTGCTGACTGGCGTAATGATGTGTACATAATCACAGAGGATCAATTGATTGATATTAACCGACGCCCTTTCGGCACGGAAGAAAAACGGGCAGCTCCGATAAAAAATATCCAATCTATCAGATATAAACGCAATGGGATTTTCGGGCTGCTATTCAATTTCGGTACCGTGTACACGCGTATAGGAGATGAGGAGTTCACATTTGATAATGTACATCGACCTGCTGAAGTTCAGGAGGTATTATTTGCGGCGAAGGAGCGTTTTCACCAAATGGAAGAAGATGCTGAAAAACTTTCCCAACGGAAGAAGGCGGTTGATTGGATCGATTCTTACCATCAGATCATCAATGAAAAGCGCGGTGATGACCTGAATAATTCATCTGTTGGTGGCAAATAATTTCTTGTGGAGTAAAATATTAACAATTATTGTAAGGAACTATTTAGAATATGTCATTAAGAGAGGTTATTAAATTACCACATCCCACACTGCGTCGTAAAGCACATACAGTAGTGGATTTTAACGTAGATCTTAAGCGGTTAATTGAGGATATGATTGATACAATGCGTGATGAGCCGGGAGTTGGGCTGGCCGCGCCGCAGGTGAATGTCTCCCAACGTTTGATTGTTGTGGAGTATCCAAAAGATGACTCCATTCCAAACGCGAAGCCCAAAGTTTTTGTGTTAGCTAATCCGGAATTAACCCAGATATCCGATGAGAAAGTAAAAGGGATTGAAGGATGCCTCTCTGTACCGAACCTGTTTGGTGAGGTTGAGCGGTCACAATCGGTCACGGTGCGCGGGCGGAACAAACATGGGAAAGATGTAACCATCAGAGCGAATGGTTGGTTGGCACGCATCTTTCAGCATGAGATTGACCATCTTAATGGAATTCTATTCGTTGACCGAGCGGACGTGCTTTACAAGCCTGAAGATGTACCAAACGGGGAACGCGTATAACGTTTCGCGAACGGTATGATTATCCGGCAACTATCCCTGACTAATTTCCGCGCATTCAAGCGCCTTGAATTAGATTTCCCCTCTAATCTTAATATAATAGTTGGGGAAAATGCACAGGGAAAGACAAGCGTGCTGGAAGCTGTACATCTGCTCTCATTGCTTACATCACCCATTGCTTGGCATGACCGACAAATGATCCGTTTTCTAGCACTAGAAGATGAGATTCCAGTCGGGCGATTGGTAGCAGTAATCGAGAAAGCAAGTAAGGTACACAGCATTGAGATCCGATTGATTATCGGTAGCGGAGGAAACGGCGCCACGCGACTGCGGAAAGAAGTAATTATAGATGGCAGTAAACGCAAACTGCTGGATGCAGTTGGTTATTTCAATTCTGTTATTTTTCTCCCACAAATGATGCGCATCATTGAGGATGGTCCTGACGAACGCCGAAAATACTTGGACCGCACACTCTCCCAAGCTTTTCCCGGATATGTGCGTGCTTTGAGCACCTACAATCAGGGAATTATCCGCCGCAACGCACTGCTTAAGCAAATCTTTGAGAAGGGCAGCAGCCGAGGCCAATTGGTATACTGGGATGAATTGATCGCGGAACATGGTGCTGTGATCATCCACACCCGAGCAAATATGGTTAGAGCACTGAATGAATACATGCATATGCAGTACGAGAAACTGACCCATGGCAAAGAACAGATCATACTTTCTTATCTGCCATCTGTCGTATTACCTAAAGGGGGTAAGGAACAACCAGGTTTGGACTTTAAAGATAAGGTCATTGAAGATATTTCAGTGGATGTGATTAAAAAAACATTCCTAAGGCAGTTGAAAGACCAACGGGATGAAGAATTAAGAAGGGGTGTTACTAAGGTAGGTCCACACCGTGATGAACTGCGTTTTATTGCTAACAATATTGACCTGGGAATCTATGGATCACGAGGACAAATCCGCACAGCTGTAATGGCACTTAAATTAGCGGAAGTGTACTGGCTGCAGGCGCAAATCGGGGAACCTCCCGTTCTGTTGTTGGATGAGACGCTAGCAGAATTGGATCACCAGCGGCGGAAGGACCTTCTGGGTGTGCTGGAGCAGAATTCGCAATCGATTCTAACGACAACCGACCTACGCTTATTTGACCCTGCCTTCATAGATAAATGCGAGGTTTGGTACATACACGATGGGAAGATAATAAAAAATGGTTGATTGGTTTGAAGCATTTAAACCGTTTATTTGTATAGCAGAGATGTTGCTTGCAACGATTGCTTTATTAGCATAGAAGTGTCAATAAAGCCAATTAATAGATTGACCATTTATTGATTAGTAGCGAAATCAGCATTGGCCATTACACGTTGTCTAATATATCCATTGTGATTTCTGACCACTCAAGGCTCTCTAATTGGCTCAGAGCGGCTTTCCCCTTCGCGCTATTTAGAGTATTGCACTTTATAGTGATTCCAGATTTCTGCTTTTGTAATTTATCAATTTTATTAATACTATTTCTGTAAGCACTAAGAATTCTTCTCACGGGTACTGTTAATTTCTGGTGGAGTGTGACATTTTGAAGTGTACATTGAGCCGGGTGGTACTGTGCCAAGACATTATATCCACTCCAGGGCCCGATTTCGACAGAAGCTT
>CAYLHI010000010.1:0-65427 GCA_964383575.1 uncultured Pelolinea sp.
AAACCTGATGAAGTCATTAATAATCTTGTTGCACTAAAAGTTTGAAACCACAATGTGAAATCTTTCATTTAAAATTGTCAATTATTGATTGATATGCAACAGAATATATACTTTTCCAAGCATGCCCTCTTAAAAGACGGTGATTGTCATCTGTGATTTCTGTTTGAAAAAAATTAATTCCACAATAGGAAAAATCGGATAAATTTATCTCTTTTCTTTCTATATCAACATTAGTATCAATCATCCATATTCCTCCTCCACTTACTCCACCAAGATTTTTTGGAAAATCCGGTTTCGTAAAGTTGAAATCAATATCAAAATCTATATAATCATGGTTTCCCTTCGTAATATAATTCTTCATTAATGATGCCATACAATATCCATGAAACCCCATAACATTTTCAAAACCTCGTTCAGCAGGTTCTATCGTATTTAATTCTCCTGGAACTCCCCAAGAGACATAACGCTTATGATTTTCAATATTCTTGATATATGTTTGATAATTATTTTGATGTATTGATAAATCATAAAAAGATTTATTTGCTTTAATCATGCCAATCGCAGTATTGGGCAATCTGAGAAAGGATATATCTGGCCCATAATTATCTTTTATTGGTTTGGCAATATCAATAAAGATTATATCTTTTTTTGGAAAACTAAAATTCTGGCCTTTTTCATCTGAATAGATATTGAGTCCAATTGCGGAACCGAACTTTAATTCATGTGCTACATGATAAGCCGTAAGAATCCCAAATAAATTATCAATCCGAACAAAAGTACCTGACCCCTGTAGCTTATAAAATTTTTGGTTCTCTGGTCCATAAATAATATTTACAAGTGGGGTTGAAAAATTGTTTATGATTACTGAGAGACTATCCAACAATTTATCGTTCGACTTGAATTTCTTTTCCATCTTCAAAATTTATGTCCTTTTGTATTTTTGAAATATTCGAGGAACTTGGGGATTACTTCTATGCTTTTGGTAATTAAGAGTTATCGAAAGCATAAAAACAAATATTTACTCTTTGAGCATATTTTCTAAAATATTTTGAATATCAGTTACTTTGAAATGTTCTTTTTCAATCTTTTCTGCTTCATCTGGGAAGGGAGAAGCTGGAATAATCTCTAATTTTGATAAATGTGTATTATTTCCAATAAGAGCTTGATATATGGCAACAGATAGATTACAAATATTTTGAATAACATTTGAGTAGCCAATTATTACCAATAAAGAATGGCAATCCACTTTTACTTCTTTTTGTGAATCTGCTAATTTCTTATAGTTTTTATGAAATTGTACAAAAACATCTTGAATATATGAAGATATATATTTTGCTTGATTTAATTGTTTTTTCAGCTCAATTAATGATTCATGAATTTTACTAGGTTTAAAAACACCCTCATCTTTATCATATATTAGAAAATCTCCTGATTCGAGGGCCCTATCTAAAAATTGAGATGAAAAACTATTTCCTAATTGTGAATAAATTGAAAACATGATTATTCTTATTACTTCTTGGCTTGGAAGAGTGCAAAAGCCTACATCTAAGGATTCTGGAAGAAAATTTTTAGATTTAGATACGTACATAGGGGAAAAAATCATTTTCCCATCACCAAATCTCTCAATGGTTTTTTCTAAATTACTAGCTAATTCTCTTTTTAGGTTTATTTCTCCTGCAATTCTTCCAATATCATATTTGATATTTAATTCTACTTTCAAGACATCTATTACGTCTTTGAAATTAGAAAAAGAGTGAATCCAATTTCCCTTTGGATATTCGCTCTCTCCCTTTACTGCTTTTTTCATCTCATTAGATTTGGCAATTTCGTCAATGAAATTGAAAATTAATTCAGCATCTTCTATATATGGACCATCACGATATATAATTTTCCTTCTTTGTTCTTGAGATAATTTCTCAACTTCATTGTTTTTAATACACCTTGATAAAGATTCTCTATCTCCTTTTAATTTCCAAATTTCATCTCTTACAAAGAGAATAATTCTTATTTGTCCTTGTTTAAATAAATCGTATGCGTTCCTATATTCATATTGAGTTATTGTGATACCTTCCTCTTGCGAATATAATCCCCCCGCTCTCGAACCAATTAATAATATATATATAGCTGACGATTCTATTGTTTCTATACATGCCTGAATTGAATTCTCATCAAGTGGTTTTTCAAAGTCATTGAATTCCGAAAGGAGAACTTGATATCCTAATTCTTCAAGGTAATATTTCAATGATGACCTTAAATCTCTTAAGTCGCTAATTGTTGAGGAAATAAAAATTCTTGGTCGGCGAATTGACATTATAAAAATCCCTCATTGAACTTGGTATAGATATTTTCTATTCTCCTAAGTAAGTCCAAATACCACATCCTTCATGGAGACTAACTTCAAAAGCATCAGTAGGAATATACATAGTACCACCACCCATACAGCGTGTTGGTCAATTAAGTCACCTTTTCGAGTAAAAATACCCCAATAACAAAAATCTTCGCTTTCCCCATTATTTCTCCACAAACCAGGGGCTATTTCTTCTCCAACAAGGTAATATCCAAGTTCTTTCTGTTGATAAATTATGATTACATTCGTTGTAGGAGTATATTCTTGGGTATATTGATTAGTGAATGATATCGCTTCTTTTCTTGTCCATACTGTACCATTTGGACATTCTAAAAGGGACTTTTCAATTCCTTCTGCGCTTATCGCTTCATCTAATAACTTACATTGGTCAAGATGATGAACATAATTACCGGCTTCACCCGATTCATCTGGTGTTTGCCATAACGTTATTGGTAGGATACCATCCTCATCAACACACTCTTCGCAAATAAAAATTACTGTCTTTACAGGTTCTGTGGTTTCAACTATTTCTTCTTCATACTCCTTTACCGGTGTAGTAGGTTCTACCGTGTTCCCATTCGATGAAGTTCGACACGCTATAGATATATGGATACAATCATTAGAAGAGTGATTAAGAAAATAGAAATTTGTTTGTTCATTTTTCCTCCAAAAATTACTCATACATTCATATTACAAAATAATTTACAAATGTCAATGTAATATTTACTTTTTCCATCTTTCTTTTGTCCACTTTTTGATTTCATCAAAAGTACACTCATTAGACAATTCTTTCCTCAACTTCTTTCCCCATCCAACTAATTTTGGCCGGTATTTTCCCTCTTTTGTATCTGGCACCAATAAACGATATTCCCCAAGTTTTTCCAATTCCTCTTTCGTTAATCCGCTTTGTCGGCATAAATCATCAGCAGTCAGATATTTAGATAGCTTCTCTCTTTTCCTTTCTTCTTGCTCCACAATTTCTGTTAATCGTCTATAGTAAATCTCATTTATTCTTTCATCCCCCCATCTATTATCTAAATTCTTCAATACATTTTTCGCATCAGTAGTAAATAAGAACAACCGTGATACATCTAACAAGGTAAAATGAAGCATGCTGTGTGATAATAAATACTTATATTTTTATAAAAAACAAATCTGACATAACGATGAAAGCTTGATGACAGCCAGTCGGATACCTTTTATAATAATCATAGCAATTCTATGAGGTCATTGTGGGATTATTCAAAAGATCAAGCTTTTTCCGTGAACATAGATATTCGCTTATCGCTTTTGCATCCGTTCTGATTTTCCTTTTCTATCCAAATATCGGGATTTATGATTGGGACAAAGAAATCCTGTATTGTGACTTCATAAAACAATCCATTCTGAATTACAAAGTTTTTCCCATGTTCATGTGGAACAGCGGTTACTTAGCCGGATATCCCGCGGTTGACCAGAGCGCTTTCTTTGTCAGCAATCCGGAAACGCTGCTATTTTCTCCATTCATTCCACTGCTTTTAATCATGCCTTCAGTAGTGTTTCTCAAACTGCTGGTCCTGATCTATTTCCTGATCGGTTGGGCAGGCATTCAGGCATTAAGCAAAACATGCGGATGGCAGGCGCGCCAAACCAGGATTTTTTCAGCTCTATTTTTGTTTTCCCCAATCATTATTCAGCATATCGCTATCGGATACCTGCCGTGGATCAATCTTTTTCTCTTTCCCTGGCTGCTCTATTTTCTGCTGCATGAAAATTTCCTCAAGAAGTGGTTGGGTAGCGGCATCGTGCTGGCCTTAATAATGCTGCAGGGAGGGCTGCATGTTTTTGTGTGGTCAGGATTTTTTTTCGCTTTCTTCAGCTTTTTCCAAACAATTTTACGAAAAGACGTGAAATCCTTATTACTCTTCCTGATATCAGGATTTTCCGCTTGCCTGTTAGCTCTCCCGCGGGTTTTTACATCTTTCCAGTCCTTTGGCACTTTCGGGCAGAAATTTTTCAGCGGCTATTCACTGCGTGCTTTTCTGAAGTGGGCATTGATCCCGCCTTTCTTCACACCTCCTACGATGGATGATATCGAATTCTTCATCGAAGAGTATATTGATGGTGTGCCTTACTGGGATGGGAATGTGTTCTGGGGTTTTTTGCTGATCTGTGTGATCGTTCTTCCCTTTGTTATCAGACTCTCATTTAAAAATAAAGACAAATCTGAAATTCCAGGCAGGAAAACGGACATCCTCGCGCTTGCAGCTTCCTCTGCCTTAATTCTACTGTTCAGTTTTGATGGATTATATGAAAAAGGGATCTCGTTCATATCAGACCTGATCCACCTGCCGGCTTTGAAAGGGATGGAGAAATATCCCTTCCGCTTCGCCATTCCGGCTTATTTCGGTTTTTCTTTTGTGGCTGCCTGGTATTGGGAACACTACCTGGACTTTTTCACGCGCGTATTGAATCAAACTCGGGAATTGGCAGTTGTTTTTTGGGGAGGTTTTTTTCGGTTCGTGGCTTATTTACGACGGCATAAAAAAACATTTGCCTGGATAAGCGGCATCTTAATTTTATTATGTCTGGTGTTCATCGTTTTGAAATCCCCATTCTTAGAATGGGTAAATTCCCAGATCACTTTAGCTTATGAGGGGCAGGGAGCGGATTTCCTGGCTGGCTTGATGGAGCACGCCGGCACGATCCCGCTTAGGCATTATTTCGACAAAGCAGAAACGTTATTTGGCTACCTGCATCACATCCTTGTTGATCTCACTGTTGTTTCGGTTAGTTTGTGGTTAATTGGGGTTATGCACAATCCAGAAAAACAAAGTGTTAAAAAACATCTTATACATAAATTAAGCCTTCCGCTTTGGCTGCCGGAAGCACTGGTGGTTTTACCTCTGCTGCTGGCCTTTGGTATGTGGTGGCGAGTTTCCCTGGCGACCCCGCAAAATACATTTCCGGAGTTCACCATGCAGGCTCCAATTGTCAGCTGGGCAGGGGTAAGTGATACTCTTGAAATTCCTGATATCAAATATTCTCCTCTATCGCTGGAATTGAGTGTCAATGAGGAAATGATTGGGAAAACGCTGGTCTTATCCCAAATTCCTTTTCAAGACACGCGTTTTCTTGAAATAGAGCCCAGGAATGTTTTTTTCGTGGAAGAAGAGGGCAAAACTGCATTAGAAGTAAAACAGTCGGGTTTTATCAGAATTCAGGTTAAAAACCTTCCGGTTGTTATTTCGGCAGTTGTTGCGGGAGTGGGGTGGGCGGTCTTTGGCTGGATAATTGTAAAGTCGAGGAATAAAAAACATAGATTTCTACTTTATTGAAAAGAGTGAATGCATGCTTAGTCAGCAAGGTGCCTATGTAATGCGCCCAGATCAGCCAGTGTTAGAGGACCTAAAAACATCTGATTTATTATCTTATTCTGCAGAGATGATGGATTAATCAGATAAAAGGATTAAGGGTAAACACAGCGGAATCCGCGCACATTTCCCGGTGATATGGGATCGTGCGACAGGCGGTTGGATGCACGGCAGTAGCGGTAATCATCTGAGAAACTGGCGCCTTTAAGAACCCTTTTTTCGCCAGTCAGTGGACCCATTGGATTGCGTTCAGGTGTGTTTTGGTAATAAGCAGGGTCATACCAGTCATATACCCACTCGCGCACGTTCCCGCCCATATCATACACACCGTAGTAGCTTTTCCCATAAGGGAAAATTCCCGCTGCTGTGGTAGTGCCATACTCATTGTTGGTATTCACGAATTTGAGGCGTGGGAGATCTTCACCCCAGGCATAGCGCGCGCCGTCCGGACCGCGGGCAGCTTTTTCCCATTCAGCTTCTGTGGGTAGACATCCACCTGTCCAGTGGCAGTAAATTTGTGCCATTTCCCAGGAAATATACACGACTGGGTGGTTGGCGTACAAAGGATCCAGATAATGCGGATTAGTTGTATGGCTGACGCTGTAATTACAGATGCCTGCGTTGACGCAGGCCGTGAACATGGCATTCGTCACCTGGGTCTTTGAAATCCAGAAAGTATCCAGATAGATGCTGTGCTGAGGGAGTTCATCCTCATTCAGGCCGTGTTCCGAAGGGGGGGCGCCCATCAAAAATTCCCCCGCGGGGATATATACCAACTCCATATAATCAAATGGGTTATAGACCGGTAGGTAATTATTAGGATCAGCCGGCGCAGGAATGGGGGTGGAAAGCAAAGTTGGTGTGGGGATGAGTGTAGGCGTGGCTGTTGGCAGTTGTGTGGCTGTAGGAATGGCTGCCGCCAGGGTCTGCTGGACGGACAGATCGACCCACATCTGGGTAGCGATCGCGCCCATATCGGGCGTGGGAGCCGGCTGAGCTTTCGGGGAACAGGAAGCTAATAATGCTAAGGTGAAGATTGCTGCCCTTTTCTTGATATTCTGTCTTTTATTAGACATGAAGAATTAGCCAAAGAGTATGTTCAGTGTTGAAATATACACATTTTCTGTCATTTTGTCGAGGAAAATCGCTTTTATTAAACAGGGTTAATAAACATTACAACATTAAGATATGTTCAAAGAATACACTTTAAATTTAAGGCACGTTGAGTGCTCATCGTGACTTTCGCGAAAAGCACAATGCCTTAAATTTAAAGTTTTAAGTGGAGTTCATGAAGATGTAAAGCGGGTGCAGGCTGTTGTGTACGATGTATCAGCATCTGAGAAGAAAAACTGCAGTGTCTGCCAGTTGCGCGTTGTTCGCCCGCACCAGGGCAGGATTTTACCAGAGTTGATGGGATTGTGCAAGCGAGACTAATTAATTATCAACTTTGATGTTAAATCTGTAATTTGTTAAATATTTTGGCATACAAATTGCACATTTATTAGAAAACAACATTGCGCTGCTGCAAAGCAAGACATCTCAGCAGTCAGGAAGAAGTATATATGGCAGGATATTATGAAATACCGGGCGGGTTGGCATGGGTGAAGAGTAATCTGCATGTGATTATCGGCAACGAACCTCTGGAAGAAATCATGGGATTTGGAGACCGCTGGCGCAACATGGGACATAAGCCCCTGGTGCATGTAATCAGCCCCTGTATGGATAACGGGAGAATGTGGGATAATCATAAAGATCCTTCCGGGCTGGTGGATAATGTACCATCGCATATTGATCTATTCATCGTAGATTTCAACAATCGCCATGAGCCGGAAGTGCCCAGGACGTGGTGGACCAAGGAATGGCTGCTGTGGGAATACAAGGGCGGGTCTGTGAAGTTCAATGGAGATCACAGCCAATGTGTGCGTACATTTGGCATTGACCCGGAAGCTGCCCCGGTACAAACAACTCCCGCTAATGGAGGAATCACTGTTAGCGGAGGAACGGCGGATGTGAACATCCACTTGACGTGCCCGCACTGCGGAAAACAGATCTTCTGACCTTTACATACATGATATCCAGAACACACCGCGTTTGCGTAGGCGCGGTGTGTTTTTATTGCTATTTAAGGGTGAAAGAAGCCGCTTGTCGGCCTGCCAGCCAACCGGTCGAAAAAGCGGCCTGTAGATTGAACCCGCCCGTATCCGCTGCCAGGTCGAGCACCTCACCGGCGAAGAACAATCCATTCACGACTTTGGACATCATCGTGCGCGGATTTACTTCTTTCAGCGCTACGCCGCCCATGGTGACCATTCCCGCTTCAAGGGGAAGGGAAGCGGTCACTTCCAGGCGCAGGTCTTTGAGCCAGGTAAGCAGCCGGCGGCGGTCTTGTGCGGTAACCTGATGGCAGGGGCGATCCAGTGGAATATCGGTCTGATCAGCGCATACAGCGATCATCTTGGCGGGCAGAAGGTGCTTGAGCATGGTTCGGATATGCTGTTTACCGCCCTGGTCGAGCTCACGCAGAAGGCGTGCGTCGAGTTTATTCTCATCGAGAGCGGGTTTCAAGTCAATAGATACTGATACGTGTTTACCGGCGCGCAGCGCGTCAACGATCTCACCGCTGTGCGTAAGGACAACCGGGCCGGAGATGCCGAAGTGGGTGAAAAGCATTTCTCCGAAGGCGTCAATTACCTTTTTCTGGTCGAAAAATACACTGAAGCGGATGTTGTGCAGGGAAAGTCCCTGCAGGCGCTGAGCAGTGCTGCCGGCGGTTTTCAGGGGAACAAGCGCCGGGCGGAGGGGGGCAAGCGAATGACCTACCGCCTGTGCCATGCGGTAGCCGTCGCCGGTCGAACCAGTGTCTGTGAATGTTGCCCCACCAGTGCAGAGGATGGCTGCTTTTGTGGGAATGGTTTGCTTACCACGGGTCTCAACCGCATTGATATATCCATTCTTTACTATTAGGCGAGCAACCGGTGAACGCAGCGTGATGCGCGCGCCTGCTTCACTCGCCCATTGTGATAGATGATCTGTAACAAAAGCAGCATCGCCATTGGAAGGAAAGATACGCCCACCGCGTTCGGTTTCTGTGTGAATGTTGATGGTCTCGAAGAATTCCAGTAGATCATCCCGGAAGAATCGTCCGAATGCCTGGCGCAGAAAGCGCCCGTTGGGGCTGAAATGATCAATGAACATGGGCAAATCAGCAGTGTTGGTCAGATTGCAGCGCTTCTTGCCGGTGATGGATAGTTTCTTACCAGGTGAGTCCATTTTTTCTAATAATATTACTCGTGCACCAGCCAGCGCTGCCTGCCCGGCTGCCATCATGCCAGCTGGCCCGGCGCCGATTACTATGACATCACAGGTTTGATTTTCGTCCATGATTGTGGTTAACTATAATCGAGATTAAAGGGGAGCAAACAACTTGTGAGGTAAAAGATGAAAGATCCATATGATCACGTTCCCTGCCAGGGTTATTATTTCCCCTTCTTATAAAGTTACTGAACCTGTATACAAATACTTGTAATGAAAGAGTAAAAATGTTATTATTACTTTACTCTTTGTAAAAGACCTTGTTGATTGATCCACAGGAGGAGAATTATGGACCATCATCGAGGTCTTTTATTTTTCTAGTATCTGAATAATTAAATTGCTTTGACATGATTAAAAGAGGGCTCTGGTATAATCCCACCCATGTTCCCCGCGGTCTCATTGGATATTGAAACAACAGGTCTGGAACCACATCGCGATGCGATCATCGAGATCGGCGCAGTCAAATACGATGGGAACCAGATCGTGGAGAAGTGGAATTCTTTCATTAACCCGCAGCGGGCAGTTCCCCAAATAATCACCCAGCTCACCGGGATTAACAACCAGATGGTGGCATCTGCTCCCCTGATCACAGATAAAATTCAGGACTTCGCGGGTTTTGTGGGAGATTTGCCGGTGATCGGCCATAATATTTCCTTTGACTTAGCTTTTCTAGGGTTGCACCATAATTTCGATAATAACCCTGTCAATGACACATTTGAGATAGCCTCAATTATTCTCCCTTCCGCACCAAGGTATAGTTTAGCGGCTTTAGTCGATGTTTTAGGCATTGAAAACCTATCCCCGCACCGCGCTCAGGAAGATGCTGACGCGACGTTGGAAGTTTTTTTGCGCCTGTTGGAAAAAGCACGTGACCTCCCTGTGCACCTGATAGCTGAGATTGTGCAGTCCTCAAAGAATATTACCTGGAATGGGCGCTGGTTTTTCACGCAGGTGCTGCGGGAAGGATCGAAAACCCCCATTCAGGCGCGTTCCGTAAAGCAGAAAGAATACGGCGTGCTTTTCTCAGACCCTTCCGAGATCCTCGCACCGCCGCTAAAAGCTAATGATGAAATTCACCCTCTGGATGTGGAAGAAATCACGGAGATATTGAGTCCGGGCGGTATATTCTCACGGTATCTTGATAACTTTGAATCACGAAATGAGCAGATCGAGATGCTGCAGGCGGTTACCAATGCAATCTCGGGAAGCCAGCATCTGATGGTGGAGGCAGGTACCGGCATCGGTAAGTCATACGCGTACCTGATACCCGCGGCGCTGTGGTCAACAATGAACAATTCCCGGGTAGTGATCTCGACAAATACGATCAATTTACAGGATCAATTGATGGATAAAGATATACCCGATGTCAAGAAGGCATTAGGCATTGATCTGCGGGCGGCTGTTCTGAAAGGGCGATCCAATTACCTGTGCCCGAGAAGACTGCAGGCGCTGCGCCACCGTAAACCACAAAACGCGACTGAACTGCGGGTGCTAGGAAAAGTTCTTGTTTGGCTTGAATCCGGCGGAAGCGGGAATTTGAATGAACTCACTCTAACCGGTCCTTCCGAAAAGGAAACATGGGTGCGGATATCTGCGCAGGATGAATCCTGCAACATGGAGGTATGCATTGACAGAATGGGTGGAGCTTGCCCATATTTCCGCGCTCGGCAAGCAGCGCTCAATGCGCATATTGTTATCGTAAACCACGCGCTGCTGCTTTCGGATGTGGTCGCGAACAACAGGGTCCTGCCGGATTATAAATATTTGATTGTGGATGAAGCGCATCACCTTGAAGACGCATCTACGAATGCGCTCAGCTATCGAGTTACCCGCAGGGAGATTGAGCGGTTATTCTCTGAATTGGGTGGAGTGAACAGCGGCGTTTTGGGAAGAACACTCGAGATCACGGGAAAATATCTCAAACCATCCGATCAAGCAGGCGCGGAAAAAATGATCGGAAAAACTGCAGACCTCGCCTTCCGCGCTGAAAATATGTTCCGAACTTTCTTTGCGCAGGTGGATGCCTTCCTTGAGGATGAACGGGACGGTAAACCTGTCGGGGAGTATGGGCAGAAGGTCCGGGTTACCCAATCTACGTATGAAAAAAAGAAATGGCCTGAAATCGAGGTCGCCTGGGATGAAGCGGCGCAGCCCGTAGACAGTTTGCAGAAGATGCTGGATCAACTCCAACATGACCTTGCGGACGAGACCCAGATGAATGATGAGGAGATTGAAGTACTGCTTGGTGATCTGGCGAGCATTGTGAGGCGCCTGCAGGAAGTACACCGCTTCACCAATGCGATGGTGTTTGATCTTGACCCGGGTTATATCTACTGGATAGAGGTCGATTTTCGGTTCCAGAAACTTACCTTAAACTTTGCCCCGCTGCATATCGGGACGCTGATGGAAAAATATATTTGGCATCCGAAAGAAAGCGTGGTTATTACATCTGCGACATTAACGACTATCGAGCAATTTGATTATTTCTACTCTCAGATAAATACGGATGATCCTGATGAGTTACAGGTAGGTGGGTCTTTTGATTACATACGCTCCCGGCTGAACGCGGATGAAGCGGAAGAATTATTGTTAGGTTCTCCGTTTGATTATGAGAATTCCGCACTGCTTTTTATTCCAACAGATATGCCGGAACCAATGGATTTCCGCGCCTACCAGCAGTATCTATCGCGCACTATTTCACGGACGGCAAGAGCAACCAGCGGACGTATGCTGGTGTTGTTCACATCATATAAACAACTGCGGTCCACTTCTCAGGTGATAACACCACTGCTGGCAAAGGATCGTATTCAAGTATATGAACAGGGAGGAGGAGCATCTGCTTCTTCTCTGCTTGAATCCTTTAAAAATGCGGAGCGGGCTGTGCTGTTAGGTACACGCTCTTTCTGGGAAGGAGTAGACGTTCCGGGAGAAGCATTATCAGTATTGGTGATCACCAAACTTCCGTTTGATGTACCCAGTGACCCGATCATTGCCGCGAGATCAGAAACATTCGAGAACCCTTTCAATGAATACACACTGCCGGAGGCGATCCTCCGATTTCGGCAGGGGTTTGGACGGCTGATCCGCACCCAAGCAGATCGGGGTGTGGTGGCTGTCCTGGATCGGCGCGTGCTATCAAAGCAGTATGGACCTCTATTCCTGCATTCACTGCCGCTATGCAATAAGGTGAAAAAGCCGATCGAGGAGCTTCCGGAAGAAGCTGCGCGGTGGCTGAATATTTAGTTTTTGCTTCTTTTTTCAGTTAAGAAATGTGAATGTAAAACCCTGCAAATTACTTCTTACTAATAATAATTTAAATTAAATTTATTCTAAGAAAGTAACTTTCAGTTCCATTGGCGCTACCTGCTTGAGCATGGCTTGCGCGGGGCAGTATTTATTCGCGGATAGTTCAACCGCCCTTTCAACCGCCTCATGGGAAATATCTTTTCCGCTGATCACATATTCAATCGCTAAATGGGTAAACACTTTCGGGTGTTCATCGCTGCGCTCGGCGTGAACCTTAACCTCAAAATTATTAACTTCCTGCCGTTTTTTTTGCAGAATGGAGATCACATCCATGGCGGTACAGCCAGCTAAACCAATCGCTAATAATTCCATTGGGCGGAACCCATCATCATCTCCCCCTACAACAGGGCTTGTTCCCAACGGTACTTTAAATCCTGAATCGGATGTGCCCTCGAAACTCATCCGTTCTTTCCAAATCACTTTTGCGTCCATATTGCTCCTTTCAATGTCCCAATCCAGGGGTAATCAGTTGTTACCAAGTAAATCCAGTTGCAGATTCATAACCGCATGCAGGGCAGACCAGATTAAGCTTGCTGTCATATTCCAGATGTGCTGCTCTGCACTGCGGACAAATTGCTTCTAATTCCGAACAGATGCTTGTGCTCTTCTCGTTTTGCTCAGTATTATCTTTGTTATTAGAATTAATAATCTCATCCCAAATGTCCATCATTTTCTCAAACAAGCGGCCAGTTAGGCAGTACATCAATATCAAGCTCATCCTCGAATCCATTGATGAAACGGAAATATCCGGCAGACGCGATCATCGCGGCGTTATCTGTACATAGTTTCAGGGGAGGGATATATACTTGAAATTGTTTTTGCCTGGTAATCGCCTTGCGCAATGCACGATTTGCTGATACTCCACCAGCTACAAGGATGTGCCGCGCGCCGAATTGTTCAGCCGCCGTGAAGGTTTTTTCCATAAGGATATCCACCACAGCTACTTGAAAACTAGCGGCAACGTTATTGACAGGGATAATGGTTCCTTCAGACTGCAGTTTCTTTACCTCGCGCAGAACAGCGGTTTTCAAACCGCTGAATGAGAAATTCCAGCTACCCCCCAATCGCGCTCGAGGAAACTGAAAAGCTGTCGCGCTGCCTCGTTCAGCGGCTTTTTGGATGGATGGTCCCCCGGGATAAGGCAGACCTAATAATCGGGCGACCTTATCAAACGCCTCGCCTGCAGCATCATCTAAAGTGCTGCCGAGGTGCTCATAGGTGAGGTGATCTTTCATCAGAATCAGGGATGTGTGACCGCCAGATACGATCAGAGCGACAATGGGAAATTCCGGTGTGATTTGATTTTTATCATCATCAAGATTGATCCAAGCGGAATAAAGGTGTCCTTCCAGGTGGTTTACACCGATTAATGGAAGCCCGCTGCCCAGAGAGAGCGCTTTTGCCATATTCATACCCACCACAAGAGATCCGGCTAAACCAGGGCCGCGTGTGACCGCGATCGCATCGAGTTCATCTAACCCTAAGTGTGACTGCTGCAGGGCTTCTTCAACAACAGGATAGATCGCGAGGATGTGTTCGCGGGATGCCATCTCCGGGAAGACACCGCCATACTGCGCGTGCAGTTCGATCTGGGAAGCGACTACATTGGAAAGGATGTGGCTTCCGTTTACCAAAACAGCCGCGGCAGTTTCATCACAGGAGGATTCAATTGCAAGGATACGCGTTTTCTTTTTTCTGGTACCTTTAGGATTCATGGTTAATTAATGGGATTATAAAATCATAAGGATAATCTGCCAGTATTTCAAATTGCCCATTCTCATCTAAATATATTGTATCTTCAATGCGAACCCCCATGCCTTTTTCTGGATAATATAAACCTGGTTCGATAGTGAATACCACACCCGGTATAAGGAGGTCATCTGGTTCTGCCGTGATACCGCTGAATGGTTTCTCATGGACGTTCATTCCCAATCCGTGCCCGATACTGTGGAGATATCCTTCTGTGATATTGTTTTTATCAGCAATGGTTACATGCCTCATTTCCGCGAATAATTGGCAGGTTCTTTCTTGAAATGTTTTGAAGGTTTTACCAACCTGAAGTTCATCAATTATCTGGTGATGGACGTTCAACACTTGCTGATGAAGAAGAGTTGCCTCATCTGAAGCATGATCCAGGCACCAGGTGCGCGTGAAATCATAAAAATATCCGCCGCCAGCTTCACATGGAAAGATATCGAAGACGATCGGTTTCCCAAGCGCAATCACATCATCAGGGCTGCCGCTGCTGTGCGGAATACCGCCGTCCCGGCCGATAGCGAAAATCGTTTCTTCCGGGTTATCGGCTCCCAATTCCGCCAACCATAGTCGGATGCGGCCCTTTACATCTTTAATGGTGATAGGTATCCCATCCGGAAAAACAAGATGGTCGTTGGCGATATTTTGCCCTTGCAGAAAGCTGCGTACACGGTTTACCACTTCAGTTGTGATTTTACCCATTTTGCGAATGTGTTCAACTTCTTGTGAGCTTTTAGTCATATGCGCCTGAGCGATCACACTGTCTTTAAGGAAACTAATAAATTCAATTTCTGGGAGAATTAGCTTTAATTGCTCAATCAATGCATAGCCATAGCTCAGATCAATCATTCCGGAAATCTCAACCCGACCGCTGGTCAAACCTATTTCTTCCATCGCTTCTTTCATTCTGGCAGCGATACTTGCAGAAAGGTCGCCTTTATTATTCTGAAGATATTCATTCAGGGGCTTGTTAGAAAAATAGGAATGGGTTTCAAGCCCGGATTTGGCTGCTTCCTCCCGTTCCATATCCACAAGATGGTAAAGAATGGGGTCTCTTCCACGAATTTTGAAAAGATCGGCCTTTTTAACGTGCTGGATACCGGTGAAATAGACCATATCAGGATTGCTCTGCAATCCCCCCGTGATCCATAACGCGTCAATATCTTGCTCTTCCATCAAGCGGTCAAGGTCCTTCTTCATTGATCATGTCTCCAAATTCTTATTCTTGATTCAGTAAAGTCTCTTTGAGACCAAGTAAGAATGCTTCCTCTTGGTTTGGAAGGACAGTGCGGGGGTCGAATAGGGCCTGGCCATTCTCAATTCTAGCGACGATCGGAAAGGGTAAAGCCCGTAAGCGGGTGAGGAATTTTTTCACAGACGGAACATCCAGCGCTAATAAATATGTAGGAAGGGTTTCACCAGGAAGGCTTCCGCCTCCGACCATTGAATTTCCTTTAATAACAATTCCCTGGCCAATTGATTTTTTCCAGTCTTGAGCTCTCTGATGGATCGTATCTTCGTCGAGCGCAATCATTTTCCAGATCGGTATTTTGTCTTCGGCCTCCCCTTTAAGATAATGGATGAGTGTAGTGGAGATGCCTGACAGGCATGTTTTGTCCGCGCGTACAGCGCGTGCCAGGGGATGGCGTTTAACCTTTTCCATGAGTTCTGATCTGCCGATAATAATTCCTGCCTGCGGCCCTCCTAATAATTTGTCACCTGAGAAACAGATAATATCTGCACCTGCGGACATTGCTTCAAATACAGTGGGTTCATGTGATAACCCATAAGGGCTGGTATCTATCATCGCGCCTGAACCGATATCGTAAACAAACGGTACAGAGTGGTTATGGGCTGCTGCTATCACTTCCTTAAGTTTCGGTTCGGTTGTAAAGCCAATGATCTTGAAATTTGAGTGATGGGCATTTAGGACCAATGAAACTCCATCCTCAAGCGCTTGAAGATAATCAGAAAGATGAATGCGGTTGGTCGTTCCGATGGCAATCAATTTTGCTCCTGACTGCCGCATCACATCCGGGACACGAAATCCCCCACCAATCTCAACAAGTTGCGAATTTGGAATAATAACCTTTTTTCGTTTTGCCAGCGCGCTGAGAACCAGGAGAACAGCGGCCGCGTTATTGTTTACAACCAGCGCGCTTTCTGCGCCGGTTAATATTTTTAAAATCTTTTCCGCGTGGATAGACCTTTTTCCGCGTTTTCCTTTCTGGAGATCAAATTCGAGATTGTTGTAGCTGGCGGAAATCCCCTGCATGGCTTTAATAGTGTCATCACTTAACGGCGCGCGGCCTAAATTGGTGTGCAGGATGATTCCACTGGCATTAATCAAAGGATATAAAGAAGGCTGGATCCATTTCCTTGCGAATTTATTTGCCTCTTTAATGATCACATGAACATCCGGTAAAGGAAAGCCGGAAAGCATTTTTTCACGAATTTGGTCGAGGGATTGCCGAATGGCTTTTACAGCCAATTCCCTGCCTGCAGTGTTGATTAAGGTGTCTGCGGAAGGTGATTGCAGGATGGCATCAACCGACGGGATCGCGCTGAGGTCAACTTTCGACATTTTCATCTGCCTTAAAAGTTGCTTTTTCTGCCATTCTGAGAAGCATTTCTAAGAGAATGAAACCGACAGCAATGATCAGAATAATCAAGTTCGTTAATATTCGCCCTAACTGCAGCCAGGCGATAAGCGCAAGGAAAATACCGAATAAAGTCGCCTCTCGGATAAGCACTTTCCCCGATACAATCTGTTTTGTAAATCGGCGCTGGATAAGGTAACTAATAGGCAGCGCGATACCTGCTCCTATTATTGTAAGAAAGAAAAAAAACATCCAACGGGGTCCCAATGTGGGTTCAAAAAATATAAAAATAAACGCCAATCCGCCTCCGCCAAGAATTGTTAAAAAAATGCTGGAGAATAAGATTTTGCTGAAAGGAGGAAGATAAAATTTTCGCATCATATCTCACTGATTATAACGCAAGCATTAAAAGAAGGTCCTCCACTTGTTGTATTATTCCCAAGAATATATTTTTTTGGAAAATATCTACCTCTTTATTACAAGCAAAATTTCCAGTCTAATTCAGGGAAAGGAGTGATGTATGATTAGGAATCTCAAATCATGAATTTTTATGGTCCCAAAATCGTTCAGAATCAATGTCGCTTCAACGTTTATCGACTGCCTGGGAGGCGCATTAATCTTTCCTTTTCTATCTTTGTTTATCGCGTAAAAATTTAATGTAGGCATGACAGAAGTTGGACTGATTTTCGGCTTGTGGTTAATCGGCAGCCTGATAGGGAGCATGGTTAGGGGAGTATTAGCGGATAAATTTGGTTGGAAAGTGATCATCATTTTTGGGCTTATTTCAATTGCGGTTACCAGCATATTGATGGGATTCTGGCAGTTACTGCAGTTATTTGTCTTAGATAGCTTCAGGATAAAGTAAAATTTTAGATTTGCTGCCTCCATGCAAACGGATCAAAATAATCAATTAAGGAATATTATGCTAAATAAGATACGATCAACAGTAAATGAATACCCCCGCAACTTTTGGATACTTATCGGCGCTCTTTTTATCGATCGTGTTGGAGGGGCGCTAATTTTTCCTTTTCTTTCACTATATATTACAAGTAAGTTTAATGTTGGGATGACGGAAGTTGGCACAATTTTTGCGGTGCATTCCATCTCTTCTTTTGTGGGCAACATGATGGGTGGAGCGCTGACGGATAAATTTGGACGCCGTTCTATGCTCATTGTTGGATTGATCTTAAGCGCCGGTGTTTCTTTAGGAATGGGTTTTATCGAGGATTGGGAGCTGTTTTATCTTCTTGCTTTTTTTACTGGATTTGTATCGAATTTTAGCGGTCCTGCTGTACAAGCAATGCTTACTGATATTCTGCCGGTTGAGCAGCGCCCAGATGGATTTGGACTGCTACGGGTAACAATGAACCTGGCAGTTACATTTGGTCCCGCTATTGGCGGTATCCTGGCAGGAATTAATTATCTTCTGCTCTTTATTATTGATTGCGTGGTCAGCGTTATTACAGCGATTATTGTATATTTTGCTTTGCCGGAAACCAAACCAGAAATACCAGAAGGAAAGAAAGAGGAGAGTGTTTTACAGTCTTTTGGCGGGTACAGAAAGGTTTTCAGAGATAAATTGTTTCTTGCTTTCCTCTTCCTGGAAACATTCACCGCGATTGTATATATGCAGATGAATTCAACGCTTGCGGTTTATTTGCGCAATATCCATGGCACTTCCCCTCAGGGGTTTGGATACATTTTGAGTTTAAATGCCGCCATGGTTGTACTGTTCCAATTCTGGGTGACTAAAAGGGTGAAAAAGCACCATCAATTAAGTATGATGGTGGCAGGCAATATACTGTACGCAGTTGGTTTTGCGATGTATGGCTTTACCAACATGTATTTGGAGTTTTTGGCTGCTATGGTAATCATCACGATCGGTGAGATGATGATTGCACCGATTGTACAGACACTTATAGCCAATATTGCCCCAGAAGATATGCGCAGACGATATATGGCTGCGTACCATCTGGGCTGGGGGATAGCCGCATCCGCTGGGCCATTGGCGGCAGGTGTGATTGTTGATGATTACAATCCTAATTGGGTGTGGTATGCCAGTGGCATAATCTGCTCGATGGTCGCATTGGGATATTTTATATTGAAAACCCGTGTAGGGGAGAAATTTCAACCAATTGGGATGGATAAAACTGCTCCAGTGACTGCCAAATAAATAATAGAATATGGGATAATACGCAATTGATAAATTTTTTCAATAGAATCGGATAAGCTGCCATGCAAAAAAACCATACTAAATGTAAATTCTCTCCGACAAAGTTAACTCTCAAAGACCCGGTTCCTGCAGATATTGAAATTGCTCAGGAAGCGGTGGTAAAGCAAATCACTCAGATAGCGGAGGAGCTTGGCCTGCTTCCGGAAGAAGTCGAATTGTATGGTGCATACAAAGCAAAAGTACGATTGGGGGTTCTTGAGCGGCTCAAAGATATTCCTGATGGAAAATATATCGATGTTACAGCAATCACACCGACCCCATTAGGAGAGGGAAAAACCACTACAACGGTAGGCCTCGGCCAGGCATTGGGAGCGCATCTGGGCAAAAGCGTTATCACGTGCATCCGGCAGCCATCCCAGGGTCCCACATTTGGGATAAAAGGCGGGGCGGCTGGTGGGGGATATAGCCAGGTGATACCTATGGAAGATCTGAACCTTCACCTTACCGGGGATATCCACGCTATCACGGCTGCAAACAACTTGATGGCGGCAGCGATTGACACTCGCATTTTTCATGAAAACCGGCAGTCAGATGAAGCATTGTTCAGACGCCTTTTTCCGGAAGATAAAAATGGAAACCGATCTTTTGCCAGGGGAATGCTCAACCGATTAAAGAAGTTGGGGATCAATAAGACGGATCCAAATGAGCTAACAGAAGAAGAACGTAGCATATTTGTACGCCTGAATATTGATTCGGATACGATAACATGGATGCGCGGGATTGATACAAATGATCGATATTTAAGAGAGATCACAATTGGGCAAAGCCCAACAGAAAAGGGAATTGAGCGGCGAACCGGTTTCTACATTACCGTAGCCAGTGAGATCATGGCGGTGCTTGCTTTAACCACAGATATGGTGGATATGCGCCGACGGTTGGGGGAGATCGTTGTGGCATTTGACAAACGGGGAAACGCGGTGACGGCAGATGACCTGGGAGTTGCTGGTGCATTGACGGCATTAATGAAGGATGCGATCAAACCGACATTGATGCAAACGCTGGAAGGAACGCCAGTGTTTGTGCACGCAGGTCCATTTGCGAATATTGCACACGGCAATAGTTCAATCCTTGCTGATAAAATAGGCTTGAAACTGGCAGATTATGTTATTACCGAATCAGGCTTTGGGGCTGATATGGGGATGGAAAAATTCTTCGATATAAAATGCCGCTACTCCGGGTTAATACCATCTGCTGTTGTGCTGGTAGCTACGGTCCGCGCACTAAAGATGCATGGTGGTGGACCGACCGTTTCTGCTGGAAAACCACTCGATAACGCATATTTAAAGGAAGATTTAAAACTTCTTCGAAAAGGAATGGAAAACCTTCTGCATCATGTCTCCATTGCGAAAAAATTCGGCGTGCCAGTTGTAGTGGCAGTTAATCAATTCTATACAGATACACCAGCAGAATTGGAGTTGGTGCGAAAAATGGCTGTGGAAGAAGGCGGCGCAGTAGACGCGGTGATCAGCAACCACTGGAGATTAGGGGGTCGGGGAGCGGCTGACCTTGCAAAGGCGGTTGTTAGAGCCGCAGAACAGACTTCTGAATTTAAATTTTTGTACCCACAGGGTTGGCCGATCAAACAGAAGATCGAAATGATTGCAAAGGAGATCTATGGCGCTGGTGGGGTGGAGTATTCACTGGAAGCTGAAGAACGCATTGCTAAATACACACAGCTTGGTTTTGATAAACTACCAATCTGTATGGCAAAAACGCATCTTAGTTTAAGCCATGATCCTACACTGAAGGGGGTTCCTAAAGGATTCATCATTCCCATCAGTGATGTGCGCGCGTCTGTTGGTGCGGGGTTTTTATACCCAGTATTAGGGAAGATCAGTACGATGCCCGGATTGCCCACGCGACCAGCATTTATGGATATCGATATTGATCCGCTGACAGGCAAGATTTTAGGATTATCTTAATTCCACAATTCGCAGGTTTTCACGTGTTCCGCGGATCTTTTATACTTAATGGCTATGAAAAATAAAAAAACTCTTATTTTTGTAATTTTTCTGATTCTCAATTTTTTACCACAGATATTTGTACTTCTTTCAAAATCAGATAATCTATTGAACTGGTATTTAACTGATGATGCTTTCTATTATTTTAAAACTGCTCAGAATATTGCTGAAGGAAATGGGATAACTTTTGATGGTCTTGCGCAAACGAATGGATTTCATCCTTTGTGGATGGTTATTTGTGTGCCGGTTTTCGCGTTGGCAAGGTATGATCTATTCCTTCCCCTACGGGTTTTAGCTGCTATTCAAATTTTCCTGAATGCTGCTTCGGGTTATCTGCTTTATTTGATTATCTCTGAAAAGATTTCAAAAACTACTGCCTGGATAGCCGTGATTTTCTGGATGTTCTTTCCACCTATTCATGAACTAACTACTAAATTGGGGCTTGAAACGGGTCTGAACGCTTTTATGCTAATCGCTTTCATCTACTTCATATCGAAGTTGTTGAGTGAGGGTGATGAAAATCACTTTAAAGAAATCTTTTGGGTTGGCTTGTGTGGAACTGGTGTTTTATTGAGCCGCTTGGATAATATCTTCTTGTTGATTATGGTGGGTGTGTGGTTGGTGTTCCATGGGAAACAGATTAACAACATTTCTCAAAAAGATTTTCTGTTAATATTGTTTTCAGCTACAGCCAGTTTCTTCTTTCGATTAAATTCCAACAAAAATATTTTTGATTATTTGCCTTTTCTATACCTTCTTATCGGTTTTTCATTGGTTATTAAGCCAGCGCTGCTTTATTTCTTCCACTGTTATGAACCTGATAATGAAAAAATTATGATCGGGTCTCTTATTAAAACATTTTTTGCTATTAGCTTATCGAGTGGATTGATCTTCATAATTCTTTTTATCTTTCATGATATCCTACACATATTACAAGGTTTTCCGCGGTCCGCTTTAGTGATCGACTGGGCTCTCTCGTTACTTCTGGTTTACGGACATCATCTGTATCACAATAAAAGAGATTTGGTAAGTGGATCTAAAGAAGAGGATGTTTCTTTAAGAAACAATTGGCGAATTTGGATAAGCAGAGCTTTTGGGTATTTCTCACCGATCAGTATTACTCTCATCATTTATCTAATCATAAATTATCACTATGCAGGAACAGCGATGCCTGTCAGCGGTCAGATAAAACGCTGGTGGGGAACGTTGCCGAATACGGTTTACGGCCAGCCAATAAAAACTTTTACTGGAGTGATTAAAGGGCTGTTTGATCCAAGCAGAGAGAGAGGTCCATTCTGGCTGCTTACACAGCCGCTTGACTTTGCCGCCATCAAACTGAAGACATTTCTCGGGTTTTCTCAAGCGGAAAACGGGTTTGTTCATATTTATATTGTCGCTATTTTATGGATAATTTTTTTGGCTATTATGTATCTCTTGATTGGCAGGCAATCCGGAAAATTTAAAAAATACGCAGGAAACATTGCACTGCTCCCGTTATTTACAGGCGCCTTATTCCATGCTGTGTCGTATAAATCAACAGGTTATTTACACGCGAAAGGCTGGTATTGGATAGGGGAAATGATACTGATCCTTTTATTCTTTTGTATCATTTTTACTATTGTCCTTGATGAAATTGAAAAGAGATCGTTGGGGAAAAAATTCGCTTCTATTTTAACTTTTCTTGTATGCGGTGTATTATGGGGAATGTTTTCTGTGTCTATTCTTCGTCAATTTCCGCTCAAGGGACAAGTTTATCTTGAATACAATATCGATAGGGAGCTGCAATTTATTAAATCTCAAACAGAACCGGGGGATGTAATAGGGATGACCGGAGGAGGGTTGACCGCATATTTTGTTCCAGACCGGACGATAATAAACCTAGATGGTTTGATCAACAGCGCGGATTATTTTCGAAAATTACAAGACGGGGAAATTACAGAGTATCTGGCTGAAAATAATGTTAAATATATATATGGGGAAGAGTTAGTATTGTTAGATAGCGATCCGTATCGCTGGATTTTCACGGATACATTAACTGCTTTAGAAAAAGGTCCTTTCTTTTATTTATATGCTTACCAACCCATAGTAACTCCTTAGGGAGTACAAAGAAAATGGCAGTTCTGGAAAATGCAAGTTTTCGGGTCATCAATAATCAGCGAACAGGATCGTTCAGTATTTTTTCACAGCTTGAAAAATATCCTGTTCTTATAAATAGTAAGATGGCTGTCTCTGGGAGGTTGATTTCTGGAAAGAAATTTTCCCTTGAAATTTTATTATATAAATCAACTATTCCAGAATCACCCCATTTATCAAAATCCATGGAACTTATCTTTAAAGGTAAAGATGAAAGATTGAAAATTGGTTGGAAAGCTGAATTTATGCTTGGGGCAACCCAACCAATTGTATTATGGCGGCTCGCGATCAGTAATTTTTCTGAAGCATCAATTTTCCTTGAGAAAATTGATTTACTTAAACCCGCGGATGAGATGGCATCTAATATTAAAATCAGTAAACGAGAAGAAGAACAAGACCTGATGTTTTTCTCCAATGGATGGCAATCATGGTCATATTCTGGGGTATACAGCAGGGACCAGCGCATGGGACGGTCGCGAATGGGATTTTTGCAAGAACCGATGGTTCTTAACCCAGGCACTCCAACTTTCCGGAGAAAAGGGTTGTTCAGCAGCGATTTCTTCGGGGTTGTAGGGGATATCAGAAGCAATAAAGGAGTGGTGCTGGGTTTCCTATCCCAAAAGCAGCATTTTGGGACCATCTTAGCAAACTTGAGAAAAATTCCACAAATACAAATATGGGCGAATGGAGATAACGCCCGTTTACAACCGAAGGCTACAATCACAACAGATTGGGCTGTTTACAATATATGTAATTTAGATGATCCTCAACCGCTTTCTCCGTATTTGGGCGCAGTTGCAGAAGAGCATGAAATTAGTAAGCTATCATCACCTCCGACAGGATGGTGTTCCTGGTACTATTATTATCAAGATATTTCCCCTGATATTCTTAAAAAGAATGTAGATGTTTTAAGTGATATGGGAAATGACCTTCCATTAAATCTGATTCAGATTGACGATGGGTATCAAAAGGAGGTGGGAGACTGGTTCGATTTCAACGAGAAATTTCCGAATGGAGTAAAGACCATTGGAAAGAAAATCCATAATAATGAATTCACTCCCGGGATATGGCTGGCACCATTTTTCGTACATCCGCGTTCTCAATTAGCAAGGGACCATCCAGAATGGCTGCTGATGAAAAAGAATAAGCGATTCGCTCGAGCAGGTTTTGTGTGGAAAGCATTAGGCAAAGCACTGGACCTAACCGCGCCGGGTGCGCTGGATTTTGTGTTTAAGGTTGTTGATACGGCTGTCCATGAATGGGGGTTTCCATACCTTAAACTTGATTTTCTTTACGCTGCCGCTCTTCAAGGGAAATATCATGACGACACGAAAACCAGAGCAAAGGTATTACGGACCGGCATGGAAGTAATTCGCGATGCTGCCGGAAGAGAGACCACTTTACTTGGCTGTGGCGCGCCCCTTGGTTCTATGTTAGGCTTAGTGGATATCATGCGGATAGGCGCGGACGTGAGCGGGCATTGGACCCCCACGTATTTCAATATCGGCTTTCCGTTCAGGAAGGAACCGCATATGCCCTCTGCAGAAAATTCTATCCACAATGTCATTACCCGGTCATTCTTACACAACCGATGGTGGGTCAACGATCCTGATTGCCTGCTGGTAGGTAGTGAATCCTCTTTAACGCTGGAAGAAGTCCAAACACTGGCAACTGTGATTGCTCTAACAGGAGGATCCATCCTCTTATCGGATAATATGGAGATTTTATCGGAAGACCGACTTAAGATTGCTAAGGTTCTAATCCCACCAATGAATCAACGAGCGCGGATAATTGATTGGATGTCACCAGGGACACCAAGCCGCTTGCGGGTAGACCTGAATGGAGCCGTGGGGACTTGGCATCTTGTCTCTTATTCTAATTGGAAGAATAAGCCGCTTGATGTTTCCTTAGGGTACGAAGCATTTGGTCTGAAAAAAGATGAATTTATTGTCAGTTCATTTTGGAATAGCAAATCTTGGCGGGTGGGTGAGAAGGACTTGCTGTTTTCGGGTACCATCCTTCCGCATGCGACTGTGCTGCTTGCTGTCCGTATATTGAAAAAGAATGGGAGTTTTTATATAGGGAGCGATCTTCATATTTCACAGGGATTGGAAATTGAAAAGTGCCAATTTAGCAAAAGGGAATTGAATCTGCAATTTTCACAAGAAAAACGATTAACTGGATATATAGAACTTTATCTTCCGCGTATACCTAGATCCGCAAACCACCAAGGAAAAGCAGTAAAGTGGATTAGGACCAGCGAAAGCAGTTATCGTTTCTTCATTGAAGGGGAAAATCCAGGCACATTGTCTATAACATATTAATGAATCCACCCCGGTGTACTCCGGGGTGGATGATTTTTTCAGGATACTTTCTTATCTTTTGGTGCTGGTTTTTCACTTTTCTTCTGCTTTCTCTTTCGAAAGTAGCGAATGATAAAGAAAAACGGCAGGAAGACCACAGCAAGGATCGGGATGGCGAAAATTACCAGCCAGATGAGCATATTTACAAGGAGCTGTCCGCTATTGATAAGCGCCTGCAGTGCTCTTTGAGCTTCAACACCAGGCTGCCATCCGCCAATCGTGATCGGTTCTAAGGCGGCTTTTGCTTGCAGGTAAACACTGATCGCTGATAATCGGGCTGACTCACGATAGTATTTAATCTGCCCTTGGATTAACTCAATTTCCTCTCTCACAGATGTCAGCTCATGGAATACTGTAATGACATCTTCGGTATCTGTGGCATTATCCATGATATTTAGCAATTGGTCTTCGGCTGCTTCTAAATTACGCAGTCGGGATTCTAGGTCGGTTACTTCGCTGGTGACATCCTGACCGGAGGTATCTTCATTTAAGATATCAATTTCTGGATCTTCAACCAGATCTTTAATCTGGTCTAGAGCCTGATCTAATTTTTCAGCAGGAACGCGAACGGTGATATTAGCGACTGGTACTTCCAGACCTTGATTGGTTGTGGTTTTATACATATTTGAGTTGACAACGAAACCGCTCATCCCCTCTGCCATTTCTGTAATCGTTTGCATCGCGGATGAGGGGTCTGGGACGACAATGGATAAACTGGCGTTCTTGATTACGATTCGTTCAACATCGACAACTGTTGAATCAAAACTAGAACCTGCTGTATTTTCTTCTTCATAAACATCCTCTGCCATTTCCATTCGAGGTGCTGCGGCACTTTCCACAGGTAATCCCATTTTCTGTTCTACCTCATAATCCATACCTCCTTCAATGCCGTTCTTCGCGAGAGCGCATGAAGAAAGCATGATAGACACAGATAAAATGACTAACCATAATTTGTCTTTGTTCATTTTCTTCTCCTTTTCACTTCATTTTTAGTGTCAATGTTAAAACGAAAATGAGGATAAAAAAGTTCCCTCACCAACCTTCTGCTAACCTGAGGGCGTGGCGCCATGGCAATCCGCTTGCTTTAATACGATCCTGAACTGCGCTGTAATCATAAGGAGTTCGGCGAAGTTCCCAGGTGCTTTTATCCGAGTCGAAGATCGCATAAGATGCTCGAGGATCATGGTCACGCGGCTGTCCGACGGAACCGGGATTGAGGATTGCTTTGGAAAGGATAGACGTCTTGTGGTAGTCCATGACAGGTATCGTAGGCAGCATTTCGGCACCCTCCTTCCAGATAGCTGGAACATGCGTGTGTCCTACCATGCAGATTCGGGTTTCGTAATACGAGAACATTCTTGCTGCGGTCATATAATCCATTACATAATCCCATACTGGATTACGCGGGCTTCCGTGGACAAGGGTAACATCACCGACAACCTGCCTTTCGGGCAGGCTCAGTAAGAAATCCTGGCTTTCAGCATTCAGCACTCGCTTAGTCCAGGTGATGGCCAGACTAGCTTCGTGATTAAAGGTTTGCTGGTCCACTTCGCCCAAGGTGGCAGCATCATGGTTGCCGCGCACGCATATTAGATTAGGGAGTCCGCGTACCCGCTTGATGCATTCATTAGGATCGGGCCCATAACCAACCAGATCACCTAAACACCAATATGCATCCATATTACCCACCTGGGATAAAACTGCTTCTAAAGCAGTGAGATTTGAATGAATGTCAGAAAAAACAAGTATTCGCATATCTTACCTTGCTCCTTCAATTAACCAAGATTGTAAATGTTGAATGACCTTGTCCGCGACATCGTTTTTTGACATCATGGGTAATTGTTCTGTAGATCCGTCTGAATACATCAATAAGACCTTATTAGTATCTACTCCAAAACCAGCCCGTGGATCAGATATATCATTAGCAACGATCATATCCATGTTTTTCTCATTAAGCTTCTCTCTGGCATTTGCCTTAAGGTTTCTGCTTTCTGCTGCAAAACCAATCACTTTAAGGTCCAGTTTTTCTGTTTTCTTTACCTCTGCAACGTCTTTCAGGATATCCTTGGTAGATGTGAGTTCAATTGGTTTAAGCCCAACACCCTTCTTGATCTTCTCGGCATTAATATTTTTGGGGCGAAAATCAGCCACGGCAGCCGTCATTATCAATGCTTGCGCGTCCATGATTTCTTTAAGGACGGCGGCGTGCATCTCCCCAGCGCTTTTTACAGGAATCAAGGTGCAGCCAGCCGGGGGTGTAAGTGATGTTGGCGCGGAAATTAGGGTCACCTCACTGCCTGCGTCCAACGCTGCCTGTGTCATGGTATAGCCCTGTTTTCCGGAAGAAAGATTGGTTAAGATGCGGACGGGATCAACTGCTTCCTGCGTTCCGCCAGCAGTAACAACGATTTTCTTGCCATTGAGTGGATTTACACGTGAGAGATAGTATCTGATTTTGTTTACAATCTCGGATGGTTCCACCATCCTTCCTGGACCCTTCAATCCAGAAGCGAGATGACCTTCAGCAGGACCAATAAATATATATCCTCTTTCTTTTAATAGATTTATATTTCTTTGCGTGATTGTGTTCTCATACATGCCCGCATCCATTGCGGGTGCGATGATTACCGGGCAAACCATCGCCAGCACGGTAACTGTGAGTAAATTGTCAGCGGTACCATTGGCAAGTTTCGCGATTGTATTCGCGGTTGCAGGAGCAATAACCAGCAAGTCTGCAGTATGTGCAAGACTGATGTGCACGATATTCCCTTCACAACCCCAGAGATCCTGTTCCGTAAATGCCTTTTTTCCACTAACGGACTGGATGGATAAAGGGCTGATAAATTTTTCGCCGGCTTCGGTGAAAATTGCGTTAACCTCTGCACCAAGCTTTGTCAGGCGGGAAGCAAGATCAGCGGATTTATATGCAGCGATTGATCCTGTAATCCCAATCAGAATCCTTTTTTTATTAATCGGGTTACTCATATTTCACCTGTTCAATTCCCAAATGATCCGCAGCCCTTCTAAAGTCAGCCAGGGTTTAATATGATCAAGTACATTTGTATAGCTACTTATGCGATGGACGTGACCGCCGGTTGCTATCACGACTGTTTCATCTCCTAATTCCTGCTTAAAGCGCATAACCATCCCTTCTACCAGGGCGACATACCCATAAATTAAACCGGATTGAATTGCATGGCGCGTATTCCTACCAATGATTGAGGGAGGAGCAGATAATTCAACCGAGGTGAGTTTGGCCGTCCGTTCGAAAAGCGCTTCAGCTGATAAACCGATGCCGGGGAGGATCGCTCCGCCTAAATATTCATCAGCTTTGTTAATTGCATTAAAGGTTGTGGCTGTCCCAAAATCAATCACACAAGCCGGGTTGGAGAATAAGGCTCTGGTTGCAACTGCATCCGCGATTCGATCAGCGCCGACAGCAGTTGGGTCATCATAACGGATTTTTACATTCAGTTTCATATCAGAACTGACGATAACTGGTTTTTTGCCCAGGTATACCTCGCAAGCTTGAACTACCCTTTCTGTCAGGGGCGGAACAACGGAGGATAAAATGATGTCGGAAAAATCGGTCGGGGAAAAACCTCTGTTTTCGAGCAAACCAAGAAATTGAAGGCCGAATTCATCTTGCATTCTCTTATGGTCTGTTGATAAGCGCCAATGTTCGGTGAGTTCACTGCCTTGGAATAAACCGATAGCCAGATTTGTATTTCCAAGGTCAATTGCTAATAAATCAGATTTTTTACCAGGCATAATTATTATGAATGTATTCTATCTTATTTTATATTCTTATCACACATGTTGAGAATCAAAATCACTGTAATGTATAATCCGAAAAGTAACTGAAAGAAGGAGAAAAATGAGCGCGATTATCATGGATGGAAAAGCAGCGGCAAATTCGATCAATGGGGAAGTGAGGAATGAAGTTGGAGAACGATTAGCCAAGAACCTGCCTTCCCCGGGTTTAGCCACGGTTCTGGTAGGTGAGGATCCTGCCTCTCAATTGTATGTGCGAGCGAAACATCGCGCATGTGATGAAACGGGTATTAAATCTTTCGCAATAAATCTTTCTGCTGATATTTCGCAGCAAAAACTTGAGGAGGTGATCAGTGATCTTGCAAATGATACAAAGATCCACGGTATCCTGGTTCAGCTTCCTCTCCCAGCAGGTCTTGATAAAGAAAGAATTTTAAATGCTATCCCGTTGGAAAAAGATGTGGATGGATTCCACCCCGTCAATATTGGCCGGCTGGCTCAAAAAGGGCGGCAGCCGCTTTTTACGCCCTGTACACCGTCAGGCATTATCTATTTATTGAAAAAATACACAAATACTCTGGAAGGAAAACGGGCTGTTGTCATCGGGCGGTCAAATATTGTTGGGATGCCGGTCTCTCTCCTGCTTTTGAGAGAGAATGCAACAGTAACCATTTGCCATTCACGGACTGAAGATCTGCCTTCAATTGCGAGAAAAGCTGATATTCTTGTCGCTGCGATCGGAAAACCTGAGATGGTAAAAGGAAGCTGGATCAAACCCGGTGCCGTTGTTATTGATGTGGGTGTCAATCGAGTGGAAGACAGCAGTAAGAAAAGGGGATATCGTTTGGTGGGGGACGTGGCTTTCGAAGAAGCTTTAGAGGTTGCTTCCGCGATCACGCCGGTCCCGGGTGGAGTAGGACCGTTAACAATTGCTATGTTAATGAAAAATACGCTGACAGCTGCAAAAAGGGCGGATATGTAACTCTATTTAATCTTGAAATTTCTAATAAACGATTAATGTAAACTGGATGGTGAGATCGCTACAATCAATCAAAAGGATTTTGTATGAAATTGACCAATCTAACTCCAGAAGAAACCAATATTATTGAACATAAAGGCACAGAAGCGCCATTCACTGGTGAATACAATGATCATGATGCTGCCGGGACGTACATCTGTCGGCGGTGTGGAGCACCCTTGTATCGCTCTGAAGATAAATTTCACTCGGGATGCGGATGGCCCAGTTTTGATGATGAGATTCCTGGCGCAGTGCGTCGCAGCATGGACGAAGATGAACGCCGAACAGAAATCACCTGCGCGGCATGTGGAGCACACCTAGGACATGTTTTTATAGGGGAACGATATACAGAAAAAAACACGAGGCATTGTGTAAATTCATTATCAATGAAATTCAAATCGAGGAAAGATGAAGAATAATGAGACTGCTGTTCTCGGTGGAGGGTGTTTTTGGTGTACAGAGGCAATCTACAAACGAGTAAAAGGCGTGGAAAAAGTAGAACCTGGTTACGCCGGAGGGCATGCAGACAGTCCATCTTATAAAATGATCTGCACGGGAACAACTGGTCATGTGGAAGTCATCCGGGTTACTTATGATCCAAAAATAGTATCTTATTCAGATCTCCTTGAAATATTTTGGCACATGCATAACCCCACCACTCTGAATCGGCAGGGGAATGATATCGGCACGCAGTACCGTTCAATTATCCTTTATCAAAATGAAGAACAAAAGGAGATTGCAGAATCATCTTTGAAAGACGCAGATGCCAGCGGTATATTTAAAAAGCCGATCGTAACTGAAGTTGAAGCACTGGATATTTTCTTTTCCGCTGAAGACTATCATTTTGATTATTTCGCGAACAACCCAAACCAACCATACTGCCAGGCAGTTATCGCGCCCAAAGTACAGCATTTCCTGGAGAGATATCACGAAGATAATAAAGAAGAAGTCTAATTCGAGCAGCTATATTCTTCGTAGAATCTAATACAGATTAATCGAGTTTGCTGTCCTAGCTGGAGAGTAATAACAAGAGCTCTATAAACCTTTTCCTCAATTCTTGCTGAATTATTCATGTAAATCCAATTAGATTTATTTTTCCCTATAGAGGGTGTTGAAAAAGTCACATTAATGAATAAATGCGCCATATTTTTAGGAAAAAACCACCATATATGGCGCTAAACCGTAGTAGTTTTCAAGGGAAATCTTGTTTTTCAACACCCTCCCTATAAACCCTTGACATTTCAATAAATCCATATATAATAGTTGCTTATATTAACTAATAACCATGTTAACTATTAATAAGAGCATGAATTAACTATGGATGAAAACCAAAGAAGCGATTCAAAGTTATTAAGAGAAACAATAGAATTATACTGGCGGGTAACTCTTCCGCTGTGGCATATCACGCGCGCTCAGATACACGATCTGGCAACCAGTGAATATAGAATTACATCCTCGCAATTTCATACGATTCGCCGCATTTCGCAGAGGGATACATCTGTAAGTGCGTTAGCGGATTGCATGCATGTCAGCCGTCCGAATATTAGCCGGGTGGTTGATGAATTGGTTCAAAATGGATTGGTGAACCGCAAGCGTGATCCAGATGACCGCCGAAATATCCAGTTATCTTTAACAGACACAGGAGAGAAATTGATAAAAGACCTGAATAAAAAGAATGTAAGGATTCTTGCTGAGCAATTCTCAATTCTCAGTGATGAGGAACTTCACACATTATTATCCGCATTGGTAAGTTTGAAAAAAGTAATCGATCAAAATATTAGGAAATAGGCTACAAATGAAAAAAATTTTCAAGTTTCTATCATTTCTAAAGCCATACTGGAAACAAGTTGTTATAGCAATGATCTTGTTGGTGTGTGTGGTGTTTATGGACCTGACAATCCCCCGTTTGGTGCAGCGCATCATTGATGACGGTATTTATCAGAATGATATGGCAGTTGTAACCCGCACCACTTTAATGATGCTCGGAATATCAGTGCTGAGTACATTGTTTTCCATCGGACAGAATATGCTGTCTGTTAAGGTCACAGAAGCTTTCGCTCGCGATTTAAGGGAAGCCATATTCGTGAAAATCCAGGAATTTTCTTATGGAAACATTGACCAAATAAAAACCGGTGATCTCATTGTTCGGTTGACGAGTGATATCAGTGTTTTACAGCAGACATACCGTATGAGTATGCGGATTGGATTAAGAGGTCCCCTGCTGATAGTGGGAAGTATCATTCTCATGGTAACAACGGATGCCAATCTCACGATTAAAATCGTTCCATTACTAGTTTTAACTTTGTTGATGATCATTTTGTTTATTTCTAAATTAGGCCCAATTTTCAGTAAAGTGCAGAAAAAGTTGGATAATCTGAATAATGTACTTCAGGAAAATATTGCTGGAGCGCGTGTAGTCAAAGCATTTGTTCGTCGGTCTTTTGAGGAACAACGATTTGAAGAAGTGAATCAGGAATACACGGATATTCAAATTAGAGTTATGCGGTATGTATCGCTGATATTCCCAGTTCTAATGTTTTTAATTAACATTGGAATGGTTCTCATTGTTTGGGTAGGCGGTAAGCAAGCGATCAACGGTGATCTGACAGTTGGCGGAATTGTTGCGTTTTCAAATTATTTAACGATGACCATGATACCGCTATTGATCATGGCAATGCTTGCAAATGTAATGGCAAGTGGAATGGCATCAGCAGAACGATTGAGTGGAGTGCTTAGTACTGTCCCGGAGGTGAAGGACATACCTGGCGCAAAGAAACTGCCCGATTCGATTAAAGGGCGGGTTGAATTTGAGAACGTCAGTTTCTTTTATAACGGAAATTGTGAAGAGAAAGTTTTGGATGAAATCAACTTGATGGTTGAACCGGGTAAAAATGTAGCTATCTTAGGCGCGACAGGCTCTGGGAAATCGACATTGATCAACCTGATCCCCCGTTTCTATGATGTATCGGGGGGGCGGGTTATGGTCGATGGACAGGATATCAGGGATATTCAGCAGGACTTATTACTGGCGCATATTGGGATAACCCCACAGGAAACGATTTTATTCTCAGGGACAGTCCGAGAGAATATTTGCTATGGGAAACCGAACGCGAGTGAGGATGAAATGATCACAGCCTCGAAAACTGCTCAGGTACACGATTTCATCCTGGAGCTCCCAAAGGGATATGATACACCAATTGCAGCGCGTGGGGTGAACCTGTCCGGCGGACAGAAACAGCGTATCGCGATCGCGAGAGCGATCTTGTTGAAACCTGAAATTCTAATTCTGGATGATTCCACCAGTTCTGTGGATGTGGAGACTGAAACAAAGATCCAGGATGCATTGGAAGAGTTGATTAAAAGCAGCACTACCTTCGTGGTTGCGCAGCGCATCAGCACTGTGCTGAGGGCTGACAAGATCATTGTTATAGATCGAGGAAAGATCGCTGCTGAAGGAACCCACAAGGAATTGATGAAATCAAGCCCAATTTATCGGGAGATCTATGATTCCCAACTGGGTGATGGCAACCAGTTATCAACTAATGGAAAAAATAAGCAATTCGGTATCGGAGAATAATCAATGGCAGAACGAATCAATCAGAGCAAACAACCCAGCAGAGGATTGCATGGAATGCGGCACGGTCCGCGTTCGATTGAGAAAGCAAAAGATGCGAAAACAACTTTAAAACGCATTGGTTCCTACTTCGCAACATATAAAACAGAATTAATTGTTGTATTCATTCTCGTAATTTTATATACATTAGCGGGATTAGCAGGTCCCTACTTACTGGGTATTGCAATTGACCAATACATTACAAAGAAAGATCTTCCTGGTTTGACGCGAATATCTCTAATCATGCTATTTGCATATGTACTTTCTGTGGGGCTGCGCGCGATAGCCAATTGGATCATGGCAAATGCTTCACAGAAAGCATTGAAGAAAATGCGCACTGACCTTTTCCAAAAATTGCAGCTGCTTTCATTGAGTTTCTTTGACCGCAACCCGGCTGGAGACCTGATGAGCCGACTGACGAATGATATTAATGCGGTTAACCACGCAATCTCAATGAATGTTACTTCATTGATAGCAAATGTGCTTACGTTGGTCGGAATTTTAATCGCAATGTTTGCCATGAATATGTGGCTGGCTCTGGCATCCGTTCTGGTTGTCCCGATTATGGCATTGTTCACGATGTTCATAGCCAAATACACACGGCGCGGTTTTCGTGATCTGCAAAAACAGCTCGGACAGCTAAACGGTACGATTGAAGAAACGGTTAGCGGACAGCGTGTGGTCAAGGCATTCCGGCGAAGTGAAACCGCCATCGCAACATTTAAAGAACATAATCAGGCCGTATATGAAACCGGAAAGACCGCAAATACGTATGCTTTCTTGCTGATGCCGCTTACCGGCCAGCTTGGAAATCTCTTCGTGATCGTTCTGGCGGGACTGGGCGGATGGTTGGCAATACAGGGGTTAGTAACGGTTGGGCTAATTGCGACCTTCATTACCTACAGCCGTCAATTTCTTCAACCAGTCCGCCAGCTCTCCAATATGTATAACTCGATCCAATCAGCGCTTGCGGGGGCAGAGCGGGTATTTGAAATCATTGACACTAAACCGGAATTACAAGATATACCGACCGCAGTCGAATTCCCGGATGTGGAAGGCCATGTTGAATTTGAAAATGTGCGTTTCAGCTACGTGAAAGATGTGCCAGTTATCAAGGATATGACATTTGAAGCTCTGACCGGCCATACCATCGCATTGGTCGGCCCGACTGGTGCTGGTAAGACAACCATTGTCAACTTACTGACCCGTTTTTATGATATTGACAGCGGAAGTATTCGTATCGACGGGAAGGATATCCGAGAAATTAAAAAAGATGACCTGCGTAAAAATCTGGGGATTGTCCTTCAGGATACCTTCTTGTTTTCAGATACAGTGATGGAAAATATCCGTTATGGAAGGTTGGATGCGACGGATGAGGAGTGTATTGAAGCGGCAAAAATGGCGGATGCAGATCTTTTCATCCGCCAACTTCCAAACGGATACCAGACAAAATTATCTGAGCGTGCCAGCAATCTTAGCCTAGGGCAGCGCCAGCTTCTAGCGATCAGCCGTGCGATCCTGGCAAGTCCAGGCATTCTTATTTTAGATGAGGCAACGAGCAGTGTTGACACACGCACTGAAGCACGCATTCAGAGCGCGCTGCTGCGGTTAATGGAAGGGCGCACCAGCTTCGTGATCGCGCACCGATTAAGCACTATCCGCGACGCGGATTATGTGCTGGTTATCAATGAGGGTGAAATCGTTGAGCAGGGCAACCAAAAAGAACTTCTCGCGATGAAGGGTTTTTACTTTAACCTGTATATGAGCCAATTCAAAGGACAGCAAATCTAGGAACCGATAGATCCATAAAACCTACAACATGAGTGATGGTTTATGTTGGCTTTGTATGACTATGCAAGATAATCGAAAGAAAAAATACTTAATAGTAGGGATAGAGGTTATCTTAGGGTTGATGCATGTGGTCGGCATCGGGCGTAATTCCAGCGAGTGCATGTTTATTCTAAGCGCCAGTTATTTTTCAGACTTGGCTCTTCCCTTTGGATTTTATTTTTTACTCGCATTAAGTGAAGAGAAAACCGCGTTTCTGCAAAAATGGTGGGTAAAAGCGGGAATCGTGTTCCTGATGGCAACTCTTGCAGAAGTAGGCCAGTATTTTGGATTACATATCCTAGGGCAGAATTTTGACCCGCTAGATATTGCTGTGTATGTGGTTGGTGTCCTGCTGGTGGCCTTAGTGGATTGGTTTTTTCAATTGTGTTCAAATTCTGGAAAACATAGGTGGAAAAAAATTTAACACATTACCGCCTAGTTAGAAAGAAGTTATATACTTAATGCAGTTTATTTAATCAAAGACTAAACGATGCGCTGGATAAGGAGTTTTCATCAGAATAAACAAGCGCTGATACTTTTTCGGCGGGCAATGCTCATCACGTTAGTTGGGAATATTTTCCTGGCGGTGATCAAATCATTTGCTGCTTATTGGAGTGGTTCATCCGCCATGTATGCGGATGCTGCAAACTCTGTTTCTGATGTACTGTATTCAATCCTGCTGGTGATTGGATTGTGGATGTCTCAGCAACCGCCGGACCTCAGCCATCCGCAGGGACACAGCCGATTCGAACCCTTTGCCGCATTGATTGTTACTTTCTCGATGGCATTCGCGGGATTTGAAGCGGGGTGTTCATCTCTTGTTCGTTTTATCGAGGGGGGTGAATCGATCCTTCTGGGCATTCCCCTGATAGCACTGACTGTCAGTGTTGGTATCAAGATGATCATGTACACACTGATTCGGAAAGTAGCCCGTGAAATCTCCAGCCCAGGCCTAGAAGCGGCAGCGAAGGATAACATCAGCGATGTAGGGACTTCATTTGCGGCAGCTTTAGGGATTCTGGGTTCACAATTCATTCATCCGTTGTTAGACCCGGCGGCAGGGATTTTTGTCGCGCTGTGGATCTTTAAAGCAGTGTTCAATCAAGCGCGTGCAAACTTGGGATATCTAACAGGTGCGGGAGCAGATTCTGAAACCCAAAATAAATTTATTGAAGCAGTTAAGAAGATAGATGGAGTCGATGATGTCCATCACATCATCACTGATTACGCAGGCCCTAAATTTGTGGTTGATATGCATATTAATGTGGATGGAGAATTGTCATTGAACGAGGCGCACGCTATTTGCGATCAGGCAATTGACGCATTAACCGCTTTCCCGGAAGTGGACCGTGCTTATGTGCATGTTGAGCCGATTGGATATTTATAAGTATCAAGTGATCTTTTCAACAATCAGCAGGAAATCGACGTGCATAAACCCAATATGGCAGACATTGGGAATAATCGATACTACCTCTCCCTCTATAGAATTTAAAAAATCTTCTAATTTGTGTTGGTCTTCAGTCATACGTATTTTCAAACGATGCACGCGATATTTCATTTTTTATTAATCTCCATTAATGATTGTGACTGGTACTAATATTTATACAAACTTTATCAAATATGTCAATTGGATATTCTTACATATTTTCCATCAACCATGTGGGGTACAATGAAAACTTCAATTTCTAAACCTGAACCAGTGGAGATAAAATGACTGAAAAGCTCATTATCAATGAAGAGTTATATAAAGACCACGAAAACAGGCCGGACCTTGCGGGAGAGCATCCCTTTGGAGACACCCTGCAGTTGATCATGCTGATCATATTTATCGCTGCGGTCGCGGCTGATTACTTCTTCTTTCGGACATATCATCTTATTGGAGGTAAGATCCCATTTGTAGTGCGCTTACCCATAGGTTTCGGTTTGATCGCTTTTGGCGGATGGCTGGCACTGAGGGGTATCCAGATCGTATTTCGTGATTACCGTCTAGAACCAATCATGATCACTGAAGGTATGTTCTCCAGGATGCGCCATCCAATCTACTTTGGGGCAATGCTGGTTTATCTTGGCGTGCTGTGCTTAACGTTTTCTTTTTTAGGCGCGATCGTGTTTGTGTTTGTTATGCTTGTTTACCAATGGCTGGCGAAACATGAGGAGAAATTAATGCTGGGCATTTTTGGGGATGAATATCGAGATTATATACAGCGCGTGCCAATGTGGGTGCCGAAGGTATTCTGAGATCTTCAATAACAGGAAATATATTAATATGGCAAATGACCAGCAATTTCCAAAGCGGTTGTATGGTCCGCGCGCGTTCTACCGGCTGTTGGCCGACATGTTAATTAACATTCGGGATATGCGTGAAGCGGGGAAAGCCCACCGTGTGAGCCGTGAATTTTCAGAGCGAATCATGATGGCTGTTACAGAAGTGAATGGCTGCCGTTATTGCTCATATTTTCACGCTCAAGTTGCACTCAAAATCGGTATGGATAAAGGTGAGATCGAACATACGTTAGCAGGCGATTTTAAGGATACTCCGCGGGAAGAATTAGCAGCTCTATACTTCGCGCAGCATTACGCTGAATCAGGCGGCAAACCGCAGCCTGAAGCGGTACAGTACATGTACGATACGTACGGGGAGGTGATGACTCGCGATATTCTTGCATATACTCATGCGATCATGATCGAGAATGCCTGGGGAAATATGTTTGATGCGCTGCGTTTACGGATAAAGGGTAAACTGAACACATAAGCAACTCTGCGGGGAGAACTGGAAGTAGTGTTCGGAATCGTGGGGATGATGCCGGCGGTGTTCATCCAGCAAGCAATAAAAAAATTGATTTGAGGAGAAAGAGCTGTACTTTTTGACCCGAAAACTGGCGAGAAAAACGCAAATTCAGGTGTCAGTGATTCATTTTTACTCTTCTTCCCTTGAATGATATAGACATTTGTAATATAAATATACGTAATATTGTATTATTTATATGACTTTGTCCGACAATTAAGTTATAATAAGTGCGTGATGATAGAGAGCGATTTATGTCTACGCTTTTAGTTAAGAATGCACACCTCATAGCGACCATGGACGGTGCTAGGCGTGAGATTTCACATGGGGGGATATTCATAGAGGATGGTTTTATCAAGCAGGTGGGGAAGAGTGAAGACCTGCCGGGTTCAGCCGATGAGGTGCTGGACCTTTCTGATCACATTGTGATCCCGGGGTTAATCAACACCCACCATCACTTCTACCAAACGCTGACGCGGGCAGTACCGGCTGCACAGGATGTAAATCTGTTCCACTGGTTAAAAACACTGTATCCGATCTGGGCGCGCATGACGCCAGAAGATATTTATATCTCCACGAAGACGGCAATGGCGGAGCTAGCGCTTTCGGGTTGCACTACAGCATCGGATCATCTGTATTTATTCCCCAATGGTTCACGCTTGGATGACGAGATCACGGCGGCGCGGGAGATGGGCATGCGCCTGCATGCCTCGCGCGGGTCGATGTCTCTGGGCGAGTCAAAGGGCGGTCTGCCGCCGGATTCGGTTGTGGATGAGGAAGATGAGATCATCCGTGATTCACAGCGCCTGATTGAAACCTACAACGACAGCCATCCCGGCTCAATGACGCAAATAGTTCTGGCACCCTGTTCGCCTTTCTCCGTGACGGGTGAGTTGATGAAACGCTCAGCGGAATTAGCCCGCCAGTATGGAGTCCATCTGCACACCCATCTGGCGGAAACAAAGGATGAAGAGCAATTCTGTCAAGAAAAATTTGGATATCGACCGGTAGCGTATATGCAATCGGTTGACTGGGTGGGGGATGATGTATGGTTCGCGCATTCAGTGCATGTCAGCAAAGAAGAAATTGATCTGTACGCCGATACCGGCTGTAGTGTGGCGCACTGCCCGTCTTCGAATATGCGCTTAGCATCTGGAATTGCTCCAATCTGGGAACTGCTGGAGGCGGGCGTGAACGTGGGCATCGGCGTAGATGGCTCCGCGTCGAATGACTCCTCGCACTTATTGGCGGAAACCCGCCAGGCCATGCTGCTGGCACGTGTACGGGCAGGTGTGGAAGGAGCATCGCTGTCCGGTTCAGAAGCACCCATCCTGAGTGTGAGGCAAACACTGGAGATGGCAACTATTGGCGGCGCGGCAGTTCTGGGGCGGACAGACATCGGTTCATTAGAACCCGGTAAATGCGCGGACTTTATCGCTTTTGACCTGAACAAACTCGATTTTACGGGTGCACTGCAAGACCCACTGGCAGCACTTTTGTTCTGTAACCCAGTAAAAGTGGACGTGAATGTGGTAGGCGGAAAATATATTGTTAAGGATGGAGATCTTCAAACACTCGATTTGCCAATACATATTGAAAAACATAATCAAGCGGCAGCACGTTTGCTGGAAGGATAGGGTAGGAATTTTGAAAAAAAACAATCAAAAACATGAGAGTCCATCTCAACGTTTACAGCGTGAGTTGGGTAAGCGCATCGCCAACGCGGAACCGGGTGAAAAACTACCGCCTGAACCTGAACTTGCCCGTCAGATGGGTGTATCTAGGTCAACTCTTCGAGAATCGATGCGTTTCTTCGAAGCGCAGGGGCTGCTTTTACGCCGGCAGGGAGCTGGTACCTTTGTGGTCGATAAGGGCGAAGTGTTTGATACAGGGTTGGAAGTGCTTGAATCTCTGGAAACGATTGCGGACCGCATGGGTCTGGAAGTATCAATGGGTGGATTGGAGATTGAAGCAATATCCGCTAACGCAGACATAGCTGGAGCAATGGGTGTACAGTTAGGGACGAAACTGGTGAGTGTGACTCGTGTGATCAATGCCAAAGGGCATCCGGCAGCTTATTTGCGTGATATTCTCCCAAGAGATATGCTTTCCCAACAGGACTTAGATGAAAGATTCACCGGATCAGTACTTGACCTGCTTATAAAGCGCGGCGACCCGCCGCTGGAGCAATCGCGGACTGAGATCAGAGCCGTCGCAGCGCGTTTAGAAGAGGCGCGTGCACTGAGTGTCCAACGAGGGGACGTGCTTCTTATGTTGGAAGCAAATCTAGTCACGAAAACAGGGAATGTGGTTGATCATTCTTATTCATATTTTTTACCGGGATATTTCCGGCTTCACATAAATCGTAAGATTGGCATTATATAAAAAACACAAAACATATTTGGAGGTAAGAAATGCGAAGTTTTTCAGGAAAGGATATATTATCACTCAAGGATTTTGAACGACCGGAATTTTTCCGCATCTTCGAAGTCACCGCTGAACTGGAGCCGATTGCGCGCGAACGCCGCAATACGGACCTGTTGGCACATAAAACGCTGGTAACCGCTTTTTACCAGCCATCAACGCGCACCCGCCTTGCTCATGAAGCAGCTATGCATCGGTTAGGTGGTCATGTAACCGGCTTCTCCGATGCCAAGATGACCCGAGCGGGCGACTGGTATCAGGAATCAATCAAAGATACGGTCAAGATGCTGGAGTATTATGGCGATGTGATTGTCATGCGCCACTTTAAGCAGGGCGCACCCGCTGAAGCGGCTAAATGGGCCAGTGTACCGGTAATTAACGCAGGCGACGGCTGGGGTGAACACCCCACTCAGGTTCTGACTGACCTGTACACAGTTCTGAATGAAATGGGCACCATCGATGGATTGAACTTCCTGTGCATCGGTGATATGCGCATGCGCACCATGCATTCATTATCCTATGCGCTGACCCAATTCGATACGAAAGTGTTCTACGTTTCCCCGCCCGAGATGTCGCTGACTGATGAATTCAAGAAAGAACTGGATGCGAAGAACCTGCAGTACGAAGAAGCCAAACATGTGGCGGATGTGATAGACCAGGTGGATGTGATTTACATGGAACCGGTTGTTCAACCTGATTACACCAAAGCCCGCCAGGAAGCCAGTAAAGATAAGGGCTTGACTCCGGCGAACTATAAAATCACGCGCAAGCTGTTGGCGGAAAAAGCAAGGAGCGATTCCATCATTTTGCATTCCCTCCCGCGCATGGACGAGCTGCCCCCTGACGTGGATGGCACCCGGCATGCTCGCTATTGGGAAGAAGCCTTCAACGGGGTTGTAATGCGCATGGCGCTGCTGGCTCTGATCCTGGGAGCGATGGAGTAAGAACCCGTTCTATTTACAGAAAGGTGATGATTAAGACAAGGGGTGAAGCTTGCTTCACCCCGTAATAAAAATTGGAGGTTTAAATGCAGACCTATTTACACGGGCACGACCTGATCAGTGACCTTGATTTTTCCAAGGAAGAAGTGGAAACGATCCTTGACGTTGCCTTTGACCTTAAGCGTAAACGTGCGCTTAATGAACCGCACGCCTACCTGCGCGATAAAGTGCTGGCGATGCTATTCTTCTTCAGCTCAACCCGCACGCGCGGCTCGTTTGAAGCCGGTATGGCGCAGCTGGGTGGGCATGCCGCTTTCATTGAAAGTAAAACCACACAAATTTCACATGGTGATACAACTAAGGAAATCGGTGAGATATTCGGGCGTTATTTTGACGGCATTGCTATCCGCCATTGCGACTGGGGTATCGGAAACGGTTATCTTAAGACAACCGCAGAATATTCCCGTGTCCCGGTGCTCAATATGCAGTGCGACATTTACCACCCGCACCAATGCTTGGCAGATTTGATGACAATCTGGGAGAAGAAAGGGCGCAATCTGAAAGGTAAGAAGATGGTTGTATCCTGGGCGTATGCATCCTCCTATTCAAAGCCGATTTCTGTCCCGCAATCTCTGATCCTGCAAATGCCGCGCTTTGGGATGGATGTGGTGTTAGCCCATCCGCCAGAATTCAAATTAATGCCGGAAATCATGGATCGGGCCAGAGCGGAAGCCAAGAAAGCTGGTGTCGGCTTTGATGTGGTACATGATATGGATGAGGCAATCAAAGACGCAGATATTGTCTATGCAAAATCCTGGGGACCGCTGGTGACAACCACAGATGTGGAGGAAGGTGCCAAGATCACTAAGAAATATGAAAGCTGGATCACGAACGAGAAACGCATGAAACTCGCGAAAGAGGATGCGATCTATATGCATCCACTACCCGCTGACCGCAACATTGAAGTAACCAATGCAGTTCTAGATGGACCACAATCAGTAGTGTACGATCAAGCTGAGAACCGCCTGCACGCACAGAAAGCCGTGATGGCGCTTACAATGGGATAAAAAGGAGAAATATGGAAAATAAAGTAGCGGTTGTCGCAATCGGTGGCAATTCCCTCATCAAAGATAAGAAGAATGTTTCCGTAGAAAGCCAATACCAGGCTGCTAAAGAGACAACTGTCCATATCGCGGATATGATCGAATCCGGCTGGACGGTAGCAATCGGTCATGGAAATGGCCCTCAAGTTGGTTTCATCCTGCGCCGTTCCGAGATCGCACATAAAGTTGAAGGCATGCATGAAGTACCGCTGGACGTGTGTGGTTCTGACAGCCAGGGCGCGATCGGATATTCCCTGCAGCAGAACCTACAGAATATCCTTCGGAGTCGAGGGATTAACAGATCCGTCGCAACCGTGGTCACACAGGTGCGTGTGGATGCTGAGGATGATGCATTCAAGAATCCTACTAAACCAATCGGAACTTTTATGGAAGAAGAGGAAGCGCAGCAGCGCGAAAAGGATCTAGGATGGGATGTGGTTGAAGATTCCGGGCGCGGTTGGCGGCGCGTGGTACCTTCACCTCTACCAAAAGAAGTTATCGAACTATCGTCCGTTAAGCAGCTTATCAGTGCAGGACATATTGTTATTACCGTTGGGGGCGGAGGTATCCCCGTTGTGATGGAAAATAATAAACTGAAGGGTGTGGCAGCCGTGATCGATAAGGATTATGCTTCGTCGCTTTTAGCTCGAGAGATCAACGCTGATCTCTTCCTCATTTCCACAGCCGTTGAAAAAGTTGCTTTAAACTTCGGCAAATCGAATGAGAAATGGTTAGATCATATAACTCTTTCTGAAGCAAAAGCTTACCTTGCTGAAGGCACACACTTTGCCAAAGGATCAATGGCGCCAAAAATACAAGCTATCATCTGGTTCCTTGAAGCAGGCGGCAAGCAAGCACTGATCACCAATCCGGAAAATATTAGCCGTGCCTTGAAAGGTGAGACCGGCACCTGGATAGTCCGAGACTAAAATGCAGGATCAGATCTGCGCGCTAAGTGGCTCATAATTCCATTTAGATGGAGAAATCTAAAAAAGCTGATGCTGTTGGGAAAAGCTTACAATTTTATTCCCACAGCATCGAAATAAAAGGAAAGAGTAACGGATATGACTAAATTTTCTCATTATCGATGCTCGGTATGCGGAACAGAATTTGAACCGGATGAAGTCACATATACTTGTCCTTCAGATGGCGGCAACCTGGATATTATTTTTGATTATGGTTCACTCAGTAAAAAGGTATCTCCTGAATTGATAAACACATCACGAGAAGCGTCTATTTGGCGCTATTTGCCCCTGCTTCCAGTTGATGATCCCGGGTATGCAAGCAGCGCATTACACTCTGTCGGGTGGACACCATTGTATACACTGGAAGTGTTAGCGAAAGAAATGAACCTGGAACAACTGTGGATTAAAGATGATGGGCGAAATCCAACCGCGTCTTTTAAAGACCGGGCCAGTGCAGTAGTTATCGCTCGCGCTAAGGAGATTAATGCGGATGTAGTTGTAACCGCTTCAACAGGCAATGCTGGTGCAGCCTTGGCCGGAATGGCAGCTGCGGCGCACCATCAAGCGGTAATATTTGCCCCAAAGACAGCCCCTCCAGCAAAAGTTGCCCAGCTGCTCGTCTTCGGCGCGAGGGTTTTTCTGGTTGATGGCAACTACGATCAGGCATTTGACTTGTCCATAAAAGCGGCAGACACATTTGGCTGGTACTGCCGCAACACTGGATACAATCCTTTTACTGCTGAGGGGAAGAAAACTGCGGCGTATGAAATCTGGGAACAAGTGATTGCGAAACAGAATCTGAAAAAACCGCTGTGCGTGTTCGTATCTGTTGGGGATGGGAACATCATTTCAGGTATCCATAAAGGATTCAAGGATCTGTTAGCTTTAGGATGGATTGACCAAATACCTCGTATCTTTGGCATTCAATCAGAAGGATCATCTGCGATTGCAAACGCGTTTGACGCGGGAACAGAGGTGATTAAACCGGTGCAGGCAACCACGCTTGCGGATAGTATTTCTGTGGATTTACCCCGTGACGGTTTACGCGCACTGCGGGCAGCTACCCAAACGAACGGTGCGTATGTTAAGGTATCTGACGGGGCAATCCTTCAGGCAATCGCACGTTTGGGCAGGGAAGGTATCTTTGCGGAACCGGCAGCTGCGACAGCGTATGCTGGGCTCCAGAAAGCAGTTGCAGACGGGCTGATTGTGAAAGATGATCCGGTGCTGGTATTGAGCACTGGCAGCGGATTGAAGGACGTGAAAGCCGCTGAACAAGCTGTCAAGGCGGCACCGATCATTGAGCCATCGTTATCCGCGTTACAGAGAGCGATGGCAGAAAGAAAATAATTTAGAAAAATGGCTGAAAAAACAAATTTAAATTTACCCAAATATAGTGTTGTTGCCCCGGTATATAACGAGATCGGCTGTGTTCAGGAATTCAATAAGCAAGTATCCGCAGCAATGAAAACACTCCATGAATCATGGGAATTGGTGCTTGTTGATGATGGTTCCACAGATGGCTCCACCAACGCCATCCGTGAGATTGCGAAAAGGGATGCACATGTACGGCCGGTCATATTCGCGCGTAATTTTGGGCATCAGATTGCGGTCACTGCCGGGTTGGATTATGCGCGAGGAGATGCGGTCATCATCATTGATGCAGACCTGCAGGACCCTCCGGCTGTGATGCTTGATCTAATCGAGAAATGGAAAGAAGGATTTGAGGTGGTGTATGCTGTCCGGCGTAAGCGTGAAGGGGAGAGCTGGTTCAAGATGTTCACTGCCTCACTTTTCTATCGCCTGATCTACCGTATCACTGATGTGAAAATTCCGCTTGACACGGGTGATTTCCGCCTTTTAGACCGCAAGGTGGTTGATGTAATGGGGCAGATGCGGGAGAGGCACCGCTTCTTACGCGGAATGGCCGCATGGGTAGGATACCACCAGGCAGGTGTTGAGTATGACCGTAAAGAACGCTTTGCCGGGAAAACAAAATACCCGTTCGGCAAGATGCTGAAATTAGCCTTGAACGCGATCACAAGTTTTTCGTATTTCCCTCTGCAGCTGGCAACCTATATAGGTTTCATATCAGCCGGAATCAGCATTCTTGCGATCCCGATAGTCGCCGCTTTGCGCCTTTCTAACCAGGCAGCTTTATTGGGGCAAGCAACAACTTTGATTGCTGTCCTTTTTCTCGGCGGAGTGCAGCTGATCACGCTGGGAATTCTAGGGGAATATATTGGTCGAATTTATGATGAATCAAAAGGGCGCCCGCTGTATATTGTTAGTGAAGCGCCTGATAAAAACAAATAAATAGGAGAATATAAAATGGCAAAGATGGATTTAACTATCTACCCGGAGCGATTGAAAAACTCAATTAAACGCGCAGGAGATCGAAATATTATTATCCCGACTTTTGCACAAATGAGAGATCCAAACCTGATTCCCGACAAGATAAAAGAAGAATTAAAGTCGATCGGATTATGGGATATCAACCCCCGGAATTTATTTCGAATTACCTGGAAAAATGAACCGAAAGTAAAAGGAGGACAATTCAATGGCGTTAATTATTTTGAGCTGCCAAAATCCTTTACTGGAGTGGACGCACGCATAATTGTGCTGGTTGGAAAATGGTTCCCGACGGGAGCGCATAAAGTTGGCGCGACTTTTGGATGTTTGGTACCGAGATTGGTCACGGGGCAATTTGATCCGATTACCCAAAAAGCTGTCTGGCCTTCAACCGGCAATTACTGCCGGGGCGGTGCGTATGACTCAACGTTGCTGTCGTGCACATCTGTAGCGATCTTGCCTGAGGGGATGAGTAAAGAGCGTTTCGACTGGCTGAAAACAGTAGCCGGTGAGATTATCGCTACTCCAGGCAGTGAGTCTAACGTAAAAGAGATTTTTGATAAATGCTGGGAACTGCGGGAGACCGGCGAAGACCTGATGATCTTCAATCAATTTGAAGAATTTGGCAATTACCTCTGGCATTACGATATGACTGGCCATGCTATGGAGGAAGTACTTAAGAAGGAATTGGGACCAAAGGGAAATTACCGCGGATTGATCCTTACTACTGGTTCAGCAGGTACACTCGGTTGTGGAGATTACATGAAGCAAGAATATCCGGGCAGCCTTGTGGGTGCAAGTGAAGCGCTGCAGTGCCCGACTCTAATGGAAAATGGATATGGCGCACACCGCATTGAAGGTATTGGTGATAAACATGTGCCTTGGATCCATAATGTCAAGAATACCGATCTCATTACTGCGATTGATGATAATGCAGTTGTTTCGCTTTCCCGTTTGTTCAATGAGCCGGTGGGGCGCAAATACCTTGCCAGTAAAGATGTGCCAGAACAATTGCTTTCAAAATTGGACCTATTCGGGTTTTCTGGAATAGCTAATTTGCTTTCAGCTATCAAGATGGCAAAATATTATGAAATGGGTGAAAATGATGTTATCCTGACAGTATTGACTGACTCAATGGAACTGTACCAGAGCCGATTGAAAGAGATGCATGAAGAATATGGTGCATACATAGAAGTGGATGCTGCTGCGCATTTTGCTCGATATTTAGAGGGTGAGGGCACAGATAATCTCCTTGATCTGACCTACGAAGACCAACACCGCGTACATAACCTTAAATACTTTACGTGGGTCGAACAGCAGGGTAAAACTTATGAGGAAATACTCGATCAGTGGTACGATGAGAATTATTGGACTGAATACCAATCCCAGATTGATGAAATTGATGATTTAATCATCGAATTCAATAATAAGGTTGGTTTGATTTAAGAAATAGAAATGGTGGAATGGAATCGTCAGCAACAAAAGGGGATCATTCCGCCTGAGCATGCGTTAATCTTAATAGCAATCGTTCCTTCCCCGCGGGATCTTGAGATCGCGCGGGTTCTAGGTTGGTACCGTATTCCTTTTCGTTTTGCCCCAAAAATTGTTCAGGTTGATTATATTGCGTTTTATCAACCTGCTGTATTTGGAAAGGGACACGAACACTGTGTTGAAACCTTTGCGCCTGTGTGCGGAGTGGAATTAACTACCAGGCAGGAAATTATCCAGAATGAGCCAAATCATCCCCGGGCCAACGAAGAATATTATAAAATTCAACTTGGGCCGCTAACTCAGCTTAATAATCCGATTCGGGCGGACAAATGGAAGCGGATTACGTTTCTTTATACGACTGGTACTCGTTTTGCGAATGCAAAGATCATTAATGACCTGGTCGTCCGTTCGGATGAAAGGAAAGTTCTCTGGCGGTCATTGCGGGAAAAAGCAGCAGAATTTCAAGCTCAACCCCATCAGGATCTGTTGGAAATAGACCTGGATGAGAACATCCTGATAATGCTTGGTGAATTACACTTGATTCGTGAACAGACGGATTGGTACAAGGATATATAATCCCATTTTCAACTAGATAATATAATATGGTTACAAGAGGTAACTATGAACACATTAATTAAATCTGGGAATATCATCACTGCTTCTGAAACATACACTGCGGATATTCTGATCGAGGGAGAGAAAATAAAAGCTATCGGTCGTGATCTGATAACTAAAACAGATACGCAGATTATTGACGCAAAAGGTAAAAATGTACTTCCAGGTGGAGTAGATCCTCATACCCATTTTGATTTGCCAATGTTTGGCACTGTTTCTTCTGATGACCATTACACTGGCCATAAGGCAGCCGCATTCGGCGGAACGACTACCGTCATTGATTTTATTGCCCAGGATGAGGAAAGTCTGCTCAAGAATGTGGAAATTTGGCACAAGAAAGCTGATGAAAAAGCAGCCATTGATTTCAGTTTCCATATGAATATCACACAATTCAATGAAAATGTAGCGAAGGAAATACTGCTGTTGCATAAAGAGGGGATCAATTCATTAAAAGTGTTTACTGCTTACAATGGCCGGTTGCGGTTACAAGATAGTGAGATCTATCAAGTGATGCGCATAGCCAGAGATAATGGACTGCTCGTGATGGTGCACGCAGAAAATGGGGATGTGATCGAATGTCTTGTAGCGGAAGCACTGTTAGAAGGGCATACAACACCTGAATGGCATGCTTATACCAGGCCAGCGCTTGGAGCTGTTGAATCTGTTTACCGGGTCATTTCGCTTGCTGAACAAACTGGTGCACCAGTTTATATAGTTCATATGAATACTAAAGGGGGAGTAGATCACGTTCGCAATGCACGTATGGCAGGGCTACCAGTTATGGGCGAAACGTGCCCACAGTATTTATTCTTTACTGTAGACAAATTAAAAAGAGAAGATGGCGCAAAATGGATCTGTTCTCCACCGATGCGGTCAAAAAATGATAATGCCGGCATCTGGAAGGCAGTGATTGATGGCACTATACAGGTTATTTCAACAGACCACTGTCCATTCTTCTATGATGGAACAAGATCAATTGAATATGAAGGGAAAAAGATCGCTATCCCTGGGAAAGAATTGGGTAAGGGAGATTTCACAAAAATTCCAAATGGACTTCCCGGGGTAGGTGACCGTCTTTTGATTTTATGGTCGTATGGTGTGGGCAGCGGCAAGATTACCGCTAATCAGTTTGTTCAGATGACCAGTACAAATCCTGCCAAGATCTTTGGGATATACCCTAAAAAAGGAACGCTGCTGCCTGGTTCAGATGCTGATATTGCGATCTGGGATCCTAATAAAGAGATCGACTATGGAATCGCTTATTCAAAACACAGAACAGATTACAACCTTTTTGAAGGTTGGAAACTTAAGGGAACTATCGAAAAGGTCTTTTTAAGGGGAAAATTAATTGTTGACGATCAGGAATGGTTAGGTAAAAAAGGAATGGGTGAATATCTTTATCGGGGAGATATTGCCATCCTTTAATTAACGCTATGGTAATTGCGGGTATCTTATTACTTTTATTGACTGCATCTGCAGTTTCCCTTTTCTTGCGTTATAAAGGTGTTCGTTTAGCGTACATATGGATGGTTTTTATTCTCACAACTTTGCTAGTTTGGTTGCTGTTGTTTATTATTCAACCTGAAAAGATTTCACCGTTAGTAGTGAAAAACTGGATAAAAATTGGTTCAACTCCGGTGGATTTGATACTTGAAATGAATGACTTGAATTGGCCAATCAGTATCAGTTATTTCACAATACTAATATCATACTTACTTACATCTATTGTTCACCTTCAGGGAAACAAAAGCTTATATGCATGGGTGGAAATGACTATATTGGTCTTATCCGGCTGGCTTGTTATACTTGCCGGGGATTATTGGTCAATCTTGATTACCTGGACATTGATTGATTTTGTGGAATTATTATTTCACTTAAAATATAAGATGCTTGACCCCGATAGATTTTATCTGCATTTCTTGGGCAAGTTTATAGGCAGTATGCTCCTTGTTTATGGGATATCAATATCCTTCCAGGTTAATCCTCAGAGTTTGTTTGGAAACAATATTAACGGAGTGGGAATTGTGATTCTATTAGCGGCGATTCTACATTCTGGTGTTCTTTCCAATATTCAAATAAAATTATCTAAAAAAAGTTATTCTCAGATTTCTCTAATCATACTTAGGATTATCTCTTTTACTGCAAGTTTTTACCTGCTTACGTATATTGCAGATTATCGCTTGAGCTTTCTTTCTGGGATAATAATTAGAATTCTATTCTTTGTTACTGCAATGTTGGGAGCTTACAGATGGGCGAAAGGGTTGGATGAAAGTTATGGAATCCAAGAATTATTGCTTGCTTTTGGAGCTATGGTTGGATATTTATATATAACCGGGGCAGGGAAAGCCATTGTGTATTGGCTGATATTGCTGCTGTTACCAATTGGATGGTTATTCTTATATTCTGATCGTGATTCACGAATAAATATATTCTGGTTTCTCTGTATTTTTTTTATATCAGGACTACCTTTTTCTTTAACCTTTCAAGGATTACAAGAATTCTTAATACGCAACAATTCGATAGATCTGCTTTTTATGACCTTACCAGTGATATTTGTGATTAGCGGGTATATTAAACACGCATTGAAAAAACGCGGTAAATTTAATTACCTTGAACCTTGGTATCAATTATTTTATCTTATTGGATTATTTCTCCCTTTGATTTCGATGGGTGCAGTGGGTTTGAAGAATATCTGGCTCTTGATAGATGGGTTTAACAGTTGGTGGATTGGATCGGTTATTTTATCTCTATCAATTATGGTGTATTTTTATCAAATCAAATCAAAAAGCAAAATTATCGAGTTTAAAAACATTAGAGAGTTTAGGATCGGTAGTTTTTCAATTTCCTTTCATCGGATGCGAATTATTTCAGAAAAGATATACTTTTTTTTTGAGACCTTCCTAACCTTTATATCCAAACTATTTGAAGGTATGGGAGGAATTCTATGGGCAGTGGTTTTGTTTGCTCTTTTTATGACGATCATTGAATTCCAGGGGGGAACATAGAATAATGATCCTTAATACCTTGTTGATCTTTTCTGCTTTAGGAGCAGTTGGGTTAATGTTTGTTACTTCCGACTGGCGAATGCGCATTGCGGGCTTAGCATCTTTATATCTAATAGGGTTCGTAGTGATACTTCAAATATGGCCAGTAGCTCTTGCCTCTGTAAAACTGATTTCTGGTTGGATGGGTATAGCACTGTTGAGTACTTCCATGTTAAATTCTATGAATCAAGCAAATAGCCACCGCTTTACTTCTGAAATGGTGTTTCGGTTCTTGATGGCAGTTCTCATATGGATAGTGATTGCAGCTATTGCCCCTTCTATTAATGAATGGCTCCCAATACCCTATACAAATTTGTATATTGGGTTATCGTTAATGGGTTCTGGTTTACTTTTCATGAGTCTAACTGATGATTTTTCTGAAATCGTCTTAGGATTATTAACTATACTGGTGGGGTTTGATATTATCTATTCCTCATTAGAGGGATCGGCGTTGGTCACTGGAATTTACGCTTTCATCATCATTTTGATCTGTTTGCTTAACGTATATTTCTCATCAGCAGTTTCAGATAGGGGAGAGGAATGAACGCTCCATTAATTTGGATTATCTCTCCAGCCGTCGTTTCGATTTTTCTATTCCTCATAAAAAATAGACAAATTAGAAGTTACCTTTATTTAGGGTTAAGTTTTATTTTTGCTGTTTTAACTCTATTTATTAAAATAGATTTAACTAGCGAAAAAGGACTCTTTACCATTGGGATTTCTTCGATTTTAAATATCCTGGGAAGAAGTTTTATTATGCTTGAGAAAGATAAATTTCTAATCTTCCTGGTTTATTTTTTCAATGCGATTTGGGGGGTTGTCTCAATAATTTTGAAAAAAAGCACGCGCTTTATTCCGTTTGGATTGATGTATACAGCTTTTCTCTTGGCCGCAGTTTCTGTCGAACCTTTTCTATATTCCGCATTGATTATTGAGATTGCGGTAATCATGAGCATACCTCTTCTTGTCAATTCGCATACTGATAGAAAAATTGGCATTTCAAGATACTTAATTTTTCAAACTATGGCTATGCCATTTATTCTTTTAGCAGGATGGTTCCTAGCTGGCGGTGAGATCAGCCCGATGAACCCAGAACAATTAATTCAGGTAACATTATTACTCGGCCTGGGATTTATTTATTGGTTGGCGATTTTTCCATTCCATTCTTGGGTACCAATGGTGTTTGATGAAACTGATCCAATTAATTCAGGATATATTTTCCTCCTATTACAGTTTATTTTCTTTATATTGATTCTTAAATATATCAATGGGTTCGCATGGCTTCGAACTTACCCGGTGTTTTTCCAGGCTTTACGGTTTTTGGGAATTATTATGGCTTTATTTGGTTCAATAGGGTTATTTTTCGAAAAAAGTGTTCGAAAATTGATCGGTTACGAATTTCTTCATTCAATTGGAATATTACTTGTGTCAGTTGGTCTATCTGCAACAAGGGGAATTACACTTTTTACGTATTTAATCGGATCCCGGTTAATCAGCTTCTCATTATTATCCTGGTCAGTTTCCCGTTTCGAATCTTTGGAAAAGAGGATATCAGTCTATAGTTTCAGTGATTTAACCCAAAAAAGACCAGTAGCTGGAGCAGGGTTTTTATTTTCACTGCTGTCACTATCTGGAATGCCTTTTACAATTGGATTTCCTCCCCTACAAACTTTGTACCAGTATTTAGCTGCTGGTTATCCCACCGTACTTGTATTGATGATTATAAGCAATATATTAATCACGGTGACTGTGTTTAAATTAATCAAGGAAATTATTCGAAAGAATAATGAATTCATATATTTATTAAATGGAGTAAAAGAAGATCTGTTTTTATGTTCTATCCTTATGATCTTTATAATTTCAGGCTTTTTCCCGCGTACAATTCTGATAAGATTCGAACATCTTGTTTCAGGACTCGAATTTCTTATAAAATAATAAAAGATCTTAAATGTTATAATCGCCCATTAAAATCTACAGAAAGAGTATCTAATGAATCTTGAAGATTTAATTATAAAAATAGAAAAATTTGATGATCAAATTAAATCAATAAATAGATCACTATCCATATTTAACAATAAGATCAATGAAGTGGATGGTAAAACTTCAGGATTCTTAGATTTAATGCGAGGTGAAAAAAAAGAAATTGCCAGGTTAAATTCAATTGTTACTGGTTTAGGGCAATTTGATGCGGTTATTACTCAAGTACGGGTAGATTTTAACCGGAAATTAGATGATCTTCAGAAGCAAAGAAAACAGGAGGAGCAATTACGCGAGAATCTTGTTGATGAAGATTTTAAATCGATCAAGTTGCTGATTGAAAAGACAAAAACTGAACTGACCAATGAATTTGATAAAAAACGAATATCATTTCTAGATGAAAATGCTAGACTGATAAATAGATTAAAAGAGATAGAAATAGAAGCAAATGAAATCCTGACATCAACAAAAGACTATAAAGGTGGGTTGAATTCATTCAATCAAGATTTACGCAGGACGATAAAGCAGGTTGAAAACCTACAGGCTGAGGTAGGTGCTACGCGTGGGAAACAAGATGAAATCCGATCAAAACTTGAGGTTATTTCTAATTCTCTGAGAACCAATGAAAGCCGATTGAACGAGATGATTGCGACTGAATCCGAACGCAGGCAAGTTCAGTTGGATTTTATAGAAAAACAATCGCTTTTCCAAAAAGAACGGGATAGGGTTTGGGCTAAGTGGGAACAGCAGTTTGAAGAATTCTCCAAACAGATATTTGGTTTATTGCCGGAATTGAAGAATCAACAATTGGGTCTTCAACAATCGAAAAATAATTTTGAAGACATCACTCAGCAATTTGAAAGACGAATTAAAGAGTTAACAGAAATGTACCGGCTGATGGATGAAAAATTCAGGAAAGAATGGGCTACTTATAAAGCTGATTCTGATAAAAGATGGTCAAATATTTCAATGGTAATTGATGATAAACAAGGGGGATATTCGGGCCAATTTCAATCGCTAAAAGATAGAATGATTTTAGTCGAAGACAATTCTCATGAAATGCAGGAAGTCCTTCTCCTTATGAGTACTGAGATACAAAAAGGTATGCAGAATATAATGAAAATGGTGAATGGGTGGATGGACGCATTTGGGCAAATTAAACCACGACAATAACCGTGATCTGAGCAGAAAAATATTATGTATGTGATAGGAACTGCAGGTCATGTGGATCATGGGAAATCCACTTTGATTTCCTCGTTAACCGGAATCAACCCAGACCGCTTAAAAGAAGAAAAAGAGCGGCAAATGACAATCGATCTAGGCTTTGCTTGGTTCACCCTGCCTTCTGGTGAAGAAATTGGAATTGTCGATGTTCCTGGGCACCGGGATTTTATCGAGAACATGCTTGCCGGAGTTGGGGGTATTGATGCTGTATTATTTGTTGTTGCTGCCGACGAAGGGATCATGCCACAATCACGAGAGCACCTCGATATCTTGAAATTGCTTGGTATAAAACTTGGTTTGATCGTACTTACCAAGATTGATCTGGTAGAAGATAATGAATGGCTAAATCTTGTTGAAGCTGATATCCGGAACCTTGTAAAGAACTCGTTCTTGGAGGAAGCTCCAATTTTAAGAGTCTCCGCAGTAAAGAAAATGGGTTTGATGGAGCTTTCCAACAGTCTTGATATATTATTAAAACAAAGCACGCCTAAAAAAAATAATCATAAACCCCGCTTACCCATAGACCGAATATTTTCATTAAGAGGGTTTGGGACTATTGTTACTGGGACTCTTATTGACGGAAGCTTCAAGATGGGCGATCAGGTGGAATTATTACCTTCTGGCATAAAATCACGGATTCGCGGCATACAGAATCATAAGAAAAAACAACAAATAGCCAAGCCTGGTAACCGTACCGCTTTAAATCTTGTTGGTGTTGAGGTTAACCAATTACAGCGGGGGGATGTTGTATGTCTGCCAGATCAATTATACCCAACACATCGAATAGATGTAGAAATTACCCTATTAGAAAGCAATTCGGCAAAGATTAAACACGATGATCGCTTGAAAATATTTATTGGATCATCACAATCTATGGCGCGGGTGCGCGTTATTGGACAAAAGGAGATTAAATCAGGACATACTGGTTGGTTGCAATTAGAATTTGAAAAAGAAGTAGTTGTAAAAAGCAATGATCGTTTTATCATCAGAAGACCGTCTCCTGCAGCTACTATTGGAGGAGGTCGAGTTCTAAATGCACACCCGGCTGGAAGACACAGACGTTTTTCTCAAAAGGTAATTACCCGATTTAAATCTCTCTCGGGTGGATCAATTCAGGACATGATTCTCGCCCAACTCTCTGAATTTAAAATCTCAACACTATCTCAGTTAATTGAAAAGAGTGATATAGAAGAAAAATTAGTTATGCTAACGGTTGAACAAATGATTCAAAATGGACAAATTATTCTTTTAGAAGAAAAGAATGAATTAAATTCAACAAGCTGGCTTATAACTAAGAAACACTGGTTAGAACTTTCAAATAGAATGATAGGAATAATAAAGGATTACCACAACAAATATCCTCTCAGGGAAGGTATTAGAAATGAAGATGCTTCCAATTTAATTGGCGTATCTCGAAAGGCAGTCTCCCTAATCGCAGAAAAAATGCAATCCAAGGGGGTTATTAGATCATCAAGAACTTATCTTATACTTCATGACCATCAAGTTGTGTTCTCGGCTGGACAATTAGATCTTATTAAGCAATTAGAAGGTGTGTTCTCTGAATCACCATTCCTTACACCTTCTGTAAATGAGTGTATTGAGATTGTTGGGGAAGAAGTATATTATGCATTGGTTTCTATGGGGAAGATTGTTGAAATAACACAAAGTATTGTCTTCCATCAAAAAGATCTTGATCAAATTATCGAAGAGACGAGAGAATTGCTTGGAAATGATCAAAAGATGACAGCGGGTGAATTTCGGGATCATTTCAATACAACTCGCAAATATGCGGTTGCCTTGCTTGAATACTTGGATGAAATTGGGATTACTGAACGTATTGATGATTTTCGGATATTAAAAATGAATTGACATTGGCACAATGACCTTGTATAATAATGTTCGCTTGCCCCAGCGGTAGGTTGCTGGGGTAAAATTATGTATCCAACTTCCCCGTTTACGGGCGGAGGACTCCGCGTGGAAAATGGTGAAGTGAAGATTGGAGAAAATTATGTACGTGATTATTGAGAATGGCGGCAAACAATATAAAGTTGTTGAAGGTGGGTATATTGAAATTGATCTTCTTCCAGATGAAGTGGGAAAGAAGAAAACTTTTGATAAAGTTCTTTTCCTTTCTACAGATGGAAGGATTGGGGTGGGAGAACCCTACTTAAAGGGTGTATCTGTTAATGCAACAATCGTCTCTCATTTTAAAGCGCCGAAAATAACAGTTTTTAAATATCGTGCAAAACAGCGGTATCGCGTGAAAACAGGGCACCGTCAAAAATATTCTCGGGTGCTTGTTGATTCAATTGCGTTCCCAGGAAAATCTGCTGTAGTTAAAAAGAGCAAGGATACTTCAACTTCAAAGAAATCAGCAGCTGCACAGAAATCATCATCGGCTGCGAAGAAAACAACCGCAAAACCAAAAACTGAGATAAAGAAGGTAACAACATCAAAAGCGGTTAAATCAACCAGTAAAGTGGCGAAGAAAACAGCCATAAAACCAAAAACTCGCATAAAGAAAGCAGCACCAGCAAAAACGGTTAAATCAACTGCTAAAACGGTGAAAAAAACCACATCAACAAAAGCTAAATCAGCTACATCAAAAAAGCAAGTTGCTTCATCTAATAAGAAACCGACAGTAAGTAAAGCAAAAACAACTGCAAAAAAGGCAGCAACAACTGAAAAAACTGCGGCTAAGAAAACAATTTCCGCAGATAAGAAATAAAGGAATAATAGAAAGCAGAGTGGATTATGGCACATAAAAAAGGTGGCGGCTCCTCACGGAATGGCCGAGATAGTAAATCAAAAAGATTAGGTGTAAAGAAATATGCCGGTGAGCTTGTATTAAGCGGTAACATTCTTGTTCGACAGCGAGGAACTAAAATTAAACCAGGTGAAAATGTAGGTGTCGGTAGGGATCATACTTTGTTTGCAGTAGCAAATGGTATGGTTGAATATTCACGGTTACCGAATGGACAGAAAAAAGTTAGGGTTGTGTCTGCGGAATAATCAACCTGGTATAGTGATTGTTATTTGAAAGGTCTAATAAAATGAAAAAAGGTATTCATCCGAAATATTATCCAGAAGCAAAGGTAACCTGTGCTTGTGGAAATACCTGGACGACAGGTTCCACTCAGGAAGAAATTCGAACGGAAGTTTGTTCAAAATGCCATCCTTTCTTTACAGGCGAACAACAGCGACTTATTGATATCGAAGGTCAAGTTGATCGGTTCTATAAGAAATTACAGGCGCGGCAGGATTATGTGGAAGAAAAGGACCGCAAAAAAGCGGAAAAGACTTCTCCCGATCGGGTTGTTGTTGAATTAGAATTAGGCAAACGGGCTACCGATGCCCTCGCCAAGGCAGGTCTAACTAATGTTGGTCATCTCCTTAAAAAACTCGAGGGTGGTGAAGTAGCTCTGTTAGGATTACCCGGGATTGGTCGGAAGACCCTGATTGATATAAAAAAGAAGTTGCGTCAGCTTGGTTATAAACTCCCTGCAGCTGCTGAAGAAATATCTGTATAGATTTATTCATAATTATTAAGATTAAAAAGAAGGCGTTGTCGCCTTCTTTTTTTCTTACCTGGGCGATAGTGTAAAATTCAATTATCAATTCATAGGAGAGGTAAAATGCAACCCAAATCTGGATCGATAGAGATAATTTGTGGGTCAATGTTCAGCGGAAAAACAGAGGAAATGATCAGGCGGTTGCGAAGAGCTAGAATCGCGAAACAAAATATTCAGGTGTTTAAACCAAACATTGACACACGCTATAATGCCGAAAAAGTTACTTCTCACGCTGGCGTTGATTTTGAGGCGATTCCTGTAAATGATTCATCAGAAGTAAAAGCAAAGATCAAGCCGGAGACTACCGTTGTAGGGATAGATGAAGCACAATTTTTCGATGACGGGATTATTGAAGTTATTGATGAATTAGCGGATAACGGATCGCGGGTTATTGTTACTGGCCTAGATATGGATTTTAGAGGTGAACCATTTGGATGTATCCCGGCTATCATGTCAAAGGCAGATCGTGTTGATAAGCTGCATGCTATATGCATGGTTTGTGGAGAAGCTGCCACTCGAACGCAACGGTTAGTGGATGGACACCCTGCCCATTATGATGATCCAATAGTGATCGTGGGTGCGTCAGAATTATATGAAGCACGCTGTCGGAAGCATCACGAAGTCCCCAGGGATTAATCATATGGAAAAGTATAATAAATTTCTACAAGAAATCTTAATTGATGAGAAGCGCCTACAAAACCGCATTGCTGAACTCGGAACCGCGATCAGTAATGATTACAAAGATAGTAATGATCTTCTGCTGATATGTATTTTACGCGGGGCAATTATTTTTCTCTCTGATCTTTCCCGCCAAATCACTGTCCCGCACGCGATAGATTTTATGGCCATCTCTTCCTATGGATCAGGAAACCGCAGTTCTTCTGGAGTTGTACGCATAAGTATGGACTTAACAACAAATATCTACGGTAAGGATGTGCTGATCGTTGAAGATATTATCGATAGCGGGAATACACTTGCATATGTACTTGAAATGCTTTCGACACGAAAACCAAAAAGCTTGCATGTATGCACTCTCCTTGATAAATTTGAACGGAGAGAGGTTGAAGTTCCGATTCGCTATACAGGATTTAAAATCCCCAACAAATTCGTGTTTGGATATGGGCTTGACCTGGACGAGATTTACCGCAATTTGCCATTTATCGGTGTAGTAGATCTAGAAAAATATGATAGTTGAGCTATCAATTAAGCATGGTGAATTTTAAGGGATTACTACAACCACAAATAGAAGAATTTATTACTTCTCAAGTGAATGCCTGTGGTGAAATATTTCTTGTCGGCGGGGCAATCAGAAATACATATCTGCGAAAAGAAGTGCAGGATCTAGATTTTGCTGTTAAAAAAGGTGCAATCACGGCAGCGAAAAATGTTGCGGATCGTTTTAATGGAGATTTTTATGTGTTGGATAAAAAACGAGGTGCTGCACGTGCATTGATCTTTATCAATGGGAAAAAACTGAAAATTGATTTTACTCTGCTCAATGGGAATTCTATTAGTGAGGACCTTACGAGGAGAGATTTCACCATCAACGCAATGGCAATTAAAATGCCCTTAAGCAGCAAAGTGATCGATCCATTAAATGGCAAAGTGGATATTAATGAATCTATCCTGCGGTCCTGTTCGCCAAACTCATTTCAAGATGATCCTGTAAGAACCATCCGGGTTATCCGATTTATGAATGAATTCAACCTCTTCTTAGACAAAAGTGAAGTTGAACTAATAAAAATCGCATCACGAAACTTAGATGAAATATCCCATGAGCGTAAGCGGGATGAGATCATCCATATACTAGAAAAGACAGACGTAAAAAAAGCCCTTATACAAATGCTGGAATTTGGAATTATCGAAAGAGTATTCCCAGAAATTAAAAAGCTGTATAAAATGGAACTAGATCCACCCCATGTTCACGATGCATGGACGCATACTCTCCAGGTTGTTAACTACTGCCAGCAATTAATGGCTTTGCCAAAGAATTGCCCGGACCCCAACCGGCTACATCCTCGTATTAAGCAAGCAGTAAATACGTTAAGTAAATATAAAAAATTCATTTTTAACTTCATGAATGATCAATTAAACATGAATCGCAGTATATATTCTTTGTTGATTCTTGCTGGTATTTATCATGATGCGGGAAAAGGGGTGATTCCCCCGGTAAAAAAGAAAAATCGGAAAAGTTTCCCAAAGCATGCCAAAATAAGTTCGGAATTAATCCACGATCGAGCGAAAATTATGGGTTTCTCGAATAATGAGGTTGAATACCTTACACAGATCGTGCGATTCCATATGAAACCTTCTCAAAAAGAATTCACCGATAAAAATAAAAAAGATATTCATATCTACCGGCTTTTTAATAAAACCGGTTCAGCAGGTGTCCTGGTCGGATTTCTTCATCTGGCAGATGTACTTGCAACATATGAGGATACACTTACTGAGGAGCGATGGAATAGAGCGATTTCCTCGGTTAATAGTATTTTCGACGCTTTTTTTATTCATCACGACAAGATCATTGCCCCAACGAAATTAATAAATGGTAATGACATCTTGAAGGAATTCAATCTTCAGCCAGGAAAGAGAATTGGAGATTTGTTGGAGCAAGTCACAGAAGCGCAAGTAAAGGGTGAAGTAAATTCAAAAGGAGAAGTAATATTTTTTTTAGGTCAATTATTAAAAAATGAAAAAAGCAATCAGGAAAATTTGTAATGGTTCTATTTCATATTGAACATGGGTCAGGAACTCCTCTCGTTCTGCTTCATGGGTTTCCATTTGACCATATGATTTGGGAGGGAGTAATCGGAGAACTAGAGAAGGGGATTTGGGTTATTACCCCCGACCTTAGGGGGCACGGCCGTTCAATCATTGGGACAAGTGATTACTCAATCACCGACATGGCTGCTGATATCATTGAACTAATGGATCAATTGCATATTATGGAAGCAGTAATCGCGGGTCATTCCATGGGTGGATATGTTGCATTAGAAATTGTGCGTAATTTTCCTGAGCGCGTTTCAGGATTGGTTTTGATCTCCTCACATATTTTTGCGGATCCATTGGAGAAAAAGCAATCCCGTTTTGATGATATTGATAGAATTTTGCAGCAAGGAGTGGCTGTGATGTTGGCGAATATGCCGGATATGCTAACACATGATGACAAGGTAAAAAGCTTCTGCCGCGATGCAGTGGCAAGAATGGGTTCAGTTGGCGCAATGGGAGCGCTGTACGCAATGGGGAATAGAGCTTCTTCGGAAGATGTTTGGAAAACATTAGATATCCCCACGATGGTGATAGCTGGGTCTGATGACCAGTTGATACCGATTGAAAAGAGCCGAGGTTTGGCAGGTTTAACCAAGCATAGTTCTATCGTGGAGATTAAAAGTGCAGGGCATATGCCCATGCTGGAAGCACCCGGAAAGGTTGCAAAGGTATTGGTTAAATTTATTACTGATATAAGGAGAAATTCATAATGACATCAAAAGTGTATTTCACAAATATGCGAACAAAACCCGGAAATAATATGCTGGATAAATTGGTAAGGGTGATTGAAAAGGCGGGAATCGGCGATTTGGATTTGAAAGATAAAATGGTCGCTTTGAAAATCCATTTTGGTGAACCTGGCAATCTAGCATATATCCGACCCAATTATGCTGCTTTGATTGTGGATAAAATCAAGAAACTGGGGGGAAAACCATTCTTAACAGACTGCAATACCCTCTATTATGGGAGGCGATCGAATGCGGTTGACCATTTGGAAGCAGCTATGGAAAATGGTTTTAACCGTATTGCGGTTGGCTGTGATGTGATCATCGCGGATGGATTAACTGGTACTGATACCAAAGAAATAGTAATTAATCAGAAACATGTTGAACGGGCAAAAATCGGCACTGTGATAGCTGATGCAGATGTGCTAATCAGTATTACTCATTTCAAAGGACATGAACAAACGGGATTTGGTGGAGCTTTAAAAAACATTGGAATGGGATGCGGATCGCGGAAGGGAAAACTGGAAATGCACTCCGCATCAAAGCCTAAGATGGATCAGGAAAAATGTGTTTCATGCGGGATGTGTATAAAGAACTGCCCGGAAAAAGCGATCACATATAATGAAAAAAGACAAGCGCAAATAGATTACGAAAAATGCATTGGATGTGGGCAATGTGTTGCCAGCTGCCACTATGGTGCCGCGCGCGCTGTTTATGATCAGGCAGTTGATATTTTAAATGAAAAAATTGCGGAATACACTCTTGCTGTTCTGAAAGGAAAGCAGCATTTCCATATCAGTTTCATGATGAATATATCTCCGGATTGTGACTGCTGGGATGTGAATGATCAGGCAATCGTACCTGATGTGGGAATAGCAGCATCCTCTGATCCGGTTGCGCTTGATCGCGCCTGCGTAGACCTTGTCAATGCGGCTCCTGAAATTAAGGGAAGCATAATTGGAGATAAAGGGAAACTGAGAGAGGGGGAGGATAAGTTTGTCCATGTCCATCCCGATGTGCATTGGAAAGATGGCCTTAATCACGCGGAAGAGATTAAAGTCGGTACTCAGGAATATCAATTGATAACTGTTAAATAAAATTCGGAAACAAAATTAGATGAGTAGAGCTGGAAGATTCTCCAGCCCTATCTTTTTTATGGTTGTTCCGTTTTTGTGGGATTAGGTGTCTGAGTTGTTTCTGGAGTTGATTCGGTTTCTAGATCACCATTTAAAAGATTATCTTCATTTTCAAGGTTATCCTCAATTAATCCACCCTCATAATCGTAATCATGATTTTTTTGTATATCCAGTTCACAAATAGCGACATTCTTTCCAACAAAACACCTTTCGAGGGATCCTGTTACAAATAATTCAAGTAAATTGATGCAATTTTCCTGATTATCTGCAAGAAGTACAAGTTGTATTTTTTTGTCTGAGTGGTTGATTATCAGGAACCCAAAATCTTCAGCTTGAATTGACCCAAATTCAGGCACAGTGAAATAATTTGTAGCCCCAACTGATTCAGTAACAGTATCTTCTCTTAATTCTTCTTCAGTGGTTGGCGTTGTGGTTAACGGATGATTCGCTTCTGAATAATAAAACCCGATCGCATCAGTTATTGTTCTTAATTCCTCACCTGGCGGATAAATTCCAATAATTATCTCATCAAATCCATCGGTTGGTTCTTTGAGAATTGTTACGGCGATATCATCTAGCTCGAAATTCCTTTGTAAATTGGACAAGACTTTGAGCAAATCATCATCAAGGGTTATCCCTTCAGATAAGATGACCCCGATATCTCTGGTAAATAGATCTGGAAAGTCGTAAAAATTTTTAACTCGAAATGAATTTATGAGGAAATCTGTGATATTTTGGATGAACTGATAATTATCAGCAACCTGATAAAACGGGTTTGTCATAAATGTCAGATCTCCGATAACCAATACATTACCACTTTCATCAAGTGCTGATAAAGATAAATTACCTCCAGTATCCGTAAGTGAAGAGAGCGTTTTCTGGTCTCCCTCAATTACAGATTCTGCGCTTGTAGCAACTGAATGAGCCCCATAAAAAACTAGTGATGTCAAATTTTTCGTAAGATCAGAATATCTAGCGGGGTATACAAATACATTTCTGAAGTTTCCTTCATTTTCACTGATGTTATAGACATAATCATTATTAAAAGATATCAAAAATGTTTGAAGCAGCTGGTTTGTCTGGATGACCGATTCTTCACGGTCATCTTGATATTCTGAGTCAGATCTAGTGGGATCGGCAATAACTACCATCTTTCCCCCTCGTGCCACAAATTCCTCCACATTTTCTATCTCTTCCGATGTATATGGATCGGTTGGAGTTATGACAATCAACGCGTCTGATTTTCGAAGCATGGGTTCAAAATCGCTTTCTGTATCTGCAACCAGAATTTCTACTCCCCGCAGTATTAGATCGCTAAAGAGTGGCTCGATTTCAGCAACCGTAAAAAGGTTGCCATGTGACTGATCTATCAATACAGTAACTTTTTTCTCCAATTCAGCAGGGGCTGAAGGTACGGGAGTTGAAAGTGCCGGTAGGGGAATTGTAAGATTTTCATACACAGGATAATTGGCTTTGCTATTTCTAAAATATATCCCTTGATAAAACCATAGAAGGCGCCCAATTATCGGGAGGGTGAAGAATAACAAGAATATTAAAATTTTCTTGTTTTTCAACGTAAACCCCCTTTTATATCAGGAATATAGAGATAATAGAAGCCAGGTTCTTTGGGGTATCCAGTTATTTCCCCATTTTCATCAAGAGCGAAAAAAGAGGAACCCATGTTATTTTCCTGGTTTAATTCCTCATCTAAATGCACTGTGCGGTAATGGGCAATATGTGCTTTTTGGGCAGCAAGTTCTATTGCGTTTGATTGCGCTCCAAGTGCATCGATCAACCCGAGTTTTAAACCTTCATTTGCAGAATAAATCTCACCCCGAGAAATTTCTTCGAGCGTTATTGCCAGGTTTTCTCCCCTTCCAAATTCAACAGCCTGTAAAAAATCCTCCTTCATTATCTCTATTTGGCGTACGTAGGTATCACGAGCTTGCCCCCATAGTTTATAGGGACCTGTTGAATATATTTCTTCGAGAATGATGGGAACGGCTGGGAGCTGACCAATCACCCCCACGTTTCCGATCATTGCGGATGGATTAGAGATAATCTCATCAGCAGCCATTGATATATAGTATGCTCCGCTTGCTGAAAGGCCTTGCACAATGGCAATAACCGGCTTTCTTTCTCGGAGCCGATTCAGTTCTAAAAACCCCAATTCAGTGTCATTAACCGTACCCCCAGGACAATCAATGATCAATACAACTGCCTTAATGTGATTATTATCGTACGCATATTGGATTTGCTCTGTGAGGGCTCTACCACTCTTATTGTCTATTGGATCTCTTAATTCTATTAGACCGATAATTGGCTGGGGGATGAAAGCTGCGAGAATCATACCTAATATGCATGGAATGAAAATGTACAATATTAATTTACTTATTCCAAACCTATCATCAGATTGATTTGATGGCATCGTTTCTCCTCATGAAAACCATATTTAATTATACAAAGTTTAAATATATTGGTGTCAGATGTTTGTTGTCCAAATGGATAATATTTTTACAATATTAATATCTTTTTTATGATAGATTGTAGTAGTAATTAATTTATAGCGTTTATTCTTCGTGGAATAACCGGTAGCTTGTTGCGGTGATAGGAATTTTGAAGATTTTGCCAGTTTATTTTATAATTTTTCTAATGTTAATTCAGACATTTAGTGCAACGGATGAGGAGCTAAAATCATTCGTATGC
>CAYLHI010000011.1:0-65044 GCA_964383575.1 uncultured Pelolinea sp.
ACACCCTCATATTTCGTTCTTGACAAGAAATAAATATATGGTAGTATATTGTTAAATTAAAAAAACATTGAAGGCGTGGACTCTGCGCAAATAGATGGTCGCTTTTTTGGGGTAAGCCGCCTAACCCATTAAAAGCGCAGACGAGCTAGTAGCGAAACCGGTCATGGATTAAATATGGCCGGATTTTATTTTAATAATATTGATATTATTCATAAGAAATAGACGAGAAAAAATTAACTGGAGGGTACCATGAAAAATAAATACAGATTGATCGGAAAGATCACCAACCTATTTGGGATTGTGTTTATAATGTTGGGTGTAATCCCAGTATCGGTGCTCAGCCAGGTCGGCAGTGTTTATGCTGCGGAGCAGGTGGAGGATGGTGCGGCGGCAATCGTTATTCCCATATTCACTTCATACGCTGAGCTGCTGGGAAGCACCCCGGCAAAATCCAGCGCTGAAGAGATGACTGTGGTCTTTCCAGATATTTCCGGAAAGCATGGTGACTGGATCAGTTTAGCTATCCTGGGTCCAGTGCTGGCGGATGAGGGAGACGGCGATACGCCAGATGTTCCCGCGGAAGATGGCGGAGAAACGCCTGCGGAAGAACCTCCCGCGGAAGAACCGCCTGCGGAAGAACCTCCTGCAGAAGAACCACCCGCGGAAGAACCACCCACAGAAGAACCCGTCTGCGAAGGTGAATGTGCTCCTGAACCAGCAGAAGAACCAGTTGAAGAAGCACCCGCGGAAGAACCGGTGGAAGAAGCAGTCATTGAGGGCTGCACGGATCCGTTGGCAGAAAACTACAACGAAGCTGCCACGCTGGATGACGGCAGCTGCTATATAATAGCAGAAGAACTCCCGGCGGAAGAACCGCCTGCAGAAGAACCACTCGCTGAAGAGGACCTGAGCGAAGTCGTTCAAGCATTAGCGGAAGCTGACGCGATTCTGGTAGATGAGAACGGTGAGGAAATATCGCTGGCATCTGAAGAAGCAGCTGAAACACTGGCTGCAACTGACCCGTATTTCTACAGCGGGGGAGAGAAGTATTGCTTTGTGTATCCAGGGGGAGATTGTTCAGGTTGTTACTACTGTGATGATACAACTGCTACCCCAACCCAACAAGCCATCAACTACGCTGCTACTCATACGCCGGATGACGGCACTATTTATGTAGAATCCGGTACATACGCGGGATTTACCATTGATAATTTTGGCAGCGATCTGATCATTCAGGGTGCCGGAATTGGTACAACCACCTATACCAGCCAAATCTACCTCACAAATAACAACAACATTGATATTACCCTGAGCAACTTTACAGCATACGAGGCTAATCATTTGACTCCCACCATCCTTGCGCTTAACAACTCAGGTACCATAACCTTGGAAAATTTGAACGTTTCCCATACTAACTACCATGGTTCGGCAATTTATATATACGCCCATGACGGCGATGTCGTCATGGATCATGTGTCTGCTAGTGGTAGTGGATGCCTACAATCGGGCGCATACATCGACAACAGAATAGCTGGCAGCGGTAATAATGATGTAATAATTACCAACAGTAATTTCACCACCGTAGAATATTATTCAATGTTTTCGGGCCATGGGTTGGAAATTCATTCCAGCGGGAGCGTTCTGCTAGATGGCGTGACCGTGAGGGACAGCGCTCATACCGTTGGTTATCATGGGGCTGTAATTGACAATACCTCAGGAACTGAAAACGTCGCTGTACTGAACAGCATCTTTTTTAACAACTCTAATTATGGACTCAAGGTCTTCTCCAAAGGATGGATTGTCCTGGATAACGTCACAGCCAATGATAATTGGGCAGGCGCTTACCTGGAAACTTCCGGTTCAAAAGTTGTTGTCAAAAACAGCGATTTCTTGAATACTATTAATGGTTCAACTCAATGGTATGGATTGGAAATCAATAACCTTGGATCCCACGAAACATCCATTTGTGATGTGGAAATACATGCATACGACCATGTCAAAACATTAGTTCTAAGATCACCAGATAGTAGTGATGATGGGTCTTACTACGTTTATAACATCTGCCGATTCACAGCACCTGATACCTGTAGTTGCGAAATTTATGTTTATGGTGAAAATGAGAATAATAAAGTAATAGTAAACTTTTGGCCATATGCTGGATTAGACACATCGGATATTTCTATAACTGGTTACGTTGATTTAATAAATCAAACCACAGGTAATTGCGGTGATAATTGTGCAACACCATCCTGCGGTGACGGTACTGTTCAAGGATGGATGGGCGAAGAATGCGATGATGGGAACCAGGACAATACAGATGCCTGTACCGATTCATGCCATAACGCTACCTGTGGTGACGGGTATGTTTGGGTGGGTGTAGAAGGATGCGATCTTGGCACAGGGAATAACTCTGACACCTTACCTGACACCTGTCGCACGGATTGTACGCTGCCCACATGCGGTGATGCTGTTGTTGATCCTGGTGAAGAATGTGACGGCACTACATTACCTGCCGGCGTTCCAGCAGGCACAGCCTGTAATTCCTGTGTCTTAGGCCCATACTGTGGTGACAATACCAAAGATACTGGTGAAGAATGCGACGACGGTAACGCGACCAGTGGTGATGGCTGCAACTCAGAATGTTACGATGAGTACTGCGGTGATAAGATTGTGAATGACACCGATGAAACATGTGACGACGGAGGTACTGTTAGCAATGACGGATGTTCTTCAACCTGTCAAATTGAAAGTTGCGGTGATGGAATTGTGCAGACCAGTGAAGGATGCGATGACGGCAACACGACCGGTGGGGACGGTTGTTCAGCGACGTGTACAGTGGAACCTCCTCCGCCTACTGTCGCCGAAGCTGCAGCAGCACCTGTACTATTTGTCATCCCGGTCACCGGCGGCCAGTTAGTTGAACTGCCGTGTGATACCGAATGCGTAACGCTGGAGCTGCCGGATGGCTCGCAGGCTGAGTTCTGCGGCTTGTGCGGCTACTCCGTGTCCCTCGCTGAGGAATTGGAGGAGACGATCCCGTTTGATATGCCGGCAGGCAAGATGATGGTGCTCGGTATGACCGTGGTGCTGATGGATCCTGACCAGGTCATCCTGGACTATGTGCCCGCCGGAGCCACGCTCAAGCTCGGTTATCCGCTGACAGAAGGTGTTGACTCAACTGCTCTATCTATGTATCTATATGATCCTGCAGAGGAGGAATGGGTTGAGCTGACCGCGGAAGAGGTGCTGGATTACCTGGAGGCGTACGCCGAATGGCCCGGAACCTCACTCCTGGTCGAATAACAATAATATAGACTAAAAAGAGGATGGTTCTTGCGAGCCATCCTCTTTTTCTTTTATTAAACAGTTTTACTTAGGCACACATTGTTGACCAGCTCCTGTAGCTCCTATTGTTAATGAACAACAATTGGAAGGACAGTTGTTTGGTCCATAAGAAGAGCAATTCACTCCCGCGCAGGGATCTTCCGGTTCCGCCGGTTGTTCTGGTTCCGGCGGTTCTTCGCAGCGGCCGGTTTTTTCGTTGTAATGCTTTCCGACCTCACACGGTCCATCGCACATCGGGGTGTTGCGGATGATCGTCCAGCACATGCCGCCCTGCCCCTCGGTGCGCCCGATCAACCAGCATAAGCCATTGATCAGTTCAAACCCGTCCGGGCATTCTCCGTCCCGCGGTTTGGTGGTCACGTCCACGCATTCCTTTAAATTCGCTGAGTAATCCTGCCCGATCTCACAGCAGTCATCCTGCAGCGGGACGCAGTAGCCCAGGCGCCGGTTGAAGTATTCATTCTGGCCGCATTCCGGCTCTGGAACATCACAGGTGTTCGTATTTGGATTCCAGTACTCCTTCGGGCAATCTGCCTGCCGCCGCTTGGTTTCTTCCGGATCCTCTTCCATCAGGTTCGCCGTAGTACAGGGTTCCGGTGGGTGTTCGCAGGTTCCAATGTTTGTGGTCAGCATACCGGGCGGGCAGTCTTCCGGTTCACCCGGGTTGCGGGTGCTGTCGTCATCTTCGCATTCGCCGCTGTCGGGGTCAAAGTTAGTCCCTGTGAACGGCTGCATTCCCGTTGTCAGGTTAGGTGTACCAACAGGTTTCTGCTCATCCTCCGGGCAGCGGGTGCTGTCCATCCCGGGTTGAGGTACACAGCACTCTGTTTTCGGATCATACACATATCCGGTCGGGCACGGGCTGCTTGGTCCATTTGTCGGAAGGCACTGTTCAGTTCCTGTGTCAAAGTAATATCCGATCGGGCATCCATCCTCATCGCGCTCGATACAACGCTGATATTTCTCGTGGTAGTAATACCCTTCCGGGCAGTCTGGCTGCGCGGGCCCTAATTCAGGTGTGATCAACCCATCCGGCCCGATCTGGTCGCCCGGCCGCAGTCCATTATCCGGGCCAGTTCCCTCTTCTTCCTGCGGGTCGCAGGTGTTTAAAGCTGCCAGGAACAATCCGGGCGGGCAATCGCCTTCCGGCGGTTCATCCGGTCCGGGTGTATCGGGATTCTGGTTGCATTCGCCATAGCCATTATAGGTCATGCCGAATCCGCAGTTATCATCATTAATTGGAACGCATTTCTCATACTTTTCATGCCAGTAATACCCATCCGGGCATCCGAAATTATCGGGCGGGATCGGTTCACAGCAGTTGATATCGTCGTTGAAATAATATCCAGGCGGGCATCCATCGCCGCGGTTCTGGTCTGGTTCACACACGCGATTCTCGGTCAGGAAATATCCTGGTGGGCATTCCCCATCATCTGGCTGGCATCCGCCCAAGTTCGCGGAAAAAGTGGTCGTGGGCGGGCAGTCCTCTTCCGGATCATCAGGTACACACTCCCCTAATTTCCGGTCATAGGTCCAGTTCTCCGGGCAGGCCGTGCGCGCCTCATCCAGGACGCATTCTCTGGTGTCCGCGTCATAGGTGTATCCATCCGGACAGTTCGGCGCAGTGGTGCGCATCAGGCTGATAACGCCGCTCGCGTTAAAACTGGCCAGCATGATGCCTGATGTGGTGTTGAGTGCGGTCGTGCTAACGGGGGCGCCCTCAGGCGAACCGCCGGGTGCGCAGATCGTGATCTCCACATTACGTCCCATCGGCTGTTCAGGCCCGCAGCATTGCATAATATCCGGTCTTTCATCCAGCGGCTTGCATGTGAACGCGTCATCATCCACCAATGCGGAATAGCCGGTGTTGCCGCCGCCGTTCGAGGAGATTTGGAAGCAAACAATCCGGTTCATCGGGCAGCCAAAACCCAGGAGAGTAATGCCTTCCTCACCGGGCACACGTTCACCCGGCACGCACGGTTCATCATCCCTCGGAATATCCGGGTCATAACACAGCGGTACATAGGACGGTTCACAGAAAGGCGCATAGCTGGGCGTGACCGGCACACAGCGGAAACCAACATCGTCAAAATCCTGCCCCGGTGCGTATCCCCAGCGGGCAGTCGTACGCAGGTTCTCTTTAAAGTCATTGAACCCGCCTCCGCGCACTGCTTTCTTCTCACCTTCAGCAGGGCCGGTTGGCATATACGCGGCAGTGGTCAAATAAGCATCCGGCGCGTACCAATCGAGCGTCCATTCTTTCACATTCCCCGCCATATCAAAAAATCCATACGGGCTCACTCCCAGGGGATATGATCCGGTTGGCATAGTACTGCCTTCAGCTTCACATCCCGCTATTTGGGCATTCGCCCGGTCGCATGTTGGCTCGTCGTTGCCCCACGGATAGATATAACCCATCGTTCCGCGGGCTGCCTTCTCCCATTCCGCTTCAGTTGGCAGGCGCCCTCTCGTCCACTCGCAGTATCCCTGGGCCTGGAACCAGTTCACCCCCACCACCGGATGGTCATCGAATGCTGAATCGCCAAAGTGATTGGTAGGGCCGGTTTCCCGGATGGACGGTGCTGAACACACGCCCATTTCCACACACAGCGCATATTCTTTATTTGTAACTTCGCTCTCTCCCATCCAGAATCCGGGTTCATACGTATTCTTTTGAGGGGTTTCATCACCCCGTGAAAGGGGATCTCCCTCGGGGTCTGAGCCCAGCGGGAACCATCCAGGGAGTATCCACCAGTGATTGAAGCGCGGCCATTCCCACGGGAAGTGAAGCGTTGCGATCTGGCTGGCGATTGGCCCGGGAAACGGTGTCCCAATAGGTTGGGAGGGAGATGGTTCCTCAGGTTTGGGAGCGCAGGCGGCTATCCCAATCCCGAACAGGATCAATAACAGCATCCATACGGACATGATTTGGTATCTTCTTTTTTTCATTTTCTCCTCCTTTGGTGTTACCCTTAATTAATATAAATTCATTTAATCAGGAGCTTTAGCATAGAAAAAAATGACACTTCTCCTTCAGACATTGTAGCGTAATTGGCGGTCGATTTCAAGAATAAATCTTTTAGATTTCTAATATAATCAAATTAGAGATAATGCCATCAAAACGAAATTATTCTCAATACGCTGCTGTGTTCCTCATCCTCCTGTGTGCCTACATTCTTGTATTTTCCGGGATTTCCTGCACGGATGATGAACAGCTTTTCGCTGTTATCACTGAAAATCTGGCGTTTGGCAAGGGCTATTCCGCGCTGCCCCTGTTCGGGAATGACCGCCTGCAGGGAGAAGCGGGCGGTGTGGAACCCCTGCACTCCATTGTAGGAGTCCCCTTATATCTTTTTGCAGACCATTTCAGTTTGGGAAAAGCGCATATCCTATATTTATTGCCTGCCTTATACACAGCTCTCACCGGGGCTCTGCTTGTGGCCATCGCTGAACGAAAAGGCGCTTCGCAGAAAACAGCAATTGTGCTGGGTTTGTCATACGGTTTAGGGACGATCGCGCTTCCCTACGCGCGCATGAACTTTCGGGAACCATTAGCTGCGCTGCTCATCACCGCTGCGGTCCTGTGCCTGGAACTGGGCAAGAACGCGCAGGATCATGCCTGGAGGCAGATCCTCTATCCATTCCTCAGCTTATTATTCCTTGGGCTCGCAGCGCTCACTAAAATCACTTCCGGTGTGCTGATTCCCTTTTTCATTCTCTCCTATCTCGCTCAGAAACGGTTCTGGAAAAAAGAAAATCGCGCGCGTATGGCCGCCATTAGTTTGGCTGCCGTAATGCTTCTCATATTGGCAGGATTCATTCTGCAGTCTATCCTCCCTGCTGATAGTCTCAGCCGCTTCACTCTGCGGTTTTTCAATTACATTCGCTACACGCTTCCCCGCCTGCCGCATGATCATTTCTGGCAGGCAGCGGCAGGGCTGCTGCTCTCACCCGGGAAAGGCCTTTTCATATATTCCCCCATGCTGGTTCTCTCGCTGGTCAGCCCATTTCTCAAACGGACAAAGCTGATAGATTGGGGCACATATATGGGCGCTTTGCTCGGGCTCACAGCGGTTCAGGCGCTTATTTACAATGACCAGTGGTGGGGCATCACATGGGGAACGCGTGCGCTCCTGCCCGCCTTTCCTTTAGCCGCTCTCGCCGCTCTTCCCGCGCTGGATGCGGAATTCAACCACTCAAATAGAAGAAACCGTTTAGGAACGATCTCCCTGTTCATCCTCGCGGTGTGCGTACAAATTGGGCGTTTGCTGGTATCAGATCCAGTATATGCCAATTGGGCTGTTCAATTCATCGGCCGGGAGATCAATGCATCGGCTCAGTGGAGCCTGCACCTCATGCCCCTTTACCGGCACTGGTGGCTAGCGTTCAACGGCCAGCCCTCCGACATCGCCTGGCTGCATATCAGCAGCAGCGGCATATGGTTGGTCATCATCGTCATTCTCCTGGCGTTGATCGGAATTTCACTTGGGACCATTCTTCTTATTAATAAAGAGAAAAGGCAGCCCTCCTTGCTCATTATTTCCTTGATCGGAGTTGCTATACTGATCCTCACACCAATCTCTGCGCGGCTGGATCAGCGCTATTATGGATCAGAGCCGGCTTTCGCAGATGCATCTTCGGAGGTATGTGCGCTCGCCAAAGATGGAGATATTGTCTTAATTGATGCCTATCTAAAACCTTTTTGGTGGTTTTATTTTAACTTCGGCTGCTCAGGTCAGGATTGGGTCGGGCTGCCTTATATCCACTATACTGCCATTGGCAGGGAGCAATTCTATCCCAGAACAACCGAAATCGCCTTCCTCATTCGCGGCAGGTTGGCTGACGGCAATCAAGTGTTCCTCGTTCAATCTCCACAGGGACAATTACCATCATATTCCGGTGCATTCGAGAAGTTAGGGTTTACACTTGTTCCAAAGACCACAATAAGAAATCAATTTCTTGAGTTCTTTTCGGTTGAATAGAACTCCCGGTATCATTGAGCGAATACCCGGGTATATTTAAAGGTGAAATAATCATCAACTTAAATGATCAGCGGTTTTTTCAATTCAAAGATACAGCTTAATCGTCAAAAGGTGAATTTTTTCCTTCAAAAGGATTCTTGAAATTATAGACAGGGATATCTGGGATGTGCACTTGATCCGGCTGGCTAATCATCCAGATGATGGTGCGCGCGATTGTTTCTGGCGGTATAAAACGTTCCAATATATCTGGAGTAAGTTTAGCTCCCGTCGAAGGCCAGAAAGGTGTATCCGTAGCGCCGGGTGATACCAGATGAACATGGATATTATCACGCAGAAGTTCCTCTCGCAGCGCTGCACTGAGTCCCTCCAGCCCCCACTTAGCGGCGCAGTAAGCCGTGCGTTTATCCTCTCCAATTTTCCCTGCCAGGGATCCGATATTGACAATTCGCCCACCTCCATTTTTTCGCATATATGGTACAACTGAGCGCACGCACAGGAATGGTCCCTTGAGGGTAGTATCAATGGTTCGGTCCCAAAAATCTTCGGTGGTTTCCTCCAGACTTCCCGGCGGTCCCCAGAACGCACTGTTGATAAGAATATCTATTCGCCCAAAATGGTGAAATGCTTTTTCAGCCATTTCCGCAACCTGTTTTGCGCTTGTCACATCGGTAGGCAGTGTAACTGCTTCCCCGCCTATCTGCTTGACTTCATCTTTTACAGCATTTAACTTCTCAGGAGTTTTCGATACTAAGGCTAAACGAACCCCTTCCGCAGATAAAGCCAGGCTGGTCGCTCTCCCCATTCCGCTGCTGGCGCCAGTAACGATAGCTATTTTCCCTTTTAGATTCACTTTTGTACTCCTTTTCTATCTTGATATATTTGCCAATATCATTTGACTTTTCTAATTCTTGAAGAAGCATAACAAGCAACGAATAATGATCTTCTTTTAATTAATATACAATTTTCTCTGGCTAAAGTATTTTTTTCACTGTCACTAAAGGGAAGATTCGATCAATATCTTCCTGAAATACGTCGCCTGTTCGTTCGGTTAGTACCGAAGCCGCGCTGACAGCGCTTGCCCATCTCAATGCGGATTCCCAATGATCCCCTAATGAAAAACGCCATACCAATGCTGATGAAACCGCGTCCCCCGCTCCTGCGGCATTCTTTGGTTCCTGCAGCGGTGCTTCGGCTAAATAAGTTCCCTCTTTTGTAAAAGCTAAGATCCCATCTTTGCCAAGAGTGATTACCATATTCTTCAGTTCACGCTCTTTGAAGAAATCCTCCGCCTGTCGAATACGAGAATCCCATGTCTCCGCTTTTTTATTGAATGTCCATTCAAATTCCTCCCAATTCAACTTAACAATATCCGGCTTTGTTTTTATTGCCTCAACGATGAATGCTTTTTGGGAATCTATCAGAGTAGAGACATTTGCCGCTTGTGCTATTAGAATAAGCTCTGCATAGAAATCATTATCCAGTGATTTTGGAACGGATCCGGCAAAAATAACCCATTCCGCCTCCTGCACCCTTTCCCTGAAGCGGTCTATAAACTCCTGCTTTTGTTCTTTTGAAATTAGTGGCTGTCCCGCGATCACATGGCTGTGGCGCTTATTTTTAGATTCTACAATAACGTGTGAAACCCGATTGGTTCCCCCCGCCCAAATCGCTTCTGTGATGATTCCATACTCTTTAACGATCCCAACCAGCTCCTTGCCGATGTCACCGGCAAAAAAGCCCATACCCACAGTTTCCACACCTAAATGGCGCAGGACAACAGCAGAATTCAATCCCTTCCCTCCAACGCTGGTAACAATCCGATCTGTCCGCATTGGCGTTCCTGGAATCCATTCTTCAATAAAAAGTATTTTATCCAACGCGGTATTTGGACAAACGGTTAAGATCATATTGCTTCCTGGTTATTATCCTCAAACATTGATAACAAGAATTAATCGATCCATTTTTGGGCTAATACTGTGAACGCATTATTGTTCATCCGCTCAACGCAGTCTATCGCGGTCATCAGATCACCACTCGCAACGATAATTCCATGCCGTGGCATAAGCACGCCAGCCGCTTTAGCTTTCATACGGTCTACCTGGTCTGCAAGGACTTTTACAATTTTTTCCGCCTGGTCCTGTGAATATGATTCGGCTTCTTCATGATACTGCAGGGTGCCGAAATGCTTTGATGAATTTAGTAATGGTGGAATTGGTTTTGATTGCGCTACAAAGGGATTTATATATTTCGGATGTGCATGAACAACAGCTCCGACAAAAGGGAACGCTTGATAAATCGCAAGATGAGAAAGTCCTTCATTTGTTAATCTGGGATGTTTTTTTAATATTTCAATTTCATTTATCGACCCCACCACAATATCTTCGGTGCTTATATTCCAATGAAATTGGTTCCCTGCCAGGGTGGGTGTCATATATATGGTGTCATCTTCCCTTACACTAATGTTGCCGCCCGCGATATCGGTAATTTCTCGTTCAAAAATAACTTTTGCTGCATATACAATTAATTCAGGGATAGATAATCTTTCCTTTATTGGTTTCATTAAACCTCCATCAAAAAATAATTAAAAACAATTTTAATAAATCGGCAAAATCTTCAAAATTCCTATCACCGCAGCAAGCTACGGCGTATTACAGAATTTTACCCCTTCGAGTACAGATATTGTTAAAGCGTGGAACCCATATAGCAAGCGAAGGGGTATTCTATGAAGAATAAAAAAATAGACCTAAAATTTTATAGAAAAAAAGAAATGGAACAGTCCATCCCTTATTCGCATTCTAAAGAACCAAAATATCCGGCACTATGATATTCCCATATGGTGTGCTGACATTTAACCCCGGCCAAGAAGAATTGATAAAGGAGGATATCTCCAATCCTTCTTCTGTTAGTAGTGTCAGCTCTCCAGTTTTTGTTCCGGTAACAGTAATAAACCATTCATAGGGTTGGTTTACCTGAACAACCTTATCTGTAAGCGATCTACCGGCATCCGCGATCACATAACCGGTCGGTCCTCCCTGAAAATGGTATTTCCATTCTCCCTTAAAATCCAATTCCTCATACCATTTCTTCTGGTTCTTAAGGATATCCGCGAATTTCAATCCAGGACTTATTGTAAGAAAAACCCGCGCTTCCACGCCAGCTGCGCAGTCATACACCTTACGGACTTTTTCTGTCGGTTGCCCGAAATGCACAAAGCGCGTCAGGTTGCAGTGCAAACCCCATTTCCGTGCAACTGAATGTAGCATCAGATATTTCTCCAATGGTTTTTCCGTTGCCAACGGATGGCGGTATTTAAAGCAACGCTCATCACTTCCCACGATCAATCCATCCACTTCTAACCCAGCCAATGTATGCATATTACGCAGCTTTGCCTCGATATCAATCTCGGTTTCGCCTGGTTTAATCGTGCGCGCAATTGTGCTGAACAGATCATCCGTAATAGTTGCCATCCAACGGATTCGTTCCACTTCCAGTGCTGTCATCGGATAATGCAAGTCTACCAGGTCCATATATACATCTTCCGCTCCCGGAAATATCGTATCGGAACCAACCCGATTACCCGCTAACTCAATTGCCTTTGAACGGATGTCTCCCTCATACCAGTACATTTTTACTAACTCATACCCCTGCCCTTTCACTTGCTCTTCCATTAATCGATCTGCATCCATACTATGGGCAACAATATATTGATGGTTTTTGGTTATCACAACAGCTCCAAAACCTATGTTTGTAGGGTACACAACATGGTTATCCCCACCACCGGTTATCCATGCAAAGTGCTCACGTGTAGTCAGTATTGCGCCTGTATATCCTTTCGCACCAAGAAACGCGCGCACACGCCTCTGCTTTTCTTCTGCATCCTTGATAATGGCTTTAGCTGATTTAATCATTGATTACCTCGATAAATTAAAGTAGATCCTTACTTTTGTAATAATTCCTGGCTTCCTCCAGAATGCGATCCAAATCTTCATTTTGCTGATCGCTTAATGGAGGATCCTGTTCATATTCCGCGAGCATTGTATCCATTTTAGCTTTTGCGTTCTCAAAGATTGATTTCTTACCTGAACGTATCCATTCATGGTAGGATGCGCGATCGCTGACCTTTGGCATATGGTGTTCTTTCTTCCACCAGTTAATTGTGTGTTTGCTGCGCAGAAAGTTGCCGGGGATCGGACCTACTTCACGAATGACATCAAGAGCCAGTGTATCATGATCAACTAAAATTCCCTCAACATACCGGCCTAACATTCCAGCAATCTCATTATCAATAATTGACTGCACCGGGTGATAGGTCAGTTCCACATGAATGCCGCCATGCATATTGATCACACTTGCACCTGATACTGCCGCTAAGGAAGCTCCGATTCCCTTTTCAAAGCCAAGCTGTACATCAATGATCTCCGAAGATGAGGGGCCGCTGCCTCCGATCATCGTGGGAATACCGTATTTCCCCCGCCAGAGCTGGTTAAAAGCCACTTGGAAAAGTGATACCTCAATACCGCCAGCTGCTGGTGCGCCTGTTACCATATTCATTGCGAAAACGAAACTGTTTGCAAGAATACCGTTACCAGGGTTGATTAGTTGTACCAATACAATTCCAGACATCATTTCTGCCATACTTTGCACCAATGTACCCGCAATTGTTGCAGGACCGGTGCCGCCCATAACCGCCCCGCATCCCACTTCAACGGGTAAACCTTTTTCAGCGCAAGCCCAGGCGCAATCAATCGCATCTCCATACCACGTCAGCGGGGGTGCAGCTTCCATCGCTGCGAACACATCCATCCCAACAACTTCCGCCATCTGCATTTCCCAGATATGGCTGTCCATCGAAGATCCCACTCTGCTTGGCTTTGAGAAATATTTCATCCGGCTCCATGCGCTGGTCGGTAGGAGCATAACACCGGGTACATCCTTGAGTTCACAGTATGGTGTATAAGAAGCTGACAAGCTAATAGTCTCCAGCTTATCCAGGATCTTGACTGCCTGGTGATTATCCTCAACGGTTGGTACACGCTGCTCCCATGTATCCAAATCGATAGTGCGCATGCCCGGAAAAGGGCAGAAATATAATGTGTTCCCGCCGATGTTCACATCAGTCTTTGGGCTGCGCCCTTTCATCCGGAAACTACTCGGGCACTGGTTTAAACACTCTTCAACCAACCCGGCAGGCATTCGGACACGGTTCAGTTCTTCGTCCACCCTACAACCGCTTTTTTTAAGAAGCCTAAGCGCACGCTTGCTTTCAAATCTTACCCCGGTATCCGCCAGTACATCCAGCGCACCCCTGTGAATCGCTTCAACCTCTGGCTCACTCAAAATCTCAAGTGTTTTCGCTCTACGTAAAAATCCTTCCGCTGTCATGACATTAGCTCCTTTACTATCGCGATCGCGTCAACTGCAGTTTCTCCATAAGCGTCCGCCCCGATCTGTTTGGCATAATTCACATTGGTTGCTCCCCCGCCGATCATCACCTTAACGGAACTACGAACACCTTCATCCTCCAGCTTTTTGATTGTATTTCCCATTGCCCTTGCTGTAGTTGTCAGCAGCGCAGAAAGCCCCAGCACATCCGCCTTATGGTTCTTAACCGCTTGTACCATTTTGTCAGCGGGCACATCTGTGCCCAGATCGACAACTTGATATCCATTGGCAATCAGCAGTGTTGCTACGATTGACTTTCCTATATCGTGCAGATCCCCCTGAACAGTACCAAGGACAACAATGCCACTTCGGGATATAATCTCTCCCTGTTCTTTAATGGCTTTCTCCAGGATAGCAGAAGACACCTGCGCGCAATCCGAAGCGTAGATCAGTTCGGGCAGAAAAAGATCTCCACAGTTGAAACCATCCCCAACTATTTTTAATGTATCAGTAATCACTTCCAGAAGTTTCAAAGGCTGCAAACCCGAATCCAATGCTGCCCGTGTGGCTTCCAGGGTTTGCTCCCTCTCATACGATAAGATACCATCTTTAATTTTTTGTTTGTAGTCCATCAGATAAATAATCCTCCTAATAAATTTTTTCGGATTCTCTTGATGTTTGCTTTCATTACAGCTGCGTCCTTTTTGTCAAGTAATCCGTCAGTGAATTCGCAGATAAATTCCCTACCTGGCCTAAGTTCATTTACCCTACACTTACAAAATGGGCTGATTAAAAACACTCATTCCATCAGCCCATTTGTTACTTTCTATGTTCTTGGCCCTTATCCTCTGTGGTAATAAACATCCCATCCCATATAGTTGCCGAAGGCTTCGTTGATCACTTCAGCCGCATATGAGTTTGTAAAAGCTGCATGGTGTTCAAATCCCATCGTACAGATATGTTTGAGTAATTTCTGAAGACCAGGTATCTGCACAACAGCCCGGCTGCCGAATGTATCCAATTTATCATCAGTGAGAGCGCCGTCTCCGGTATACGCATGGATGACACCTGCTGCGTCATCGGTCGTTATGCGCGCATAGCTCATCGGTCCAGCCGGAACACGTCCATTGATCGCACCGTATGTATTTTCCTTACCCAGCGTTGTTGCCAGAATTTCAGCATTCCGCATTGTGAAATCTGGATAGAATGATTTCGCCCAATTTCCGCAGTGGAAAAAGACACACTTATCACTCTGGTCAGCATAGTTATTATTCCAATCAACCAGGGCAGCTGGCTTTCCGGTTGCCATGGTAAGGGCATACATGGAAACGGCACCGGTTATATCCACTTCACATGCTGACGGGAGTAATTTATTGCTCATCATGCTCATCAGTGTGCATGGGTTGATCCCTAAATTAATCTGGATTGAATCCCAACACTGCAGCGCAGTCGCGCTGATATCTTCAAAAGCAATCCACTCATCTAATGCAAGCCCAAATTTTGCCATACGGATAAGGGGGGCTTCCGGAATACCCTCAGTGGGAATGTAATCCTTGATCTCTTTAAATTTAGCTTTAACATCTATGTTGTCATCATCCATCCTTCGGACTTTACCAAACAATTCGGACAGGTCGATTGTTTTAACACTAATGCCGTATTTTTGAAGCAGTTTCTCACTGAATCGGACGGTATTAAAAGCATTGGGCCGTGCGCCAACTGCTCCAACCCGCAGGTTGCGCAATCCCCTTACTACGCGGCATACACCCAGAAATTTCGAAAAATCTTTCTTGAACATGTCGCTATTCGGGTCCATAGTGTGTTCTGTTGTCAAAGAATATTTAAAACCATATTGGCGCAGGTTGTTGCAAACCGATATCTTTCCGCAAAATCCATCACGACGGCGTTCCAACGGCAGTACCACCGGATCATCCGGGTATGCCTGCACCAGGATTGGCACATTTAAACCGGAAAGTTTCAGCGCATCAGCAACACCTTTCTCATCGCTGAAGTTCGGCATGCATACCAGCACACCTTCAATCTCATCAACATGTTTCTTGAACAAGACTGCACACTCTTTGGAGTGTGCCCAGGTTTCAACCGATCCATTCTTTGTCGCTTTTTGAGGCAATGCGATCATATTGATATTAAATTCATTGAATAGATCAATGATATCCCCACGCGCTTCCAAGACAAGCTTATCCGGGAAGAAATCCCGATTACCGAAAATTACTGCTATTGTTTGTTTTCTCATTTCTTCACCTCTTATGTTTAAAGTTGTTGATTAATCTCTTTTACTGCTGGATATAGTTTTTTATATAATGCATAGCGCTCATCGAACAATGCTTTATTGCCTGAATGAGGTTTATACACTTTTTTGATCTTCAAATGTGTTTTGATCGCTTCAGTTGGATCAGAAAAAATTCCAGCAGCAACTCCGCCCAGCACTGCCGCTCCCAATCCGGCCGCCTCGGTAACTTCAGGAACAGCTACCGGAATACCAGTGATATCCGCTTTCAACTGCAGCCATAGTTTGGATTTTGCCCCACCCCCGATCGCGCGCAGTTCATCAATCAGAATTCCCCCAGCCTGAAGGATTTCCAGGTTCAAGCGCAGTTCCATTGTCAGTGCCTCAATAATCGCTTTGGCAAAATCTGTCTTCGTTGTCGCAAAAGTCAATCCTACTACTGCGCCTTTTGACTGCGTGTCAAAAAAGGGTGTACCGCTTCCAAAAAAATGCGGAAGAATCATGATTGGTGAAGGTGACATTTCCGCATCCTGGAAAATCAGATCATACGCATCCGCCCCACCACTTGTGGCTTTCTCCATTTCAATTTCACAGAAGGTATCCCGGAACCAGCGTAAAATAAATCCTCCACTTTGGTTGAGCGTCATAACCACATATAAACCCGGGAAAGTATGTTGATAAATAGACATATTTCCTTCATATAATGTTTGATTAAGATTTGGAGTGTCCATCGCTACTTCTACTACTTCAGCTGTTCCAGTTGAAACCATCGCCAACCCTGGTTCGATTAATCCTGATCCTAACGCGCCGCAAGCCTGGTCGTGCCCCCCTGTCGCGATGATCGGTTGATTGGAAAATCCTAATTCTTTTGCTAATTCTTCCTTCATCAGCCCAGTATTTGTTCCAGATGGGAAAATATCAGCCAATTTAGAGGAGTTCAACTCGAGCATGCCCAGTATCATCTCAGACCATTTTTCATTCTCAAGGTCATATAACTGCGTACGGGACGCCAGGCATTTACTGATCGCCGGTGTACCGGTCAATTTGTTTATCATGAAATCTTCATATAGCAGGAATTTATCCGCCCTATTCCAAATATCCTTCTCATGTTCTTTGATCCAAAGAAGTTTTGGCAGTGTGTTGCTCGTATGCACCGGCATTCCGGTATGTTTGAATAATTTCTCAGCGCCAAATTCTTTTCGCAGCAGCTCATTCTGGGGATCAGTCCGCGTATCCATGCCTAAAATGGTTGCTCGGATCGCATTGCCTTGCTCATCAACCGGCGTGATCGCTTCTCCCTGAACAGAAAGTCCGATTGCTGTTACATCATTAGATACATTTGCTTTTTGAATGCTTTCCTTAAGACATTCCTTTGCCAGTTTCCACACCCGCTCCACGTCTTGTTCTGCCCAGTTGGGATAGGGAATTTCAACTGGATATTCCCGGTTCGCGCTAGCTATTAAATGGAGGTTATTATCAAATACATGTGCTTTACAGCCAGTAGTTCCGATATCTAACCCTATCAAGGCCATATCTGTTTTCCTCCTGTGGTTGAACGTTTACCTTTATTAATCCTCTACTGCATCAACTGCTTTCAATAAATCCTCTTCGGAGATTTTGCCCTCCATCCATTCGTTCTGCAATTTTCTCAATGCATATACAGTTGAATGTTGAATTACAACATCATCAATTTGAATCGGGCCATCCTTCTTTATTTCCCGAATTACCTTCGCGCCTTTCGCTAATCCGATCGGCAGTAAATTCTCTTTCTTTACTGTTTCATAAGTATCGATAAGGCTGTAGTAGGAAATGCCGCCGATCCGATCCAGTTCTTCTCCAACTGATAGGTCTTTTTTAGCAACGGCAAAAACTTCAGAGACCAAACGATCAAGAGGAACCATATTTGATTTCTTGCGAACTACTAGCATCGCGCAGGTGAGCGGCACTTCTATGCTGCATAAATGGAAGGGGCGGAAAAGTGTGTAATATGGTCCATCACCCATATCGCGCAGTACCATCGCTTTCCGAAGGCGTGGGTGATCTGTACGCACAATTAGAAAAACACCGGGAGCGACACGACCGATGCCAAAATCCACAACACCCATTGTGTTGAGAATACCGCCATCTTCTTTTAATGAGAATTTCTCGTGGAGATGGTCCCTGTCAGTATTGGGACCATGCATACCACGTACATCCGGAATTAATCCGGTCGCATTAGATACGGCCGCCATTTCAATCATTGTCTTCGAACCATCCACAAATTCAACTAGCATATATGGGCTCAAACCGCGCCGTGCTGCTTCTTTTTGGATTGCAGGATCTTCCGGTGAGGAATGCCGGTCCAAAGGATTATTCTTCCCTTTCCCTGCCGCCACAATCATAAACCCGAGCGAATCAGCAAAATCATATAATTCCTTGCATGCAGCTGGTTCATCACCTGCCGCGAGTGCGTATAATTGCCCTTTTTTCTCACAGTACCAACGCAGAATTGGTCCAACTGTAATGTCTGATTCCACATTCATCATTGCCAGATCATGCTTATTGCGTACGGTTCGAAGGGCAACCCGCGCTCCGATTTCTGGTACACCAGTTGCTTCAAGAACTACATCGATATTTTTCACATCTGTCAAAATATGGTAATCATTCACCGCCACATATTTCCCAGCTTCTATTGCGGAATCCGCTTCCTCAGCTGTGCTTGCAACAACCACTTCACCCTTGGTCCGACCGATCACAAAAGCGCTTTTCGCACGTTCAAGGTCCACATCCGCAGCAATCACAACATGTACACCGGGCATCATGCTCACTTCCGCCACCACATCCGTCCCCATCTGGCCTGCACCAATCATTCCAATGCGAACTCGCTTTCCTTGTGCTTCTAACGCTTTTAATTCTTCATTTAATCCGATCATAATTGTTTCTCTCTATGGGTTGATAATCACTTTCAATGCTTTACCGCCAGCAGCGGTCTCAAATGCTGTATCGACTTCATCCAGTGGATAATTCGCAGTGATCAGTTTTTCTGCTGGAATCAAACCGCGCTCCAATGTTTTCAATGCTAATGCATGGTACGAGGGATGATAGGAAAAAGATCCAATCACTTCTATTTCTTCATAATGGATCTTATTCCCATCAAATTTTGTTGTCGGATGTGCTCTAGGTAAACCGCCAAACAGAACCACCTTCCCTCGTTTTCGTGCGATCTCGACCGCCTGAGTTTGTGTTGCGGCAACTGGATTAGCACAAATCACCACATCCGCCCCTCGACCATCGGTTATCGAACGAACAGCAGCATCCAGATCTTCTTCAAATGGATTTACTATCGCTTCAGGATTGAACTGTTCCGCCAGTTTCCGGCGAATATCGCTCGGTTCAGAAATCAACACACGCGCACCTCGCGCATGTGCCACGATCATATGGATACAGCCAATCGGCCCCGCGCCCATCACAACCACAACATCATCAATTGACGTTCCAATGCGATCATGTACCGCTAGAACAGAGCTGCATGGCTCTGATAATGCTGCATGGTCAAAAGAGAGACTTGCTGGAATTTTATGGACGATGCCGTTGACCAGAATCTCTTCATTCAAAGCAATATAGTCTGCGAATCCTCCATAATACCCGGAGGTTATCCCAATAAACCGCAAATTATCACATAAATTATATAATCCCTTTTTGCAGTAATAACATACGCCGCAGTGTATATCAGGCGCTATAGCGATCCGATCACCAACCTTGTATTTAGTTACACTTTCTCCGATTGACACAACTACACCAGATCCTTCGTGGCCAGGAATCACAGGTTCTCCTACGGGACCTTCCTTCCACCGGCGAAGATCCGAACCACATACACCGCAAGCTTTCACCTCTACGACAATCCCACCCGCTTCCGGTATTGGATCTTCAATTTCTCTAAGATCAAATGTCTTTCTTCCAACTAAAAATGCTGCTTTCATATCTGACTCCTAAATAATATCCATGTCATTCAATTTTTTCCCAACTGCGCCTCCCGGATGAGTTTCGCCAAATTCTTCCACACTGTATCCCCTCATATTCAGTAGGACAACACATAATGCATCACCAAAAGCAGCAGTGACCAGTGAGCTGCCAGTTGCAACCATTCCAAACGGATCCACATCAGGCGGAGCAACAACTTTAAGGACGACATCACTTATTTTGCCTAATTCAGAATCTGGATTTTCTGTTAACACAATCAATTTTGCGCCGCGCGTCTTTGCTACTTTTGCTAATGAAATTACCTCTTCTGTTTTGCCCCCTTTTGAAAGAGCTATTAAAACATCGCGCATAGTAACTGCCCCAGATAAACCGTGTTGGCTGTCTCCCACATCAATTAGAAGAGCGGGTGTTCCGCAGCAGCTCAGTAGATGTGCCAGACGGCGGGCAATTGAATGAGACGTTCCTGCACCCGCAACCAGAACATGGCCCTGGCATTCAAGCATGAGTTTTACTGCATCTACAAAATCGCTGTTAATCTGATCAACCAGGGTCAATACAGCTGCTGATTCATCCTCAATCACCTTTTTTGCAGTAGCGATAATTTCCTCATTTTTCATAAAGCATCATCCTCTAAAACTCTTTTTGCACTCATGTGATCCGTAACCAGTACATTGATTAGCTTTCCCTTAAGTGCACCCCGGATGGCATCGGTTTTTTTTGGACCACCCGTCACACCCACCACACGGTCAATTTTTTTCAGTTCTTCCAGAGAAATGCCCATTACCCGATCATCAACTTCTGAAAGGACAGCCTGTCCATATTTATCAAAAAACCGCAAGCAGAGATCGCCCACTGCTCCTTTTGATTTCAGCAAATTCAGTTCTCTCTGTGAAATAATCGAGCCATCTCTCATAACAACGGAATCTGATGTTGGCGCACCTATCCCTACATAGGCAACCGTGATTTTCTGGAACAGTCTGAACACTTCTTGCACATGGGAATCAGACAGAAATACTTTTTTCATTTCTGCACTATCCACAATCCCCGGAACTGGAAGAACAGATAATTTGGATTCTGTCTTGGCAACCAACCGCTGTAATATGTAAGTTGCGTGTACCTCAGATCCTGGCACTCCTAACCCACCATTTAATTGAACAACATGAGATTGATGACAGTCGATTGATAATACAGCATCCACCATCGCACGCAGGGTAGTCCCCCACGAGATACCAATAATGCATGGGTCATTCGTCGCTCGAGAAAAATATTCTGCTGCTGCTGCCCCCACTTCCTGAGATACCTCGATTTGTGAATTTGGTTCACTAACACCCACAACTACAGCTTCTTTCAAACCGAATTTCGCTTCCAGCGCGCCCTCCAAATCCGCGTACACTCCTGGCTGAGGAATAATATTAATCTTAACTACTCCAACATCTTTAGCTTGTTGCAGAAGCCGGGATACTTTTGGGCGGGATAGATGAAGCCGATCGCTGATCTCCAGCTGAGTAAACTCTTTCTCATAATATAATTTACTAACTTTGAGTAGGAGTCGATAATCAATTGATTTTCTTCGCGGCATAAAAATCTTCTTTTAGTAATTAAATATGCACAATTTCTCATTATTGATACCTTGTGCATTACAATTGTATTAGAAATCACACTGCTTGTCAATAAGAAAATGATTTTATATACACATCTGCTGAAAAAATGATGTTCTAATATTGAGGCGTTGAAAAATGATTAATAAAAGAAGATTATCCACTTTTCTGGCATTCGCCTTCGGCCTCTCCTGGCTTTTTGCCTTAATCATTTTTATGACGGGCAGTCTTGCTGAAAGCCCAGAACTTGTGCCAAATACAGGCATTACTCTTGCTGTTGTGCTACTCGCGTCAGGTTATATGTGGGGGCCTGCTGCCGCTCACCTGCTTACGCGCATGGTTACAGGTTCAGGTTGGAACAATTTATATCTCAAACCATATATCAAAAAACATTAGCTCTTCTTGCTTGCGGGGTGGTTCCTTCCTGGTATTCTGACCATCATAGGCACGGTTTTATTCTTCCTTTTCATCCCAAGCCTCTTTGATAACAAGCTATCTTTTATAAATGAACAATTAATTACTACGGGTGTAGCAACTTTATTATCCCCGTTTCAATTCGCGGTTATCCAAATACTTTCTGCCATGCTCATATCATCACCTGTTAACGCTATCGCAACCTTCGGCGAGGAGTTTGGCTGGCGGGCATTCCTATTACCAGAATTATCAACCTTTGGCAAACATAAAGCGCTGATTATTTCAAGCATCATATGGGGAATCTGGCACTGGCCCTTATTCATCATGGGGCATAATTATGGTTTGAATTATCCCGGTTACCCTTGGCTGGGGCTGACAGCTACAATATGGTTTACCTTATCAATAGGTATATTTTTCGGGTGGTTAGTAATTAAAGGAGAATCTGTTTGGCCAGCTGTGATTGCCCATGGCGCATTAAATGGGCTCGCTTCAATAGGAATCCTTTTCCAAAAAAGACCCACCCCTATGCTCCTTGGCCCAACCACAGCGGGTATCATCGGGTGTATCCCCTTTACAATCATATCGATATTTATCCTCATAAGCATCAAGGATGATAAAACTGTAGAAGAGATTAGTCTCAGTTAGCGCGATTTCTTATTAGATACTGTAAAAATTGTGCTGGTCCGCTATCCGCACACGATGGAATCACCCAATCCGCGCTTTTTTTGCGGATTTTGTCGCGTTTTCCACTGCCGCGCCAAAACCAACTGCTGCCAGCATTCCAGCATCATTATTTCCATCTCCAAAAGCCATCACAGACTGTAAAGATATGCCCATCTCCTCGGAAATTGCTCGTATGCTATTTAACTTAGATACCCCCTCAGGCATGAATTCTAACACTTCGGTCAACGTATGGCAGTAGGTAACCGAATTGCCCACCTTACTCCGCATTCTATTTTCCAGTTCAAAAAGAAGGTCCCGGTTGTTCTGATCCACTACAAGGCATTGGTATGCTCTCGGAATCAACCTATTTATTGCCTTCCATTCGCCTACTACTTTCAGTGTGGGTGACCCATAATCAAACAGGATCGACAAATTTTCCGTTATTTCTTTTACAAAAATATTTTCATCGATATGAATTGCCAGGTCGAGGTTCATCCTCTCACATTCCTCGATGAGCTGTTGTAAAAAATTAACGGAATGATAATGCTTCTGAAGAATAGTACCATCCAGACTTTGCAGCACACAACCATTAGAGAGGATCAGCGGTAGTTCAATTTGCAGTTTTTCCGCTACCACACGGGTTGATTTCATATTCTTCCCAGTTGCTAATGTAATCGCAAATCCCATATCTTTAAGATCAAGCAGCACCGACTGGGTGAATGGATTCAGTTTATGATACAGCTGAAGGATTGTTCCATCCACATCAAAAACGAACAATTTAAATCGGTTAATTCTTATATCTGGCCACATAAACAAAACCTGCCGTTTCTGACAGGCATTGTACTCTTATTTATCACTTATCTGTCTATTATTATGGCTGATTCAATTCGATTAAATCCGCCTGAACCACTTCTCGTTGGTTATCCCGCAGCACTTCAATCTCAACCATATCCCCTGGCTGATAATTGAATAATGCGTTGATAAAAACAGTATCTTCGTCTAGGACAATATCACCAATGCGTACAATAATATCCCCTACACGTAATCCTGAGCGTGCAGCCGGCGTGTTATTACCTACTTTAGCAATATACCCACCCCATTCAACCGCCAGGTCATACCGCTCTGCGACTGTTGGTGTGATGCGCTGCACCTGCACACCCAGATACGGTCTGGCAAAATATCCATTCTCGATGATCTGCTGGCTAATCAGTACTGCAGTATTTGAAGGAATAGCAAATCCCAATCCCTCTGCTGCAGCTGAACCAGCTCCACCTCTGCGAACAACCAGTGCATTAACACCAATTACTTCTCCAGCAAGATTGACCAATGGCCCGCCAGAATTACCAATATTGATTGCCGCGTCGGTTTGAATCAAATTTTCCATTTCATAACCTTTTCCAGTATCCAGCATGCGCCCTGTCGCGCTGATCACTCCGGATGTAACGCTGTTGCGGAAATCTCCCATTGGAGAGCCAATCGCTACTACTGTTTCTCCCAGTTTCAATTTATCCGAGTTACCCAATACCGCCACACCGGGCATATCTCCGCTTACCTTTAAAACAGCCAAGTCCGCGAATATATCCGTGCTGATGATCTCTGCTGCCATTTCTGTCCCATCACTTAAGACCACATACAACGTATCCACATCTTCAACAACATGGCTATTAGTAACAATATATCCGTCTCCGCTGATAATGAATCCACTCCCGCTGATTTGCTGATCACTTGAAAAACCAAAAAAAGTCCGTTGGCCAGGGATCTCACCCACAACTGTTACAACCGCCGGTTCAACCTGTTCAACCATCTTGGTGATCGTTGTGTTAATCTCACTTGAAGACATAATGATCTGGTTTGTAAAGTTTGGCGTGGAAGCAGTTTGGATAATTTCAACTGGTTCGGTTGTCTCTTCTTTTAATCTACCAGTTGCCAATGACGCGCCGATATATCCGCCAAATATAGCAGAAATGAGCACCAGTCCAACAACAAGCACAAATATGACTATTCTGTTCATACTTCAACCTCTAAAAAAGCATACTTGTATTTTCATGTAGTTTAAATATGAATATCTTAAGCAAATCCGGTTTGTGTGAAACACATACGATTTTCAATATGGAAATTTAATCAAGCTTTTTCCGTGTTTTTCTTGATCATTTCCAATAGTGCCGTGGCTGATTTTTTCGGTCCTGTATGCTCTTTACCCGAGATTCCCAGTTGTGTCCGCAGCTGACCAACGAAAATATTTCTCTCGAACATTTCTTTGAAATACTTTTTCGCCAGCTCTTCATGAAGATCTCGGTACTGCGGTGGACCGAATATATTCGCGAAGTAATTCGACACCAGCCCCTTCGATGCAGTTGTACCCTTGCTCATCACAGCACCTTTTCGGAATACAGCCAGTGCATCCTTGTCATTTTCAAATTGCTCGATCACAGGATGATCTTCATCTATAGGTTCGTAGTTATTCGCATAGAACACGCAGTCAATCGGCGTTCCTTCCATTATGTACTCATATCGTGTGACAGGCATAACCACACGCGCGTTCACTTTATCCGGATTCATGATGATCGTCCGATCAATCTGCCCTAATGCGTACCCGGATTGCAGGTCATCCAGGCGAACAAAAGCGCCCATTTCAGTACCATAACCAACTAACTGGTTGCTCGTGTCTATACCAATCGATCCCATATCATCAGCGATGATTAATAAATCCTCTATATCCTCACTTGCCATCAAACGCAATGCCTCGATTGATTCAGATTTACCAGCTCCTGAATCTCCCATTATGACTACCGCAAATGGTTTTTTGTTCCGCATGGTAATCTGGATCATAGCCCCATGGAACGGTATGAAACCATCTTTCATGCGCCTGACATTATGAAGGGTGAGTATCATTTTCTTGAGATACCCAAAATATGCGTATTCATCCTGCATAGGCACAGACCCCACCATTATGTTATGTTCTTCATCATCATAAAAGATGGTCTCATTGCCATCCACATCCAATGTATATTCATTAGGCGCGCCGTACATGTAAACCGCGTCAGGTTTTCGCTTCAGGTCATTCTCATCTGCCAATTCAAATAAGTTGGAAAGTGAAAAACCAAGTTCAAAAAAGTTCAAGGGAAAATAGATCATAATCAGCAGCGGTCCTACCCTTGCCGGATAACCCAGCCATTCTTCTGGATCTAACCTCATCCCTTTTAACGGATTCCTATCAATTCTTGCAAAAACACCATCCCTTTTATTATTAGGTGTATTGAAGATCATTGGCGGGTAGATAAGAACTTGGCGAATCACAAAAATATCATCTAAAATCTTGTAATCACTGTTTGGGTATTTCATTTTCTTTCGCAGAGCGATTGCGCCAATTTCTGCGCCTGCGCTCACCTGGCGGTAGATCTTCGGATGGTTACCGGTGATATTTTCCTGAATGTTACGATAGGTACTGCGCACCAGGTGCATCAAATTTTCAACCGTTTCATTGAATGTTCGGTATGGTTTTTTATCTAATCTGTCAAACACCGAATCGCAAATGAGCAGGCGGTGCAGTTGGCGCCAGCTGTTATATAGCTGCTCAACGAACTCATTCAATAACAGTAGATCTTTAAAGAAGACATCAGAGCCATCCACCAGTTTTTTTACTTTCTCAGCTGGTAATGAATTCAGATAGTACAGAGTCTCTAATATTAATTGTGTTTTTTCTTTATCAAATTGTTTTCCCGGGAACACATTCAGCAATTTAGATTGCTGCCGCTTTAAATTATTAAGGAACTGCAGGAAGAATGCATTGAAGAGCTCACTTGTCAGCAGTTCTTCGCTGTTATTACACATTCTGTTGCGAATGCGCAAAATGATTTTGTCCGGGTAAAAATGAAACGATCCGTTTTCCATAATTGTTTTTCTTCCTATAAATAATTTAAAGTGATTTCATACATTCTACTACATTGGTCTTCCCAGAATACTTCCAAATCGCTGCTTATAAATATCAAAACGGGTTATTTATTTTCTTTTCTTCTTTGCATCATTATTCGCATAATAATCAGGAAGGTGGAAAAAAGTAGTACAGCTAAGATCATTCCCCTTGTATCATCCGGACGGTTGGCATTATCCAGTTCTGAGAAAACATCGATTATAAGCCATGGGATCAACAGCCCAATTACACCAGCCCACTGCTGTTTTTCTGTCCATCTATTTGCCCCAAGTTGTTGGAACCATTGTATTCCTATCCAAGGTAATCCGCTTAAAAAAATAAATGTTAATACCCACGGAACTGATAATGAAGGAAGAATCCACATTCCCGCAATAAGCCCAACCATTAATAGCGAACCGATAAAAATGATCTTCCATTGCGGTGCTTCATTTGTCAGTTCCTTTTCCTCAATGACAACCGGCCATTTGTACGCCAAAAGAACCAATCCGATAATACTCAAGATACTGGCTAACATGCCTATTATGGTAATTTTCATCCCAAAAAATGGACCAAGCAGCACGTTTATAAGCAATACAATAATAAATCCGATCAATCCCTTTTTGGATAACCACAATATGTTTTTCTTCTTTGGGAAGAGCAGTTCTGTGATCGCGATTGGAATTGAGATGCTTACAACTGCATGGAAAATGGTCAATGCAATTGACCAGATCCAATTGACACTGATCCATCTCCCGTAAAACGCAAGCTGTCCCAAATCGCCCCAACTGGAGTCGAAGAAACTCCGCACCATTACACCTTCCTCGAAAATACCATAAGCCATCCCCATCAGAAGAACGGACACCCATCCTTTTTTCCACCGTCTGGCAATTTCACGGATAACGACTGCTCCAGTACCATACAACATCGTGAGCAATAAAAATGTTAATGGCTGGAAATATTCACTTGGTGGTGAGGATCCAGAAATCATTTCCCCCAAGAGAGGAGCTAATATCAACAGAGTGATAACTGGATAATTTGGAATACCTTTTTTCCTCATGAATGTTCTCTTTTTCCTATCAGAAATTGTAGTTATTAAAAGAGATTATCACTTTTTTCTATTTCCAAATGAGGTTTATTAATCACATTGAACACAACTTTCGTTATATTCAATGCTTTCTTAGAAGACATCTCGGTTAATTATTTATGCAATATTTGCGATAAGAATAATTTTGTGCGCTCGCATTTCGGCTGCATGAAAAGCCCCTCAGGCGTATTCCGTTCAACAATGCGCCCGTAATCCATAAAAATGACCTCATCGGCTGCCGCACGTGCAAATCCCATTTCATGGGTCACAATGACCATTGTGATGCCTTCTTCTACAAGCATCATCATCACATCCAATACTTCTTTGATCATCTCGGGGTCCAGCGCGCTGGTTGGCTCATCGAACAGCATTAACTGCGGCTGCATGGCTAATGCACGTGCAATCGCCGCTCTCTGCTGCTGCCCGCCGGAAATCTGCAGGGGCATCTTGTTTGCTTTATCGGCAATACCCACTTTTTCTAATTGTGCCATCGCGATCTTTTCCGCGATTTTTCGGTCAGTTTTCTTAACTACTCTCAGCGCAAGTGTGATGTTATCAAGCACAGATAGGTGAGCGTATAAATTAAAACCCTGAAAAACCATTCCAATTTCCGCGCGGTGGATGTTAAGGTTCTTATCATTTTCTGCAAGCAGGTTACCCATGAATCGAACTTCACCATCTGTGGGTGTTTCGAGGAAATTGATACAGCGTAAAAGGGTTGATTTTCCGGACCCGCTGGGTCCGATTATTACCATCACCTTCCCTTGTTGCACTGTAAGGTTCACATTATTCAGCGCTTGAAGATTGCCAAACCATTTATTTAAATTTTTAGTCTCGATCATGTAATTACCATTAGGATTCGCCATTTATTGAAGTCCGCCTTTCAATATATTTGACAACCAGCGAGAGTATAATGGTCATGCTGAGATATAAAACTGCAAGAATCGTATATGCTTCAGTAAACCGAAAAGAACCTCCCGCGTATAAACGTGCTAAGTGGGTCACATCCCGCACAGCAAGCAATGATACAAGGGATGAATCCTTCAGCATAGCAATAAAATCATTCCCGATCGCTGGCAGCACATTCCGGATCGCCTGCGGTAGGATCACGTGGCGCATAGACTGCCCATAGCTCATCCCCTGTGATCGCGCTGCTTCTGTTTGCCCTGGATGCACAGATTGGATACCAGCGCGATAGATTTCCGCGGAAAATGCTCCATATGTAATTGAGAGGGCTACGATAGCTCGAAAACTCATTGAGACCATGCGGATATTAATACTGGCAAGGGGTTCACCAATAACAGTCCAGCCCATTTCAATGAACTTTTCACCGATCAAACTGATTAATTCTACAGTCCCCGGTATAACCACCAACGCAATAAAAAAAATGAGAACCAGCATTGGTATTCCACGTATTATTTCAATATAAAATGTCGCTAAATTTTTAACCAATACTCGTTTAGAAACTCGACCGAGCCCAACGAAAAGCCCAATTATCAGTGAAATCCCATAGGCAATAAGTGTGATCGTGATAGTTGTGGTAATCCCAAAGCACATGGTTGTGAACGCTTCATTGAAAGTGGGAGTATTAATGATTAATATTATGGTGACAATAAAGATTAATGCGATAATCATCAGCCACCAGGGAAATTCATTGATTTGTACGTTGAAATTTCTTCGCTCGGGTTTTTCCATGTATATCTTTCTTTGCTTAATAAATACTTGCACAATAATGTTCCTGCTGGCTGGATACACCCAGCCAGCATATTTGTTATATAAATTATTTACTGAACATCATCATAGGTGAGAGCAAATGTCGGGCCCATGTACTTGAGGTTCATCTCATTAAGGAATCCATCTTCAATCATCGATTCTAGCGCTGCATTGACTGGTTCAACCAAAGCGCTACCTTCTGGGAAATAGAATCCAAGTTCGTCACTGGTAATCGCGGGACCAATAAGTTCTAATTCATCAGCGTTTTCACCCTGATACCCAAGTCCAACGACCTCATCCATAATCACAGCATCAATGTCACCAGCAAGCAAAGCGGCATTAGCGAATGGGAAGGTGTCAAACGCCTTCACGCGTTCTTCTGGAAGGTACTCGACGGCCGTTTCATAGTTAGTTGTATTTATCTGTGTTCCCATGATTAGATCTGGATTGTTTACAAAATCTTCAATTGAGGTAAAGCGGTCTTCTCCAACATTTACCAATAGCCGCATAACTGTATTGACATAACCGGTGGAAAAATCACCATTCTCATCACGTTCATCATTGATCGTGATCCCATCACCAGCTATATCAAATTGACCTTCCTGAACCTGCTGGATCATTGTTTCCCAGGCAGTCTCAGCAAATACTGGTGTGCAGTGCAATCGTGTGCAGATCTCGGAAAAAACTTCATAATCCCAACCAGTCGCCTGCATGGTTTCCGTTTCAATGTAATTGAAAGGAAGATACGCATTCTCAACTGCCATAGTGATTTCCTGGCAATCAAGGTCAACAATCGCTTCTTCTGCGGAACCAAGGCACCCATAAACCGGAATACCATTTTCATATGTTACATCCCCTGATGCTTCCTGTGCACCACCGCTGCATGCGGACAAAATTAATGCGCCTGCTGCTAATACAAATAAGCTAATATTTCTTATGTTATTCATTTCTTCTCCTTTGGTTCTGTTTATATTTTTATTCTTTTTACTTACTCTTCCTGCTGAAATAAAATTAATAATTATCATTCAGATCAAGTGATCCTATTTCGATTCTCTAGTTATCGTTTAATTTTGTATTTTTTCATGATTTTCCTCCGCGTTGATATCATCTTTCAGCAGGCAACAAAAAAAGCCTTCCTCATCCGGAAGGCTTTTTTGTTTTCAAATATAACTAATCAATATCAGCTAACACAAAATACCGCACCTCCCAGAGGGGTCGCAAAGGCATGTCGTTTAGCTTTTTTATCGAATAGTTGGGTAAACATACTGGTAATTTTATACCATACAGTATGACAGTTGTCAAATTGTCGTTGTGCGATGTTGAACAACAAATAACAAAATTGACAGGATAGAGTATTAAACTTTAAAATGTCACACTCCGTGAGAAACTATGGAGATAAATATCATCGCAGAGATTGCTATTCCTTTCATAATGAGCTACACAAGCAGGAAAATGAGACTAAAAAGATATTCATATTGAGATTTAATAACTCGCATCCTATTGAATTAATCGTGTTAATATAAAGAGAAATCATTATGTCCCTTCAATCTTTCATCAACGGTCGCTTCGGTATCGGCCTTATCCTCACACTGGGAAAGGTTATCCCACCTTCTCTTGGGTATCCACTAGCTGAAAAAATATCTCTGTTTCTATCTGCGCATAAGAATTCCAACATAGTCAGAGCTGCCAGGGCAAACCAATGGATCGTCAGCGGGTGTTCTCTTTCATCTGAAGAATTAGACACACAAACACGAGAGACTTTCCGGCAAACATCTCGCTGGCTGTTCGATTTCTATCACAATATTGATAACCACCAGACTATACTCGACCGCGTTACACTTTCTCCTAAATTAGTCAAATTCCTTGCTGATCGACTGGGTGGAGATGAAGGTACGATAATGGTTGCTCCCCACCTGAGCAACTTTGATTTTGGCGGACGGGCAATGGTCCTGCATGGCTTCGATATCCAGGTACTTTCTTACCCACAGCCTCACGGTGGTTATCAATGGCAGAATAAACTGCGCAAAGACGCCGGCATGAATGTCACTCCCATGTCCACAGAATCTATGCGTGCCGCAAAAGCCCGCTTGAAAAACGGCGGTGGTGTCGTCACCGGCATGGACAGACCCCTTGATCGTTCAAATTACCACCCTCACTTTTTTGGTTTTCCAGCCGCCGTGCCGACCAGCTATGTCCGTATGGCTCTCCAAACGAACTCGGCTGTTCTGGTTATCGCGTGCATTGGACTTCCGGAAGAAAATTACCACGTGGAATGTTCCGATCTAATCTATATGGAACCGGATGATGATCCAGTACAAGAGATTGAAAAGAACGCAGAAAAAGTACTGCATGAAGCGGAGAAATTTATCCGCGCATACCCTTCCCAATGGGCAATGTCCTACCCGGTTTGGCCCTCTGCGTTAAAAGAAATGCCTTAATTATTTCTTTCTATTAATACCCAAATATAAAGGTACAATATAATTACTATGGCTAAGAAGAATAAAAAGAAAAATAAACTTAAAAAAATTGAAGAACATAAGCGGGTAAATGACATTCTGCTCGGCCCTTTGGAACGCCCGGCAATCGCCTGGTTGGTCGAGCATTTACCCTCATGGGTCACATCGGACCATTTAACAATTTTAGGATTCCTGGCAGCTGTATTTATTGGCGTAAGCTATTGGCTTACAAATTTTGATCCTAAATATCTATGGCTGGCGAACCTGGGATTTTTGATCAATTGGTTTGGCGACAGCCTGGACGGCAGCCTCGCCCGCTTTCGTAAGATAGAGCGCCCGCAATATGGGTTCTTCATTGACCATACCGTCGATACGATCAGTGAAGTGAGTATCTTCTTTGGCATCGGTCTTTCTCCGTATGTCGATTTTAACCTTGCCCTTATAGCTCTCGTTGGATACCTATGCATGGCAAACCTGGTCTATATCACAACCTCTGTTAAGGGGGAATTCAAGATCTCCTACAGCTCCCTCGGACCGACTGAAGCGCGTGTGATCGCAATGATCGCTAATGCGGTTATCTTTTTTATCGGAAATCCAATGATCAATTTACCGATTGGCAAATTCTCACTGTACAATCTTGTACTCATCGCAGTTACTTGTCTGCTGTTTTTCTTCTTTTTCTATACAACCATTACCCAGGCAATTAAATTAGAACGTAAAGACCGGAAGAAATTGCTGAAAAAAGTTCAGCAAGCTAAAGGGGAAAAAATAAAAGATAAGAAAAAGAACAAGTAAGCTTTATGATGAGTAAGCAATACGAAAACAAACTCCACTCGCCTTTCATAAAGTAATTTTTGGACTATAATTGGGCGGTTGAATTCATATCTGTAAATATTTTAGGAGAATAATATGATCGTTACAACAAAAAAATTATTTACGGCAGCCTATGGGAAATATGCTATTGGCGCTTATAACATCAATAACCTGGAGCAAATCATGGGGCTGTTTCGCGGTAATCTCGATAGTCAGGCACCATTCATTATCCAGATCAGCAGGGGTGCTCGGACATACACGGATAAGGTCATGCTGGAAGGTTTGATCCGCAGCGCAGATGAGATCTTTCCTGATGCTGTGTTTGCTGTGCATCTAGACCATGGTGATGAAGAAACATGCTATGACTGCATCGACAGCGGCTTCTACAGTTCAGTCATGATTGATGCCAGCCACGAAGAATTCAAAGAGAATATTGCGATCACCAAGCGTGTGGTTGACGCAGCTCACCTGAAGGGTATCGTTGTGGAAGCAGAACTTGGTCAGTTGGGCGGTGTGGAAGAACATGTAAAAGTGGATGAAGCCAACGTGAAACTGACCAATCCAGACCAGGCTAAAGAATTTGTCGATCGCACTGGCTGCGATTCACTCGCGGTCGCTATCGGCACAAGCCACGGCGCATTTAAATTTACCGGATCACAATCACTGCACTTTGATGTCCTTGCAGAGATCCAGAAGAATCTTCCTGGATACCCGCTCGTTATGCATGGTTCCAGCTCTGTCCCACAGGAAGAAGTGGAACGAATCAATAAAGCCGGAGGTAAGATCCTGGGTGCGAAAGGTGTGGATGCCACACAATTCAGGCGGGCAGCAACGCTTGGCGTTACCAAGATCAACATCGACACCGATGGGCGGCTTGTTTGGACCCGCGTACACCGCGAAGTGTTTGCTGAACACCCGGAAGTGTTTGACCTGCGCTACCCGGGTAAAATCTTTATGGCTGAATACGCTAAATTCATCGCTGCGAAGAATGAATATCTCGGCAGCGCTGGCCAATTGGCAGATGTGCGCAAGCTTGTCTCATAAATTCAGCTATTGTTAGATTTAGTAAGGGATCCAGCTAAATAAATGAAAATGGATCCCTTTTTTTACGGAATAATATCTATATATAATATAAGTGGGAATAATTAATAAATACACAAAGGTTTAAAAATGACAAAACAAAATTACCTGATTGATATGGATGGCGTACTCATTAGCGGGAAAAAAATGATCCCCGGAGCGGATGTTTTCATTGAGACACTAAAAAGAAAAGAGCTGAAATTTCTCGTCCTGACCAATAATTCGATATACACTCAGGTTGACCTTGCGCACCGCCTGCGGACCATCGGGGTAGAAATCCAGGCAGATCAGATCTTCACATCCGCGTTGGCAACCGCTTATTTCATGAAATCACAAAAAGAGAAAGGAAGTGCTTTTGTGATCGGCGAAAGCGGCCTCAATGTCGCTGTTCATAACATTGGGTATATCATGACCGACCAGAAACCTGATTTCGTCGTCCTCGGTGAGACATTTGATTACAATTTCCGCCAGGTCACCAAAGCTGTCCGGCTGATCATTGAAGGTGCCAAGTTCCTCGCCACCAACCCTGACCCAGTCGGCCCTTCCGATCGTGGCGTGGCACCTGCCTGCGGTGCGATGGCAGCACTTATTGAAAAAGCCAGCGGTTATTCACCTTTTTACTGCGGAAAACCCAGCCCCTTTATGATGCGTTCCGCTCTGAATTACCTCGGCGTTCACTCAGAAAGCACAACCATGATCGGGGATCGGATGGACACAGATATCGTTGCCGGCATCCAGAGCGGCATGGATACCATTTTGGTACTCAGTGGAGTTACTACAAGTAAACAGGTCGAGGATTTTCCATATCGCCCCGGGAAGATCGTTAAATCAGTTGCAGAGATCAAGGTATGATAAGCATCAATAAAATAAAATCCGCATGTGAACATGCGGATTCTTTGTTTAATTATAGTTTTGAATTAATATAAAGTTATATTGATACCATAAGGATTAAGATAAAAATGACTTTCACGATCGAGTTTCAACCTCGCGGTTTACGCATAGATTGCTTTCAGCCGATCAACGGGTTGGATGCCGCTCGCCAAGCAGGTATTAACCTGAGTTCGGTGTGCGGCGGGGAAGGCACCTGTGGAAAATGTGTGATTCAGCTTCTGACTGGCGCGGAGAATTTTGAACCATCGAATATAGAAAAAAAACATCTATCACCAGAAAAACTAAATCAGGGCTATCGGCTTGCCTGCCAGACTACTCTGGATAGTGATGTCAAAATATATATTCCCGCGGAATCAGTCATTGAGGACCAAATTCTTCAAATTGACGGGAAATATGATTCTAATCTCATTCAACCTGCTGTTCACCAATCCGAACTTGAACTCACTGAAGCACACTTAAAAGACCTCATCTCTGATTTCTCTCGCATCAAGACTGTAATGAATGATGAAGGCATAACCGCAGAATTAGGTGCCCTGCGCACCATTCCCTTGCTCCTTCGTAAGAATAATTGGAAGGTGAACCTGTGGACCCGAGGGAAGGAGATTTTTCATGCCTCGCCAACCCATAATGCTCACTCCATCGGGTTAGCAGTTGATGTCGGCAGCACCAAGATCGCTTGCTACCTAATGGATCTTACCAATGGAAGAACGCTCACAGCAAAAGGGACGGCCAACCCGCAGATCGCCTACGGAGAAGACATCATGGCTCGTCTGGGGTATGCCATGCAGGGAAGCACGCAGGCTGAAACGCTTTTTCACCTCACTATTAACGCGATCAATCAGACAGCGGCACAAATGTGCGAACGCGTCAATCTTTCGCCCGATAATATCGCCGATGGTTGTCTCGTGGGGAACACAGCCATGCATCACTTCTTTCTAAATCTGCCCACTGGCTCTCTCGCTGTATCACCTTTCGTGCCGGTAATAAACGACTCCATCTACCCATCCGCGCAGGAATTAGGAATTACAGCCATGCCGGGAGCCGCCGTGTATGTTCCGCCGATCATTGCCGGATTCATTGGGTCCGATCACCTCGCTTTCCTCCTGGCTACCCGCTTTGGAGAGGATCAACGGGTACGGTTGGGCATTGATATTGGCACCAACACTGAGATCGCTCTGCAGGTTGAAGACCGTATTGTCAGCGTCTCCACCGCTTCCGGCCCAGCTTTTGAAGGGGCGCATATTAAATATGGTATGCGCGCAGCACCCGGTGCAATTGAGCACGTACAGATCAGCGAAAACGGAAGTGTAGAGATACAGGTGATTGGAAACCAGCCCCCGATCGGCATTTGTGGATCGGGTATTCTAGATACAGTCGCCCAGATGCGCGCGCGGAATATCCTTAACCACCGCGGCCGGATAAATAAAAAGGCACCTGGCGTACGATTAGCCCCAAATGGAAAACCTGAATTCCTATTAAATGCCTTCGAAAAGCCAATTACACTTTCCCAAAATGATGTGGATCAGATCCTGCTCGCGAAGGGCGCCATCAGAGCCGGGATAGATGTTCTTATGAATCATCTAAAAGTAGATGTTTCAGATATTGAAGAAATTGTCATTGCCGGCGCTTTCGGCTCTTATATGCTCCCAGAGCACGCGATGGGTATCGGGATGCTGCCAACTGTCCCACTTGACCGTGTAAAAATCATAGGCAACGCTGCAGGCGCCGGTGCACGCATGATGCTGGTATCCACACTCTCCCGCGCGCAGGCAGAGGAACTGGCGGATCAGATAGAGTATCTGGAATTAACTGTTTACCCAGATTTTGCCATGTTCTATGCCCAAGGCATTCAGGCGTAAATCAAATAACAACAATATATAATTTCAGGTCATTAAATAAGATATAGATAAAGCAATAATCATTAGGCAATTTCGTATTATAGATTCCTCACAAACTTATCTAATATGTAATATTATCCGTCAATCACAAAGTAATACTTCTCATATCAACCATGTGATCGCAGCGGAAGCCAGTCCTAGGTAGATCAGGTAGCCCAGCGCGTCTGTTAATGCAGTCACGATGATCGGGGAAGCCAGTGCAGGGTCATATCTAAATTTGTGGATCACCAGCGGGATCACCACGCCTGTGATAGCGGTACTGAGAATGTTAACCAGCGTCGCGATACCCGCGATCATTCCCAGCATCACCGAACCCTTCCATACCAATGCGATCAGCGTGATGATCAATCCTACAGACATCCCGTTAACCAGGCTCAATCCAAACTGATTCAGCATCACTTTCAGCGCGTTCTTGGGTTCAATCTCTCCCAGGGCAATGCTGCGCACAGTCACAGTCAGTGTTTGCGTCCCCGCGCTCCCGCTCACACCAGCCACCAGCGGGAAGAATGCTGCCAGCGCTGCCATTTGCGAGATGGTTGTTTCAAACATACTTAAAATAGTTGCCGAAATTAGTGCCATGAACAGGTTCACTACCAGCCATGGCAGGCGTTTTTTCACCGCTTCGCCCACCGGCAGGTTCGAAGGTGTCTCCTCCGCCAAACCGCCCAAGCGGTAAATATCCTCGGTTGCTTCGTCTTCTAAAATATCAAAGGAATCATCATATGTGATCACGCCCAGGAGCTGTTTTTCCTCATTCACAACCGGAAGCGCTAGCAAATCATACCGCTTCATCAAATTGGCGGCTTCTTCCTGGTCTGCGTCTGCCCGCACCGAAAGCACCTCCGGATTCATGATATCTTTGATTTTCGTTGTATCGGGGTGCGTTACCAGCGCGCGCAGGTTAACTACACCAACCAGTTTATCCTGCTTGTTTGTAACAAACAGGTAATATATGTCCTCGTCATCTGGTGATAATTTCTGCAGGTTGGAAATGGCTGCTTTAACGCTCATGCCGGTTTTCAGTACGATCGAAGCGGAGGTCATTAATCCACCAGCCGTTTCATCACGATGCTTTAAGAGCGGTTTGACCTCATCTGCTTCCTGCATCACATCCAGCACACGGTTAGCTTTTTCCGGCTCGATATCACCCAGCAGGTCTGCCGCTTCATCCGGTTCCATGTGATCCAGGATCGATGCCAGCTTGTCTGCTTTCAATCGTTCAGCTACTTCCGCTGCGTCTTCTTCTTCTAATTCCTCCAAAATATCAGCGGAATCCTCCACATTCAATTTGGGAAGTAAAAAATCCTGCTCAGACGGTTTCAGATCATCAAATACACCCGCCTGGTCTGCCGGTCGCAGCGCTTCCAGCAGTTCTGCTGCGCTTTTCGGGTCTCCCCGCTCCAACGCCGCTCGAACCTGCCCTAACAGGATGTCAACATCAATCATGTATTCTTTCATTCTGTACTTCCCATGATTTCTAAACCAACAGCACGGAATAGCAGCTTGATCTTAAAAGTGATAGTTGTTCTGGTGGTTATTATTTTATTTTTAGTCATTTTTTCCTCCGTCCCGTTTTAAACCTGACCTGTATAAAACAGGAAAACCCTCAGCGCTCCTGCAAAACCGCGCCGAGGGTTACACCACCAATAACAACCTGTTATGGTTTAAGCAGTAAAACCTCCCGGTTCGGTATTTTCCGCAAGGTAAAGAGCCGAATGTCTATCAGGATCAGGATCCAAGTCTGAGGTAAATTCTTCCTTCATTTTTTCTCTTTCAGGTATTTAGTATACGCTTAACCACTTAACCAAGTCAAGGATTTTCAGCATATTTCCCGTAAATTCTTATCCTGGTTGATATATTTTATTTAGGATCACCCAGGCTGGTCACTTTTCCCAGCATCGTTACGGACTGTTTGATAAGCGGATTACCGTAATATTCCACGCTGCCAACACCGGCAATGGTCACATCCAGTTCACCGGTAACCCATAACTGCGCGCTGCCGACCCCGCTCAGAGTTACTTTGGCTGTCTTTGATTTCAGCTTATGCCCGCTGAAATTGCCCGCGCCTGCCAGAGTCACTGATAGGTCATCAACCTTACCGTCAACAGCGATTTTACCTGCTCCTGGGATCTCAGTTTTCAGTGAATCCGCGCTCAGGTTGAACACTTTCACATTAGTAGCGCCGATCATTTTCAGCGTTAAATCTTTCGTTTTGATATCCTTAGCTTCCACGTCTGCCGCGCCTGCTATTTCCAGCTCTTCTAGTTCCTTAACAGTGATAAAGAAGCGGATATCGTGGGAAGAAAGAAAATCGAATCCCGCACTTACTTTTTCAATCCAATCACGCCCTACATCAATCACCAGTTTCCCATCAGTAACATTGGTCGTGATCCGGTTGATGGCAACTTCATCACCCTCGATTGCAACTTTCTGTTCTTTACCCTGGTTGATGAATATCTTGCCAATTCCACGCATGCTGATGCTGGTGAACGCACCTAATTCCCGTGTTTCAGTCTTTCTTTCCGCCATTTCAAACTCCTTCATTTTCCTATATGACCATTATTACATACGCAGACCAGTAAACAAAGTTGCTTAAATATTAACAGCACAGCTTTTCACTGTGCTGTTAATTAGTTTGATTCAGACTAACGCAGTCCGCTCAGCGCGGAACCGATACCCGCTCCCGCGATACCGAACACGCCCAAGATAGCGGTTGCTACCAGGGAAATTACTATACTGGCAACCCACCCGATCAAAACGGTACCGATCGTCTGCGGCCATTCCAGATCCAGCGCTTCTTTCGCGGCAATGAACCAGGATACCAAACCGGCAATGCCAGCAATGAAACCGATAGGGCCAACCATGCACACCAATCCGGGTGAGACCAGGCCAATGATGCCCAGAAATCCGATGATGTTCCACACGTACGCCAACCCGAGTGTACGCACCATTTCTTCAAAGGTAACATCTGCGTTGAAGAAGGTCTTGCCTGCCCAGCTGATAATGAACGCGCCGACTGCGAACCCGACTACAGCAAAAATCGTGCCGCCAATCGTGCTCAGCACCCAGCTCGCGCCTTCAATGTGCACCAGCGATGCGTTGGCGCCCATTTGGCTGAGGAAAGCGACAACCGCCACGATCATCCAGGCTGTTGGCGTGAAAGAAGCATCGTCTTCCACCTCTTTATATACTTCCTGTTTGAAGGTAAACACCTTCATGATACGATCCATCATAATAACCTCCAGTTGTTATAAAAATGATTAATATATGTACCAGTTGTTAATAACCCACGTATGTGTGGTTTGATACGTTGATTATATAATAATTAGGACGGTATTAACAAAACTATTACCTTTCTGCTGCGTATATGGATAGAGAACATCTATAACAAGGAGTACGCCATGCGTAAATTCATTGCCATCTTATTAACAATTTTTCTTGTCTTTCCCCTGCTGCTGTCCGCGCAGGCAGCCCTCAGTGTAACCAGCTGGGCACTCGACCGGCAGTTCTACATTGACGCGCTCGACCAGCCGCAAGTCTACTCAACTCTTACCTCCGGCCCAATGATCGATAAATTACTGCACGAGCAGTTGGGGCTCCCACCCGAGGCAGATACTTCTGAACTGGAATCTGTCCTGAAAGGCATCCTCACCACCGATACCATGCGCGATCAGGTCAGTGGGTTAATAAACGCGCTTTTCGATTACCTGCAGGGTAAAACTGACACCTTTGCTCCAACCCTGGATGCGGTTCCTATTAAAACCGCCCTTGAAGGTAGCCAGCAGGATGCTTTCCTGAATGCCCTCGTGGCCGCTCTGCCACCCTGCTCTCCCAGTCAGACCTCCGGCTTTGGAGGTGAAGGGCAAACTGCCTGCAAACCGACTGGCGTTTCGGATGACCTTCTCGTCGAGCAGGTTCTCAAGCCGGCGCTGCCTGTTATCCTCTCTGCGATACCCGATGAAATTCCATTGGAAGGCGAATTCCAGAATTGGCAGGAAGACGCCCGCTGGCGCACATTTCTCCCCGGGGTGGCAGTTCCTGCCAGTATCATTTTAGGTTTACTGGTGCTTGTGTTCATCGCCGCCTGCGCGTGGTACATAGCTGCGCTCATATCCGACCGTTCCTGGTATGTGCGCCTGGGTTGGCTCGGCTGGACGCTTCTCGTCCCGGCAGTCCTCATTTTTCTGCTTGGCTTCGCCGCCCAGAGCGGTATGCCCGCATACTGGACCAGCTTCGGGTTGGAGCACACGAATCTCTCAGACACCCCGTTTGGCCCTGAACTAAATGAAACCCTGCGTATCATCTCCGTGACCGCACTCCCGCGCGTGGCAAGCGCTTTCCAGATGGTAGGAGGCATCAGCGGCGCACTGTCTATCGCTCTCATCTTCTGGGGCATCGCCACTCCGCGTAAAAGACGCAAAGTAATTGAATAAACCGCAAGGGCGGGTTGCTGACCCGCCTTTTTCATTAGTTTGGCATCAACTTTCGCTCTTTACCTGACAAAAGGTTACAAAATGTGACAGTTAATTAATATTCGTTTCTGGAACGAATAGGTCAACTCATACAAATTGTCATTATCTCATCAGGATAATTTGTGTTTACAAGGAGCGCAAAGCGCAGCGCGACAATCTCCTGCGTACTTGTTTGCAGAATCTTGCAACCTGCTGTATTCTTTTTTATTAATTCAGGGGGGAGACAAGGAGATTGCTTCACTCACGATTGCAAATTTTTGATTTAAAAGAGGTGAGCATCTGTCCAACTCTCCTTATTCATTCCCTTCTCCTCTGCTATCTCGTGACCACCCTTCAGATCAGGTCGCAACATTTCAGTGCACTGATGGAAGTGGTTTTAAACTCATAAACGAAAGCATTTACTGCTATACTTGCTGATATCCCATCAGGAAAAAAGGAGTTACTGCTGTGGCACGAATGTTGATTTGGGTTCTTATGCTGATCGGAGGTGGAGTGCTGGGCATTTGGCTGGACTTACATTGGTTCTATGCCTTGTTCGCCAACCCCGTTTTTCATCTGGCAACACTGACCGCAGGGATTTTTTTGCTTCGCCTAGTTTTACGTGCCAGCCGATATACCGGGCGCCTGCTAGCGCACATGGGCCGTGAGGGTGATATTGCCCGGATGGAGACCAATAAACTTGTGACAACAGGAATCTACTCCTGCATGCGCCACCCCATGCATTTTGGTCTGCTGTTCTTCCCCTGGTCAGCGGCCCTGATCCTTGGCTCGCCGAGCTTCATCCTGGCCATCGCTCCGCTGGAGATACTTTTTATACTGATGATGATTAAATTTGTAGAAGAACCGGAAGCGATTCGTAAATTTGGCGATGCCTACCAAAAATATCAAAAGCAGGTGCCCTGTTTTAACCTGCACCCCGACTGCTGGCGGCAATTATTCTTGAAAGAATAACAAACCCGTAAGTCTAGGGACAGATTCCATCGGCATTTTTATACCTGCGTCCTCATTTAATGAGACTGAAGAATTCCAGGAAACGCAATCGGCACACTGGCGCCAGTTACGCGCAGCGGATGTGCCCATGAATGTGATTCAGATTCACGCAGGGTCAGCTGGGATTTTCCCCTTTTACGCCCAGCAACTTCTTTGCCACATCAACAGGAAATTGGTAATCTAATCCTCCACAGGGCATTTGGGTCAACTTATACTCAGCTTTCGAAAGGCTCAAACCTGCTTTGTCCACAGACTCTTCCGCTATTATTTGATAATGCCAAGCGAAATCATTCATCGACCCCAGTACACTGCGGCTTGCTGTTTTGCTAAATTGAACCTGGTCAAAATGGCCAACTTCTCTGGCGATTATTTTTTGAGGTATTCCAATCATCCACAACAGGTTAGCAACCCTGATGCGAAAAAGCGCCACCAAACGATGGGATTCCCAGATGGGTACAGCTACAGTTAAAAGAGATTTCTCACTTGCGAATAAGATGAGATCTCCCGCGAAAGTAGGAATCAGGTTAGCATACCAATCTCCCAAAGCTGCCGTTGGAGGTTGAGCATTATCAATTGGAATGATCCCTAAATACTTGCGCAGTTTCTTTGTGCAGCGAAATGTGATCATAAATGATATTCAGGATTTTACCTAATTTTTTTATCTAAAAGATCCAGTACGTTGATGTTATTTCTCCCTATAAAAATTAACCATTTAAATATTAAATATCTGATCTAATAATAACCCGCTCTTAGGTAAATTTTTCTTCCCGCTCCAACACCTCCACCAGCACACCCGCAGCGTCTGCAACCAGCTCCGCGCATGTCTCCTGCCCTTTCTTGCCCACCCAGTGTTCCTTTTAATCTGCACAGCGGGTGTACCCAAAGTGTGCCAGGAAGTGCGAACGATATTCTGCCGCCAAACGCATGCAGCGGTGATCGCTCGTTCGGGCATCGGTGCGCCCATAGAGCGCGCCGATCACTAACAATCCGCCAGAGAGCGCTCCGCACAATTCTTCGTTTGTCTCGCCCACCCCGCCCGCGAAAGCCGTGGATAAGCGCTGCACCTGAGGGTTGATCTCACCCAGATAGTGTTTCCCCACTGCCAGCAGAATCCCTTCCGAGCAGTGCCGGCTCGCGTTGAGGTATCCTCGAGCTTTTTCCATGATGATGATCTTTGTTTTTGTATCCATAAGGGTATTATAAGACCAGCGAAATAAATCAATGCCAAAATGATACTGCCACCGCGAGAAGTCATCAATGCAGATGCGGGGATCTACAAATATTCACCCCTACCCTAACCCTCCCCCTCAATGAAGGGGAGGGAAGATTTCTTCGGATAAGTTTCTACACACGCAGGATGAAGAGCTTGTTTCTTAGATCGCCGGTTATATATTTTGAATAAATAAATTTTATGATGATATAAGCTTAGGGTTATAATATTTAATAAGATATATTGGAACTCTTTTTTATTAGGTTTTTCCTTATGTAATTTTCTGCGGGGTATTTTCTTGGCAACTGAAGCAAAAGCAAGAATAAAGATCAATCGATTGCTTGAAAAAGCGAGGTGGCGGTTCTTTGATGATGAAAAAGGTCCCGCGAATATTACCCTGGAAGCGGGGACAAAAATAAGCGAGCAGGATATTGACGCGTTTGGGGAAGATTTTGAAGAAAGACATCAAGGATATGTAGACTTTCTCCTCTTAGATGAAAAGGGATTCCCCTTCATCGTGCTGGAAGCAAAAAGAGAAGCGAAAAGCCCATTAGATGGAAAAGAGCAGGCGCGCGGTTATGCCCACTCTGAGAATGTGCGCTTTATCATCCTTTCAAACGGGAACCTGCATTATTTCTGGGATTTGGAGCGGGGAAACCCGGAAGTAATTACCGAGTTCCCGACATGTGAGTCCATCCATCACAGGCAAGCGTTCAAGCCAAACCCCAAAAAGATAGCTGATGAAATTGTCAAAGATGACTACATTGCCATATCCCAAAACCCAAATTACAAGACGGACCCGCGCTGGCTGGATGAAACCCAACGAGATTCTTTCGTTAAAGACCAGGGGCTGCGGATCCTGCGCACATACCAGCTTGAAGCAATCCATACCCTGCAGGAAAGCGCAGCGGAAGGAGATGACCACTTTTTGTTTGAAATGGCAACAGGAACCGGCAAGACCTTAGTATCCGCGGCTGTGATCAAGCTGTTCCTGAAAACCGGGAATGCCAAACGGGTGCTGTTCCTGGTTGACCGCCTTGCATTGGAAAGACAAGCATACAAAAATTTTGTTAAATATCTCAAAACTGATTTCACCACGGTTATCTTTAAAGAGAACCGCGGTGATTGGCGCAAAGCTGAAATTGTTGTGACAACCGTACAGAGCCTGACATTTGATAATAAGTATATGCGTTTGTTTTCTCCGACTGATTTTGACCTGATCATTTCTGATGAAGCGCACCGCTCTATCAGCGGGAACAGCCGCGCCGTTTTTGAGTATTTCGTGGGGTATAAGTTAGGGCTGACTGCCACGCCAAAAGATTACCTCAGGAACATTAACCCGGATGATCTCAGCCAACGCGATCCAAGAGCATGGGAGCGCAGGCAGCTGCTGGATACGTATAAAACCTTTGGATGCGAAACAGGGGAGCCAACCTACCGCTACAGCCTGATTGCCGGTGTACAGGATGGGTTCTTAATCAACCCGATCGTGGCAGACGCGCGCACCGAGATAACCACACAATTATTATCCGATAAGGGCTACGCCGTCATGGTTGAGACGGAAGAAGGCGAAGAGGAGGAACAGGTTTTCTTCCAAAAAGATTTTGAACGGAAATTTTTCTCTGATAAAACCAACCGTGTCATCTGCAAAACGTTCTTAGAGAACGCACTGCGAGACCCAATTACGGGCGAGATTGGCAAGTCAATTGTTTTCTGCGTCAGCCAGAAGCACGCTTCGAAAATCGCACAAATCTTAAACCAGTTTGCCGACGAGTTGTTCCCGGGTAAATACAATTCGGATTTTGCGGTGCAGATCACATCTAATATTCCCGACACGCAGCAATACACGATCAACTTTGCCAATAACAACCTGAATGGGCATACCCGTTTCTTAGAGGCATACAAAACCAGCAAAACGCGGGTGTGCGTGACCGTCGGGATGATGACGACTGGATACGACTGCCGGGATATTTTAAATTTGTGTATGCTGCGCCCGATCTTCTCCCCGACCGATTTCATTCAAATCAAAGGCAGGGGAACCAGAAAATATACTTTTAAATATTTGCAAAAAGAAGGCAGCCGTACCCAAATCACAGAATTTGAAAAAGAGAGTTTCAAGCTGTTTGACTTTTTCGCCAACTGCGAATACTTCGAAGAAGAATATGATTATGATGAGGTTATCAAGCTGCCAGTAGCGGGCAGTACACCCACATGGGAAGGACCCATAAAAACATTTGCCGATGAGGTGTCAGTCTATAGAACTGATCCAATCAAGTCCTTTATTGAAAAGACAATCGGGTTGAAAGGGATGAAGATTGACCGGAAATTATTTGAGAAATTCACCCACCCAGTCAAAGAAGACGCGGACATCGCAGGTGCGGTTACAAATGAGCAGTGGGGTAAGGCAATCAGAATCTTAAGAGAACGCTATGAAAATAAACCCGAGGATTTCATCACCCTGGAGAAGCTGATGCGGGCAGAGCATTTGGACCGCCGATTGACCTGGAAAGAAGTGCTGGAGAGAGCATTTGGGCTGATTGAAGGATTTAAAACCAAAGATGACCTTCTGGAAGAAGAATTCCAAAAATTTGTAGCGATCCATAAACCGGACAATCCACACGCGCTGCTGATCAAGAATTTCCTAAAGGCCTATATTACCGATGAAGAAATCCGGGGAATCATCAGCTCCGGCGAATTCGCACAGCTGGCGACCAACCCCAAACTTTCTTTTGCCGATTATAAAGCGCTCAACGGATGGCGCGAGGTCGTGCCTGAATACGTTAAGGATTACGTATCTATCAATACGTATCTGTAATAAAACCTGCTTTACACAAGGAAATAAAACAATGCTTGATAATGGAACGAAACGCAGAATTGATTCCGCCCGTGATGTTCTGGTTGGCAAAGTGCCGGACCCCAAAGCGCAGGTTGAACAAATCACGACCGCGCTGATCTATAAATTCATGGATGATATGGATCAGGAAGCCATTGCTCTGGGCGGGAAAGCAAGTTTCTTTGTGGGTGAGTACGCGAAATACGCCTGGCCGAAGATAATGGCTAAAAGCTTAAGCGGATACGAGCGGCTGGGATTATATTCAGAAGCGATTACAAAGATGAGCCAGAACCCCCATCTGCCGCAGTTGTTCCGGGATATTTTTAAAGACGCGTTCCTGCCCTACCGAGACCCGGAAACCCTGAACCTGTTCCTCAAAGAAATCAACGGCTTTAAATATGATAACAGCGAACGTTTAGGCGACGCATTTGAATATTTACTCTCTGTGATGGGTTCGCAGGGGGCAGCAGGGCAGTTTCGCACTCCGCGCCACATCATTGATTTCATTGTAGGGGTCATTGCCCCTACCAAGACGGATACGGTGCTGGACCCTGCCTGCGGGACAGCCGGATTTCTGATCTCCGCTTATAAGCATATCTTAGCCAAGAACCAGGAGAAAAAACTTTCCCCGGATGAAATGGCGCGGCTGACGAAGAACTTTGTGGGTTATGACATTTCCCCTGAAATGGTGCGGCTTTCATTGGTGAATATGTACCTGCACAAGTTCCCAAAACCGACGGTGTTTGAGTATGATACTTTAACAAGCGAAGAACGCTGGGATGACAGCTTTGACGTCATCATGGCAAATCCGCCCTTCATGAGCCCCAAGGGCGGCATCCGCCCGCATACACGGTTTTCAGTGCAGGCCAAGCGCTCGGAAGTCCTGTTTGTCGACTACATCGCTGAACACCTCAACCCGAACGGACGTGCGGGCGTGATCGTGCCGGAAGGGATCATCTTCCAATCAGCGAACGCTTATAAGGCGCTGCGCAAAATGCTGATCGAAGAAAATTATCTGTATGCGGTGGTGTCGCTGCCAGCCGGCGTTTTCAACCCGTACAGCGGGGTGAAAACATCCATCCTGCTGATGGATAAAACCCTGGCAAAGCAGACCGACAAGATGTTGTTTGTGACTATTGAGAACGATGGCTTTGGGCTGGGTGCACAGCGGCAGGAGATTGAGGGGAATGATTTACCGGAAGCATTGCAAACCATAAAGGGGTTTCAAAGCAATCCTGACAATAAACGATTAAATACACATTCAGCGAACATAGTCACCAAATTAAAAATCGCAGCAGATGGTGATTTTAACCTAACAGGTGGAAGGTACAAAAAGTTACTTGACTACAGCAAAGTGAAATGGCCTTTGGTTGAATTAGAGAATCTGATCACTTACATACGCGGAGTAACATATACAAAATCTGACGAAGTAGCAGAAGGCGGGAAGAGAGTATTAAGGGCAAATAATATTAATTTAGATAGTAACTCTCTAGATTTGAATGATATCAAGAGTGTAAGCAACAACCTTCCTTTCAAAGAAACCCAAAAACTAAGAAAAGATGATATTTTTATTTGCTCAGCAAGTGGGAGTGAAAAACATATTGGGAAAGTTGCTTTTATAAATTCCGATCTACCATATTATATTGGTGGCTTTATGGCAGTTATCAGAACAAACAAAAATTTGTTGCATAAATATCTCTTTGAGCTTCTGAAAGGAAATGATTTTAGGAATCACATTAAAAAAAGCACAATAGGGGCAAATATTCGCAATTTAAAATCATCAATACTAAAAAAGTATAAAATTCCCCTCCCTCCGCTGGAAGTACAGCAAGCAATTGTTGATGAGATTGAAGGGCATCAGAAGATCATTGACGGCGCGCGACAGGTAGTGGAGAATTACAAACCGCGGATCAAGGTGGACCCGGAGTGGCCGCTGGTGGAGTTGGGGGAGGATTATTTATTTCAAATTGAATCTGGAGGAACCCCAAGTACAAAGGAACCTACATATTGGGATGGTGATGTTAATTGGGTTACTCTTGTAGATTTACCACCCGAGAATTTTGTTTCAAAAATTAAGAGTACAAAACGTAAAATCACAAGGGAAGGTTTAAACAAATCATCCGCCAAATTATTGCCTATTAATTCAATTTTAGTTTCATCAAGAGCAACAATTGGAAGAATAGGAATAAATGAAGTTGAGCTTGCCACAAACCAAGGATTTAAAAATATTATTATCAAAGATAATAACAAAACCAATGAAAAATATATAGCATTTTGCTTAACAAAATTAGTACCTCAAATGATTCAATTAGGAACTGGAGGAACTTATAAAGAAATATCAAAAAAGAGTATTTCTACATTAAAGATTCCTCTACCGCCAATTGAACAGCAAAATGCAATTGTAAAAGAGATAGATGCTGAACAAAAAATCATTGATGCGAATAGACAGCTCATTGAAATATTCAAAAAGAAGATTGAAGAGAAGATAGCGGAGGTGTGGGGGGAAACTTACGAGAAATAATGATAGATGAAGCCATTGTAATACTCGAATATGTTCCAATTGAATTTGGAAATAAAGAGCATGAAGTGTATGTTCAAAAGTTGTGGGAGAGTTTTACCACAAACTATGATGGAAAGATATATCAATTTGCCTACTTAGCTATTCACATGCTGTATATGACAGTTATATATTCAATGTTATTAAAGGTAAAGCTTTGGAAACCTGATGAATTTGATTATGCTCTAATTGGAATAAATAGCAACGCGCGTAATAAAATATTCCGGGCTGAAAATACTTTCTGCTTTTGTGAACTCAAAGAATCTATTGTTGTCGAATTTCTAAGACTTATTAATTTTGATTATTCTGAGATCGGAGAGTTTAAACGCTCGGTTCAAATACGAAATAACATTGCTCATCCAAATGGTCTGATGCCAATATTCGACCAATCAGGTATTGATATCGAGATTGAAAAATTGCTCGGTTACATACATAAAATTCAATTACGTTTCCCCGAAATAATTAATAATTTATTCATTGACTTGCTAGAAAAAAATTGGAATGCCGATAATTTTCAATATGATAATTACAAAGATGAAATAAATGAAATTATTTTTCCGTATTATGGTTTTTCTAACAAAGATTTGGAAATAATCAAAAAATTTGATATTTCTTTGCTTGAAAATAATTCGAGTTTTGCTGAAATTCAGGTACTGTTTGAAGAAATTATTTCCTTATATGGAGTAAATGTAGAATGAGAACAAAGTATAAGATCGGGGAGGTTTTGGGTAAGGGGAAAGAGGAGTGATGGCAAATAAAGACAATCCTAACATAGGAAGAAAATTTGAGGAAACAGCCAAAAACTTTTTCAATTAACAGGGAATTATTCTCGAAAAACAATTTTTAATCCCTATAGGCGTTGAGGAAAAAAAGAAAGAACATGCTTTTGACTTGGGGGCACTCAAACAGCCCATTTTGGTTGAGTGTAAGGCACACACCTGGACAAAAGGAAAACATGTTCCCAGCGCAAAGTTATCTGGATGGAATGAGGCGATGTATTATTTCAGCATCGCCCCACCAAATTTCAGGAAAATTTTGTTTGTTATAAAGAGTGAACGGATGGGTGAAACCCTTGCAGATTACTATATTTCGAGGTTTGAGCATTTAATTCCTGGGGATGTGGAAATTTGGGAATATGATTCTGAAAAAGAAAGAGCATTTAAAAAATAATTCTCATAATTAGAATAGAAATTGGGTGATTAAATGCCATACTTAAAATCAAAAATCCCTTACTTAAATTTAGAAAAATATGATCAAATGCCAACACTACATGAAGCAATTAGTGATATGAAGAATTTCCTAATTGAAAATAGAAAACGGCAAAAGCGAGTTGTTAAGATAATTCATGGTTATGGTTCTTCAGGAAAGGGAGGAGTGCTGAGGCCAGGGTTACGACGAGAATTACGTGAAATGCAAAGATTAGAAAATATTAGGGCGTTCATTCCTGGCGAAGATCTTCATTCAAGAGATACCCAATACAGAAATCTTTATAATGATTTCCCTTTAATAAAATCGATTCCGGAATTTGGCAGGGGAAATTATGGTATTACTATTGTGATATTGAATCGATAAATGAAATATTTTGATGATTTATATGAGTTTCTTTATACACCACCTCCCAAAAAATTATATGAAGCATTCTTTAAGCATGGAGATATGTAATTTCATGAATACTAGTATTTTTTTGAGAAATATTTAAGAAATTCCCAATATGGGAATAGGTATTGACATATATCCCTAAATGGGATAATATTATGAAAATAGCCAATATAGAAAAAATTATTCATTGTTATGAAAAACACTCAATATCGAAACCTGCTTTCTTGGCCTGGGTTGCTGAAGCAAAAAACACTAAATGGAAAACAACCTCAGACATTAAAAATCGGTATTCAAGTGCTGATTTCCTTCCCGGAAACAGAGTTGTTTTCAATATTAAAGGTAAGAAATATCGATTGGTTGTAAAAATTAATTATCGGACCAGTACTATAGATGTTCGATTTGCTGATACACATGCTGAATATAACAAAATAAATGCGGAAACCGTATGAATACAATAAAAGTAATAAAAAATAAAAATGATCACAAAGCGGCTTTAGCGCGCCTGGAAGTGCTGATGGACGCTTCCCCCGGTTCACCCGAAGAGGAGGAGCTGGATCTGCTTTCTTACCTGATAGACAAATATGAAGAGGAGCATTTCCCGATCGACCTGCCGGACCCGGTGGAAGCCATCAAATTCCGGATGGAGCAGCAGGGGCTAATCCGCAAAGATTTGATCGCATACATAGGCAGCCAGAGCAAGGTCTCAGAAGTGCTGAATCACAAGCGCACACTTAGCCTGTCCATGATCCGCGCCCTGCACGAAGGGCTGGGCATCCCCGCGGGAGTGCTGCTGCAGGAGCCAGGTAAGCAGCTGGCGGAGCGCCGCTATAATCCTGAGGATTATCCCTTAAAAGAGATGCACGCTGCGGGTTATTTTCCAGAATATGAATCCCTGAGAAAAGTAAAAGAGCATGCCGAGGAACTGCTGGAGAACTTGTTTTCCCCTTTGGCTGCCCTGCCTGAAAAAATCGTATATTGCCGCAATACGATTTTTGTGAGTGGCCGCAGCGCGGTTACCGGTGCAGCTATTGCCAATGGTCACACGTCGTATTCCATCTCCACTGATGAGCCAACCCGGGAAAACAAGAAAGCCGAAAGGCAGAACCGCGAAATGAATGAGAATGCGCTGCGTGCCTGGCAGGCCAGGGTGCTGCAGATCTGTGAATCACAGAATCTGCCCAGGTTTAGAAAACAAACTTTAACGGAAGAATTCATCCGCAATCTTGCGCATTTGAGTATTTTCCACAATGGGCCCTTTCTTGCCCAGCAGGTGCTGTTGGACAGCGGAATCCACTTTGTCGTTCTACCACATTTACCACAGACCTACCTGGACGGCGCCTGCTTTAATACACCCTCCGGGCGACCGGTGGTTGGAATGACCATTCGCCATGATCGGATGGATAATTTCTGGTTCACACTTGGACATGAATTATCGCATGCCCTGCTTCACCTGCAAAATGATAATTTTGTGTTTTTTGATGACATGGAGCATGAATTAAACCATGCCGGTAATCAGCAGGAAGCCGAAGCAAACCGTTTAAGCATGGATATATATATTCCTGCCAATGTTTGGCAAGCGGTAAGAGAAACGCTTATTATAACCAAGGACGAGCACTATGTAATTGACCTAGCACAGGAACTGAGTATTTCACCAGCCATTATTGCAGGCAGACTACGCTGGGAGAGCGGTAATTATGCCCTCTTCAACGATCTACTGGGGGCTGGTTCTGTCAGGAAATTGTTTCCTGAATTCACTGTACAGCGAAAATGACCATGAGAATAAATGCCATAAACAAACTTTGTAGAAACACCATCTAGGATTCTTGTATGATGACGTTAAGAAGATTGCCACGCCCTATCTTGCGGGGTTAGCGAGGGCATAAATTTTTAGGTATGTTGAATACAAGCCGAGATTCTCACCCCTTCGGGTGTGCTTCGCGATCGCTTCGCTCAGAATGACAGGAAGAGGAAGATGGATGCTGGCCGAGATTCTCACCCCTTCGGGTGTGCTTCGCGATCGCTTCGCTCAGAATGACAGGAAGAGGAAGATGGATGCTGGCCAAGATTCTCACCCCATCGGGTGTACTGAGCGATACCCCGAGGGTGTGCGCCACGATCGGCCTTTAGGCTCAGTTCTCCTTGTCTCGTATGCACCTTGATGGTGCTACGAGCCGTGGATCCTCGCATCCTCCTCATGATGGAGGATTCTCGGATGACAGGAAGAGGGAGATGGATGCTGGCCGAGATTCTCACCCCTTCGGGTGTGCTGCGCGATACCCCGAGGGTATGCTGCGCGATTAAAGAATTTATTAAAATAAGGTTCTACAGTGATATGCGCAGGAGATTACTACGTCGCACTTCGTGCTCCTCGTAATGACAGATAATAAAGAAAGAGATTTCTGCGTCGGCTATAGGGTTTTGTTGGGTTGAAAAAGAGCCAACCCAACCTATGGGGTTTAAGATGACAGGATATGGTGCATTGGGAAGGTTTTCTATGTTAAGTCAGGATGACAGAAATTATTGGAGATATAAGGTTCTATATACATGAGAGAAGGAGATTGCCACGGTTTCCTTTGGAAACCTCGCAAAGACATGATTCCTAAAGTGGTGCGTTGGGAAGGCGCCCTACGGCAAGATTTTCTTACTCCTCCACGATCTCATGGCCGCCCTTGAGCGCCACAATCAGGTCGCGGCGTTTGAGCGCGCGTTTGCGGTCGATCTCGACCATTTCCGCTTTATCATCCGCCAGATGCAGCAGCGCCTGCGTCCACGCGCCGCTTATGACCGGGGTGTGGTTCACGCGCCAGCGCTCCACACATACCGGTAGCTTATCCGCGTTGGTGATGCGCGTATGCTGCACAGTCTTCGTTACGCCGTACGCTTCCACTTGAGTTTCATATTCTTCCACTTCCGGCTTAACCGGGCAAATCTGCATGCAGGCGCCGCATTTGATGCAGTAATAATCCGCCAGAACCAGCTCACCCTCATCATCTATGTGCAGCGCGCGCGTCGGGCAGATGTCGGCGCACGCCAGGCATCCTTCCACGCATAAATCCCGCCGCAGTTCAACCTTGCCCTGCCAGGGCTGCTCAACCTTGAAAGCGCCGTCACTGGCAATCTCACACTGCCGGCAGCGGATGCAGTGAGCATCATCCACCACTAATGTATCCTCCTCTTCATTATAGCTGATCACGTTCGAGGGGCAGTTTTCGATCACAAAATCCTTACGCTCCATATCAAATTTAGCTTTATCAAAAACGGTTGACTGAACCAGTTCCGGAAATGCCTCATATTTGATGACCGGGTTCTCCGGTTCGCCGTTCACAGTCATGGATATCGCGCTGACAGGACACATTTCCATACATTCCCCGCAGAAAACGCACTTTTCCGGGTCAATATCCACCGCCTGTTTCTGCACCATGCGCCCCTTTTCCAGCACAGCATCCACATGCGTGATCGCGTCGAACGGGCAGATAGATGGCCCAATCTGACAGCCGACGCAGCGCTCGAGGTCCCACCGCATCACATAGCGGCGTGTGACCATCGCACTTTCAAGGATGATCTCCTTTTTATTCTTAGTTACCCTTGTAATTCCTCGACCAGGCATAATCAGCTCCTATAGATCCAGCGGCAGTTCATTTAATTCCGCCAGTGAGAAAACAGGTCCATCTTTACAAATATATTTAGTTCCTAAATTACAGCGCCCGCACTTCCCCACCCCGCACTTCATCCGTTTTTCAAGCGATGTAAAGATGTTCTCCGGCGCAAATCCCAACTCAACCAGAATGGGCAGGGTATATTTGGTCATGATGGGCGGACCGCACACAATTGCGATCGAACTTTTAGGCGAAGGCGCGACTTCTTTGACCACATCCGGCACGTATCCAGTATGATAATCCCAACCCTCCTCCGGCACATCAATTGCCTGATGGACTTCCACATCCGGGCGCTGGTACCAGGATTTAATATCCGGTTTATACAGGCACAAACCGGATGATCGTGCGCCGTAGATCACCACTATCCGGCCATAATCCTTACGGTTATCCGCGTGCATGATGTGCTTCGTAAGAGCATACAGAGTTGAGAACGCGCACCCGCCGCCGATGACGACCAGGTCCTTCCCTTTCCAGTCCCAGATCGGGAATCCATTCCCAAGCGGCCCCCGCAACCCAATGCTGTAGCCCACTTTTGCGTGATGAATAGTATCCGAAAAAGAGCCTACATTCTGGACTGTGAAGCGGACAAAGCTGCCTTCCCAGGCAGCCGAGGCAATCCCGAAAGGCGCTTCTCCTTTTCCAAAGATCGAAAGCTGGCAGAATTGGCCCGGATTGTATGCCTTGAAAAAGGCATTCTCGTCTTCTTTCTTTTTAAAACTCAATTCGAATGACCGCAAAGAGGCATCATCTGTCTCTTGAATGATTCTTTCTATCCGCATGGGGATCGGTTGATACAAATTGTTCATTTAGTAATCTCTCATTGTATTTTTAGTGAAGTGATTGTAGTGACCATCTCACGAATATCCAGATTCACCGGACACTGCGCCACGCACCGCCCGCATCCGGTGCAGCCGCTGACGCCTTCGTTATCCACCCAGTAGGCAAATTTATGCATGATGCGCTGGCGTGTCCGCTCCGCTTTACTCGGTCTCGGGTTATGACCGGACGCCTCCTGCGAATAAATGCGAAACATGCAGGTATCCCAGTTCCGCACCCGTTCACTTCGGTCAACTTCATCAACGATGTCAAAACAAAAACAGGTGGGGCAGAGATAGGTACAGACACCACAGCCGAGACAGGATTCGGAGATATCTTTCCAGATGGGTGTGTCAAAGGCGTCATATAACCTGTCTCTGATCTTCCCCAGGTCAGCAGGAGTATGATCTTTTACGATGCTGCCTTTCTGGATGGCCCGCGCGCGTTTGCTCTGCGCGTCATTAGCGGTGGGTAAACTTGAGATAAGTTTTTCTCCTGCGCTCGTTAATGGCTTCAGGAAATACGCGTCATCCAGCTCGGTGATGAGGATATCCGATCCTTCCTCCCCAAATGGTCCGCTCCCGACAGTATCACAGAAACCTGTTTCACAAATCGCCGCGCAACCAATTGAAATGATGAGCGCTTTCTCCCTTTTCTCTCCCCAATATATATCAAGGTCTTCCGCTTTATTGAATACGGTATCCAAAAGCCAAATAGAGCGAGCATCGCAGGGACGCATGCCGAAAATGATCCGCTTTCGGGGCGCGTCCTCCGGCATGGTATAGCTGCCGTTCTCAAAATTAAACATAACTTCTGATTGGGGCAGGAAGATGCTTTTGGGCGGATAGATGGAATTTTGATACCTATCAAGGACAATTTCTTTGGGATCCGTAATGCGCTTGAAGCGGATGCCCTCTTTTGAAGCAGCAGGCGCGATCAGATCATACGATTTCAGCCATTTCTTGATTGTTTTTTGAAGTGCGTTCTTTTTGATAATTTTTGGCGTCATAGTCATCCCTTAGGTTGTGAACCTGTTCTTATCATCCAGAGTAATCGTCGCGAATGGAGGCTGCTTTTCTTCATCCGCTCCCACTTCAAATCCGTAGATTTCTTTCATATCATCATTCAGCTTATCAGTCAGATACACCATCTTTATATCCATCGGGCAGGCCCGCTCGCAAGCGCCGCACTCCACGCACCGCCCGGTTTGGTGGAAAGCCCGGATGATATGCCATGCCTGTGTACCTCCGGGAGTGACCATACTTTCGCTCCACCGGGGGGCAATATGGTCCACAAAACACTCCGTGCAGTAGCACATCGGGCATGCCTCGCGGCACGCATAACAGCGGATGCAGCGGTCTGTCTCTTCTGTGAAAAGCTTGTAGCGAACGTTTGATGATTTTTTTGCAAACTTATCTCCCCACGTAGGCGTGAGGTCATCAGTTCCAATTTCATTTGGCTGAACTTCACCGATAAGGATATCCACGCCCACTGGTTCACGGCGGGTGCATTTCCGGCAGGAATCAACGATAAATTCATTCCGCTTGAGCGTCTGCTTCTTGCCACCTACCTGAAGAATTATTTGATCGCCTTCTTCAACCGCACTGGTTATCTGTCCATCAGCAGCATTGTGAATCTTTTTCCAATCGAGAATCCCGCTGCAGGGAACGCCAATCAGATATAAATTCTCCCGCTTTAACTGATGTTCGATGGCCAATGCCCGTACTGCCCTGCTCTCGCACGCCCGACAAATCAGTCCAATACGTTTGTCTTTCGGCTCGTCGTGCAGGAATACAGCGAGGTTATTCTGGCAGAAGCCATCCAGGATGAGCTGCTCCACATCATCAGGCGAAGAGATGAAAGCCGGCTGCGCCTTTAATGGGATCGTCCCTTTCTTGAAACCAATCACAAGATCCACTTTCTTCTTAGAGAGGATCCGCGCTGCTTCCTTTCTTACCTGGCTGAAATCATCCATAATTCTGACCAATAATTTCGCCTTTCAATGAATTAAATTTCTTGTTTGGGCGTAATTTTTTTAGCTCAGCGGTAAAAGCAGCAATTTCTTTCTGGATCACTCCTCTTTCATCAATATTCATCCACAGGAATTTAAACCGTTTCGGTTCTAACCCAAGGAAAATAAGAAATTTCCGGAATTCATCCAGCTGGCGCCTTGCGCCCAGATTGCTGTTTATAAAATGGCATTTCTCCGGCATGCAGCCGCTCACCATCACTCCATCAGCTCCTTTTTGGAACGCATTCATGATAAAGAGGGGGCTGATGCGCCCGCTGCAGGGCACTTTGACCAGTTTGATGTTTTTCGGCAGGTCATGTTCCACCCAATCCTGGTCTGTGCTGCTCGCCAGACAGTATTGGCATTGGAATAGGATAATTCTCGGCTTGCCTTTCATGCTGTTTCCTTTGCCGATTCCCCGGTCAGCCAACTGCTCAGCGAATCAACGACCATTTCATCGGTATAGTCTTCCTTCAGCTCAATTGAATTCGAGCGGCAGACGGAGGAACATAATCCGCAGGCCATACAATGCCCGCTGTCAACTTCGGCGACGGTCAGATTCTTACCGCGGTTGGGTACATCCTTTTCAACCAGATGCACCGCTTCATATGGGCATACTTCCACGCACAGACCGCATGCCACACACGTTTTTGTGTTCACCTGCGCTGTTTTCAGCGGAGAAAGGTATCCCGCTTCAATTGCCAATTCTTTAACAGCCGTGATGACACCCGAGATATGGATCTCCATCGGGCAGGCGGAATAGCATAGGTCACATGATGAACACAGCCAGGTGGTTGGGCTGTCAAACGCTTTTTCGCGCATACCCATCATCACCATCTTCATCATCCGCCGCGGGTTATACGCCGCCTCAACTTTTTGCTGGATTAAACATCTGCTCACACACGTCCCGCAGGAATAGCACACGGAAACATATTCACCTCCCGGTGCTGCCCGAACCTGATCCACCAAGGAAAGCGGTTTGTCATTATTTTTCATCATGCACCGTTTCTACCGTCATCGCGAGCACTAATTTCTCTGAATAATCTGACGCCTTGGTCACATCCGGGGCATCATACATCCGCCGCGCACGTTTTTCCATCTGCGGGCGCAGGGTTTCGATTTCTTCCAGCAATTTCTTTTTTCCCATATCATCAATAGTCTGCTGCATCTCATTGATCACGCGGGCATATTTCTCACCTTCCGCAGCTGAGATCCACTCAATGCGGAATCGCCCGGGAGTCATGCCCATCTTATTAAATATCTTCTGCAGGCGTTCCGCACGTGCCGCGCCCACCAGCTGCCCGGTTATATAATGGCAGTCCTGCGGATGGCAGCCAGAGTACATCACAGCACCCGCGCCCAGCCGGTACGCTTCATAAATGAAGTCTGTATCCATCCGCGCTGAACACATCACGCGCATACCGCGCTCATTTGCGGAGTATTCAAAATGGCTCGAACCTGCCAGGTCAGCGCCGCCGTAAGAGCACCAGTGGCAGCGGAAAGCGAAGATCTTCTCTTCCGGCTTATCTGCCAGCAGGGCGCGGATTTGCGCCAGGATCTGAGCGTCCGTATAATGCATCTGGGTGATCGCGTTATGCGGGCATTCCGCCACACATCCTCCGCAGCCGTGACATTTGGCAGTTGTTATCTGCGCGGCTTTTCCCTGCTCCACAATAATGGCGTTGTACGGGCATGCTTTCGCGCAGATGCCGCACTTCTTCCCAGCTGCACTGATACAGCGGTCTTCCCAGACCTGCGCGATGATCGGTTCAATCTCCCATTCATCCGAATGCAGGATCCGCCCTGCGCGGGAAGCAGTCGCTGAACCAGAAGACACTGATGCCGGGATATCTTTCGGCCCCTGACAAGCACCGGCTAAGAAAACGCCGTCCGTCGGGCTATCTATCGGCCGTAGTTTGGGATGATATTCCATGAACCATCCACCCGGGCTCTGCTGGATGTTTAGGACGGAACTAACGGAGTCCGCGTCTGGCTGCGGCACAGCTGCCTGGTTGAGCATCACCATATCATATTCATGTTCAGTGACCAATCCAAGCGAAATATCTTCAGAATGAACAAACAAGTTGTGAGTCTTATCATCTTCCGTGATCAGGCTCGGCCTGCCCTGAATGAACTTGATTCCCATTCCCCTTGCTCGTTCGTAGAATTCTTCATATCCCTTGGAAGGAGTGCGGATATCTATGTAGTAAATGCTTAATTCAATATCCGGGTACATCTGCTTCACCAAGATCGCGTTCTTGATGGCGTACATGCAGCAGAAATTAGAGCACCATGGATTAAATCGCTTATCGCGTGAACCAACGCAGTTGATGAATGCTACCCGTTTGGGGTTCTCTCCATCGCTCGGGCGAATCAGGTTTCCAACAGTTGGCCCAGCCGAGTTATTCAGGCGCTCCATCTCAATTGCCGTGATCACATTCGGGTAGCGCCCATACCCGTATTCCGGGATCACACTCGGGTCAAAATGGCTAAATCCGGTGGCAACAATAATAGCGCCGACATCCTCCCACACCACTTTATCTTCCTGACCGAAATCAATTGCTTCCAGCTTCCCGCATGCCTCCACGCATTTGTAGCAGTGGATGCACGATTCCATATCAATCGTGTAGAGCAGGGGAACTGATTGGCTCATTGCCACATAAGCTGCTTTACGCGGTGCTAGATCCATCTCAAACGAATTGGGCACTTCAATCGGGCACACCCGCGCGCAGTCACCACAGCCGTTGCAGCGGTCCGCGTCCACATAGCGGGCTTTCTCACGCAGCTGGACTTTGAAATTGCCTACATAACCTTCTACCCGCTCAACCTGCGTATATGTTCTCACATCAATGTTGGGATGACGCGCCGCGTCAACCATTTTAGGTGCGAGTATTCATATACTACAGTCCATCGTGGGGAAGGTCTTGTTGAGCTGCGCCATGACCCCTCCGATGGTAGGTTCTTTCTCCACTAAGATTGTTTTAATACCCTGATCCGCCAGGTCGAGCGCTGCGCTGATGCCGGCTACGCCGGCCCCGATGACCATCGCCCGTTTCGTAACGGGTACCGTGATCATCTTCAGCGGTGCCAGGAAGCGCGCTTTCGCGATTGCTGCCGCCGTCAGGGCCTTAGCTTTCTCCAAAGCGCCTTCAGGATCATGCCCATGTGCCCAGGTGCACTGTTCACGGATGTTTGCCATTTCCATCAAGAAAGGATTCATTCCCGCTTCGGAAACCGCGCCGCGGAAAGTTGCTTCGTGCATGCACACAGAACAAGCAGCAACAACCACACGATTCAGGTTGTACTTCTTGATATCCTCTTTTATAAGGGACTGCCCGCTGTCTGCGCAGGCATACATGGTATCAGTTGCGTGCACAACACCGGGCAGGTGCGACGCCCATTCTGCAACTTCATCCACCGGTATAACTCCAGCAATATTTGAGCCGCAGTGGCAGACATACACACCAATCCGCGGTTCCTCAGAGTTAGCGCTCTTGATCTCGCTTTCGCTCATATAGCTCCTTAATAATCGTTCGCCATTGTTTTATCTGCGCGGACACACAGGGACTACTGTTATTTAGGCCCGATTACTTCCTTTTTTATTAATTTCTTCCGTGATTTCTGAGCCCGCTTCTCAGGCGTGGTCAGTGACAGCGCTTCTTTCGGGCACCACAACACACACTGCGGCCCATCCGGTTCGTTCTCGCATTGGTCGCAGATCTCAACCAGTTTGGCTTCATGGTTCATAGAAATGGCACCAAAATCGCACGCGTCAATACACCAGGCACATCCATCGCACTTGGCGGCATCTAAACGGATCGTGCCGGTTTCGGGATCCTGGGAAAGCGCTTTCTGCGGGCAGGCGATCACACAGGGCGCGTTTTCGCACGTGCGGCAGGCAATGGCAGTGATCAGCACCTCGTCCACCCGAACCGTACGGATGCGGCTGTGGTACGTGTTATATTCGCCAGTTTTTGTGTATGAGCATACATATTCACAGATCTGGCATCCAATGCACAGATCTGGATCGCAGTCAATGTAATTGAATTTTGATGTAGAAACAGCCATATATTTTATCCGCCTTCCTTATACGCCAATCTGTTCAGCGACATCCGGCATGCCAAGCGCTTTCAGCTTCTCTTTCGGGATCATTCCGTCATTATTCCAGCCCTTGGCTTTGTAATACAGGTCTTTCATGTATTCCAGCTCTTTTTTCGAAGTGAAATGTCCGGCAGAAGGGCCTTTTGTCATTGGTTCGTTCATCCAGCGGTAAGGAAGCGTATCATCTGCGCGCTTCCATCCTTCGCGAATGTTGAACGCTTTCTTGATGGTAAACGCCCGTTCGCCGATCAGGTCAATATCATCATATTCAAAATTCCATCCTGTGGTGGCATTGATCAATTTGGCAATCATCGGCCATGCGCCAGCGCGGTCGGCTTTACCCGTAAAGCAGCGCCGGATAAACTTGCACAGCGGCAGCGTATCATACACAGCCGCGTATTCTTCCGTACTGCGGGCTAATTCTCCGCGTGTGTCATCCACAGTAAACCGGTCTACTTCCCCTTTGATATCAGGGTCATACGAGGCAGTGCGGTTGTGGCACGGGCCGCGCGTACCGACAGCAGAACCAAGCGAAAAAGTCTTCAAACCGCGCGCTTCATAGCCAGCTGTTTCCAATCCCTTGGAGTTCATTGCCCATTGATAGGATTCAGTGCCCCGTTCTTTATCGATCTTTTCGCTGGCTCTCTTTGTCCCCTGTGAAAGCAGCTTTCCAATCCCTACCTGGTCGCGGATCATCTCCGCAGTTGCGACCGCGGCTTCACCATTCCCAAAAGTTAGCTCAAGCCCATCTGGATATTTTTCGCACTTAAAATCTTCTTTCGTAAGAACGCCTCTTTCAAAGCTTTCCATCGCCCAGGAGATGGTGATACCCATGGACATGGCATCCATCCCACCCTGGTCCGCGGTCTGAATCAACTTGATCGAGGCATTTAAATCGTTTATGCCCATGTTAGAGCTGTTTGCAAACAGGCATTCATATTCAATGCCGGTCATCGTCCCAGCCCATGGGCCTGTTTTAACCATTGACATCTGCTCGCAAGCGATCGGGCACTGCGCGCAGGCGATTGTCTTAACATTATTATGTTCATGCAAGTATTCACCGCTTATCTTTTCTGCATCCTCAAAAACACCCTCTTGATAATTACGGGTCGGCAGTATCCCTAATTTATTCATATTCAGAACGTTTGTAGTTGTACCCAGGATGCGGTACTTGGATGTATGTGGTCCCTGAGCTTCTTTGGTGATATCAAAAGATAATTTATTCAGCGTTTCGGGGTCAGCAACGGTGATTCCTTTCGTACCGCGCACAGACACAGCTTTCAGCTTTTTTGAGCCCCACACCGAGCCGTGCCCGGTGCGTCCTGCCTGCCGTCCGTCGTTGGTCACATTCGCGTAGCGCACCATATTCTCACCGGCTGGTCCGATGGTTGCAGAACGCACCATATCATCCGATAGTTCATCGCGAATCGCTTCTTCCGTTGCGAAGGTTCCCAACCCCAGCAGTTTGCTGGCATCACGGAATTCTACCCGCTCATCATCAATGAAAATATAAACCCACTTCTCGCTAGAGCCGTGGATCACCACGCCATCCCAGCGAGCACGTTTGAGCGTAATCGATAACCATGAACCGGAAAGGCTGTCGCCAATGAAACCGGTCATGGGAGATTTAGATGCCAACCCATACTTGCCGCCCACCGGCACAGGTGTACCGGCAAAAATACCGTTGGCAAAACAAACAGGGTTTTCTGGTGAGTAGGGATCGCAACCAGGGGTGATGTTCTCCCAGCACAGACGGGTAGCCATTGAAACACCCCCGATCCACATCTTATACCAATCTTCAGTTTTATCCTCTACCCAGGTCTTCTGCTCAGTTAGATCAATGTGCAGGATCTTACCGCTATAACCAAACATACTTTTATCTCCTCGCAAGTATGAATTTTTCCGGCGTTATCCGCCGGCTAACAATGATAACAAGATCAATCGATCGCCGTTTTTCGGCTGGTACTGCAGTTGTCCTTCATGCAGAATCTGTTTGCCGTTTACGCTGAACAAATTCGTGGGAATAAGCGACTCTCCATCTTTTTCGATCACTTCTCCCACCAAAGGGGGAAACTTACAGCCAATCGCACGCACAACATCCATCATACCTGCACCATCCGCAAGGGGAAGCTGATATTCCATTCGCCCCGTTAGCATGCGGGATATGCCGGTGAATTCAACAAGCACCTGAATATTGTCCATTTATTAATTCTACTAGCCGTCAGCCCTTCTGGCGAGTGATATTTTGCACCTTTAATGTGCGCCAGCCGGACAAATTATAATATAGGACAGCCGGCGTGTTAATACCTGGAAGGAAAATATCAAGATTTTATTAAGATTCTTTTTTGGATAATTTAGATAGATTTTATAATATTAGCTGCCGCGCGGACCAAATATAAGCGTACCCAGCCGCACCAGATTTGCCCCTTCTTCAATTGCCACTTTATAGCTGTTGCTCATCCCCATGGATAACACCCGCAGTTCTGTATTTGGGAGCTGCTGATGTTGGATTTCCTCATATAAGCGCCGTGTTTCCTTATGATAAGGCCTCGAAAGCTCCGGATCCCCGGTCAGCGGGCCCATCGTCATCAGCCCCACCAGGTGCAGGTATGTTTGTCCGCTGAGCCACTCCGCCAGAGCGCCCACATCTTCCGGCATCAGGCCAGTCTTATTCTCCTCGCGCCCGCTGTTCACTTCGATCAGCACCGGCATTTCTTTCCCGATCTCCGCGCAGCGTTTTTCCAGCTCTTTCGCCAGGCGCAGGGAATCCAGCGTTTCCACCATATCAAAAAGCTCGACTGCCAAGCGCGCTTTGTTACGCTGCAGGTGCCCAATCATATGCCATTTTGCGTCAAAATCCGCCAATGGAATCATCGCCCGCGCTTCCTGTACATAGTTGTGCCCAAAATAACGCAGCCCGGCTATGTGTGCGGCACGCACTTCATCCAAAGTGCGCGTCTTAGACGCGCACAGGATCTCCACATCCCCGGGTATTTCTTTTCTGATCTGCTCAATCCACCTCCGAATCTCATCTGCTGTTTTCATCTTACTTGTATTTTACGCCATAACTCATCCGGCATCTTCTGCAGAATGTATTAAAATCACGCCATTTGACAAATAATCTATCAGACAACATGTAGTTACTTCTGTAAATATCATTGAGTTTGTATTCAGGTCAAACAATAGAAAAATAGGTGACGCTATGCGTTCAATTCTGGCAATGAAATTAGGTGAAGGGAAAATGCATACTTACAAAGAAATACATAAAGAACATTATTTTATTAGTGAACAAATATAGAATTAATGCTCATTATACAAGCAGATGAAAACAAGAGGTGGAATAGATATCTTTATTCCGCCAGAATGGGATACCTGCGAATAATATGATATGATAATAGTAAGTTTTTTCTATGAAAAAATATACAAAACCACAAGTGAAAAACCAATATCCCTAAATTCACTTATATTCGATGAAGCATTGAAAATATTGGTTAATGCTTCACCTCACAAAGAAAATAAATAGAAAAAAACCAAAAACCAAATAATCGCCAGAACAATTAAAATATATGTATAATACTATTACATAATAGTTGGAGTAAATATGACTGCTAATACTAAACGTAAATTAGCTAAAAAAACAGCCAAGCATTTCATAAGTATGTATAAAAACTCATATATTGAAAGAGAATCTCTAGAGCAATACCTTCGCTTCTTAATGGCTATTGAAATCGAGGCAAGTTTTATTGAGAAAACAAAAGATACCAAATTACCATTAAACCGTATTTATAACAATTATTAAATAGGGTGATTACATGGCAAGTAAAGACGTTAATGATAAAGAAAAAAATAAGGACCAGAAAGCATTGTCAACAGACAATAATGATAAAACTCCACAGACAATTCCACCTGAAATAATTAAGGAGTTTGAAGAAATGCCTCCAGAAGTCCGCAAAGAGGCATTTTCGTTTTTAAGCATGGCCTTTCGAGGTGGAGGTATTTCTAACCCGCTTTTTGATAAGTTTAATGATAGCCACATAGATAAATATCTAGATTATATACAACGCGATGATGATCACGAATTTGAACTACGAAAATCAAATAGATATTTTCAACTTGTATATTTAATAATCGCTGGTGGTATATTAATAGGTTTGGCTTATTTCTTAATACCAAACAATCAAGACCTTTTTGTAAAAATCGTAGAATTTATTGTACTGTTTGGTGGGGGAATGGGTACAGGGTGGGGTTTAGCATCACATAAAAAAGAATAAATCTTTTGGTTTTCCCAAGTATAAAAATACTTAATTTAAAATTGTTAATTCAGACATTTAGTGCAACGGATGAGGAGATAAAATCATTCGTATG